>CAYRJD010000026.1:0-53624 GCA_964424585.1 uncultured Acidimicrobiales bacterium | reverse complement strand
CACCCACCCGGCCCAGGACGCACCTACTACGTGACCCCGTTCGTCACCAACGGCGACGTGCTGTTCGTGTTTGAAGAACCCGGCGAACGCAGCGAGATGCTCGAAGAGATGTTTTTGTCGGCACCCGTCACCATCACCTGCGCGGCGATGCCCCACGTGCGGTTGCTCTGCGTCGGCCGACAGCCAGACGCGCACGAGCAAGCCTGGGCTCGCGACGCGTGCACCGCTCGGTTCTGCTACGACCAAGCGCTCCAAGACACCGCCCAGCTCGGCTCGATCGTCGCGTTCGACTAACAGCTAGAGGAGTTCCGACATGCTCACCTCAATCCAGATAGGCGGCCCCGCCGGCAGCCGACACGGCTGGAACGACACCGTCACGCTGGTGCGCGAAGCGGAACGCATGGGCGTCGACATGGTGTGGTCGGCCGAAGCGTGGGGCGCCGACGCGGTGTCGCCGCTGGGCTACCTGGCAGCGGTGACGCAGCGGGTGACGCTCGGCACCTCCATCATGCAGATCTCGGCGCGCTCGCCTGCGATGGCGGCGATGACCGCGCTGAGCTTGGCGCGCATGACCGACAACCGGTTCATCTTGGGGCTCGGCGTCAGCGGGCCTCAGGTCGTGGAGGGGCTCCACAACACCCGCTTCGCGCAGCCGCTGGCTCGGTTGCGCGAGTACGTGGCGATCGTGCGGGCCGCTTTCGCCGGCGAGAAGATCGACCACCAAGGCGCCCACTACCAGCTGCCGCTTCCCGACGGACCCGGCAAGAGCCTGCGGCTGGCGTTCGAGCCGAACCCGAACATTCCCATTTGGCTGGCCACGCTCGGGCCTCGCTCGCTCGCGTTCACGGGCGAAGCCGCCGACGGCTGGGCTGGCACCTCGTTCGTTCCGAGCGGGGCGAACGAGACGCTGGGCGTGGTGCAAGCAGCAGCCAAAGCGAGCGGCCGCCAGCTGGCATACGAGGCGGGCGGCGCAGTGCGTTTCGGCGACGACCTCGACGCGCTGATGGAGCCACGGCGAGGGGGCATCGCGTTCACGCTCGCGGCGATGGGTTCGCCGACCCAAAACTTCTACAACGACGCGTACAGTCGCGCGGGCTACGCCGAAGCGGCCGCCAAGGTGCGTGAGCTGTACCTGGCGGGCGACCGCCGGGGGGCCGCCGCAGCCATTCCCGCCGAGCTGATCCTCGAGACGAACTTCCTCGGCGACGTTGCGGCGGTCACCGAGCGCGTGCAGGCGTACGCGGACGCCGGCATCACGGTGCTGCGCTGTCAGCCCGAAGGCGACACGCTCGATGAGCGCCTAGACACGCTCGGGCAGCTGCTCGACATCACCAAGGCAATCAACTAGTAGCCGCTCAACTGGTACACGCTCAACCGCTAGCCGCTCAGCCGGTAGATTGGCACCATGAAGTTGAAGCGAACCGCCACCGAGGACGACCAGCTGCGAGAGCGCCTGACGCCGATGCAATACCAGGTAACCCAGCAAGCAGGCACCGAGCGTCCGTTCACCGGCGAGACGTGGGACACCAAAGATGACGGCGAATACCGCTGCGTGGTGTGCGAGGCGCCGCTGTTCAGCTCGGAGACGAAATACGACAGCGGCACCGGCTGGCCCAGCTTCTACGCGCCGCTCGACGACGCAGCGGTCGACACCCACACCGACCGCACAATGGGGATGGTGCGCACCGAGGTCGTGTGCAACGCGTGCGGCGCGCACCTGGGGCACGTGTTTCCCGACGGCCCGCGCCCTACCGGCGAGCGCTACTGCATGAACTCGGCCGCGCTCGACTTCGTGCCCAGCGAACAGGCCTCTTAGCCCGCGGCACTCCTACAGCAGCGCCAGCTGGCCAGCTTCGTCGGCGCGAAAAACCTCACCAGTCGCCGACGCCCCGTCGAGCGCGAGCAGCTGCTGGTCGACGCCGTCGGGGTTGACGTGAGCATCGGGGTGCGCGCTGGCGATGCTCGCATCTAGCTCGCGAACCTCATGGGCGACCTTGAGCACGTTCAACATGCCCTGACCTGGCGCTTCCAGCAAGCTCATCAAGCGTTGGCGATCGACGAACGCGATGTCGTCGCCGCAGATGATGATGAACGCCGTGATGTCGTCGTCGTTGATGAGTTCTTCGGCAAGTTCGAACGCCTTGCCGATGCGCTCTAGGGAAACCCCAGCGTCGCGCATCGACTTCGCGATGCGCAGCCGCACCAGGTCGCGGTAGTGGAAGCGACGCTGGGTGCCGCTGCCTTTGGCCTCGCGCACCGAGGTGACGATGCCTTTGGTGCACCAGTGATCGAGCTGGCGGTAGGTCAGGCCAATGAGCTTGGCTGCCTGCTGCGACGACCAAGTCGACACGACCACCGGCGTTGACGGACGCTTGGTCGACCCAGGGCGTCGGCCAGACGAGCGGGCAGCTTTGGCTGAACCAGCAGGGTCTTTGGAGGCCGCGGTTCGGCGAGATCGCGCGCTTGTAGTTTCAGCAATGGAGTTCATAGCCACACAACTGTGCCAGCAAAGTTTGTCGCGCGCAACTGCTCGCGACCTGCCGGGCGCTACTTCTTGGTCGCGTCGTTCTCGTCGTCTTCGTCGTCGGCGGGCGCTTCGGCACCTGTATCGGCACCAGCGTCGGCACTCGCATCGGGGCCAGCATCGGCCGGCGCGTCTTGGCTGGGCGGCTCAAAGTCGTCGGCCTTCACGTCGGCGAGGAACGACTTGAACTCATCGATCAGCTCGTCCGGGTTGACGTCGGTGCCAGCTTCGCCTGCGTCGGCTGCGTCGGCGATCTCGAAGACTTGCCCGGCCTCGTCCATCACGTGCTCGCTCACGAAGATCGGAGTGTCGAGCCGGGCCGCCAGCGCAATGGCGTCGCTCGGGCGCGCGGTGATCGTGTAGCTCATCGACCCTTGCTCTAGCTGCAGCGTCGCGTAGAACGTTCGGTCGCGCAGGTCGGTGATGGCGATTTGGGTGACCTTGCCGCCCAGCTCGGCGATGAGCGTGCGCATCAGGTCGTGCGACTGCGGGCGCGGCATCTCAATCCCCTCCATCGCCACGTAGATCGAACGCGCCTCAGGCGCGTCGATGATCACCGTCATGATCCGACCGTCGCCGCTCATCTCACGAAGCAAGATCAGGTGGCCGTCTCTGTGAGCCTGCACACCCAGAAGCTCCACCTCGATCACGGCCAGCAGGGTAGTGCGAGCGCCAGGCGCGGCTAGTGCGGTGAGTCGTCGGGCGTCGGCGACCCCAGCGTTGCCGCCATCTCCTCACACAAGTAGACGGCCCGAAGGCGCTGCGACAGCACCGCCATGCGCTCGAGCATCGCCTGAGTGTCGACAGCGGCGGACCCACGACCGCTCAACGCGACCGGCTGCAGGCTCTGCGCGAACATCGCCACGTCGCGCGCGGCCGCGTTGCGAATCATTCGCAAGTGACGAGCGTCGAGCCCGTGCGCCGCGAACTCGCGGGCGATGCGCGTGACGACCAGCGCTTCGGTGCCGTAGCGCGCCGGCTGGTCGCCAGCGTCTGGGCCACCATCATTTGGGCCACCGGCATCTGGGCCACCGGCATCTGGGCCGCCATCATCTGGGCCGCCGTGATCTGGGCCGCCAGCGTCGCTCGACTCGTCGCGGCCATCTCGTGGCTCGGTGCCGTTCGCCGATCGGCCAAGCAAGCCGAACGTCGCGAGCCGCTCAACCTCGGCCACGTCGCTGCCGGTGGTGGCCGCGAGTTCCGCGATCGTGAACGGGCCTTGCCGCAAGTCGGTCAGCAGCGCGTCGACGTCTGCTGCTGCGTCAAAGACGCCTGGCAGCTGCGCTAGCTCGCTCAACTCGGGGCGGCTGGCTTGCTCGACGGCACGGGCGACGCCCGCGTCGTCTGCGTCTTGATTCGTCCAAATCTCGGCTAGGTGCTCGCCGCGCTCGATGCGCTCGCCGATGACGCTGAGCGGGAGGAACTGATCTCGCTGGCACGTGAGAATCCACTTGAGCACCGCCACGTCGTGAACGCCGAACGTGCGATGCCCGGTCGCGTTGCGCTTGGGTTCGATGAGCGCTTGCTGCTCTAAGAACCTGATCTTCGATTCGGTCAGGTCGGCGAACTCGCCGCGCAGCAGCGACACGACCTGGCTGATCGAGAGGTTGCCGTTGGGGTGCACCGACCGCGGCACGGCCAGCTAGCTGGCTTCGTGAGGAACTTGGTATTGCAACAAAAACTTCCCCACCCGCACCCGGTCGCCGTTGTGGAGCATCTTGGGCTCGTCGATGCGCTCGTCGTTCAGGTACGTCCCGTTGAGCGAGCCGACGTCGGTCAGCTCGTAGCCGGTGGGCGTCGCGCGCAGCTCGACGTGTCGGCGTGACACCGTGATGTCGTCTAGGAACACGTGGCTCTCCGGGTGCCGGCCGACGGTCACACGCCAGCCGTGCACTCGCCAGCTCAGACCGGCGCGGTGCCCCGACACGACCACCAGCTCGGGCCCGTGCGGCGGCTGCGGGTCTTCGTGCTCGCTGGCGTCTGGCTCGACCGCGCGGAGCACTTGGGTGGCGTCGTGCTGCGCGCTGATGAGGTGCGAGCCGCAGCCCGAGCAGAAGCGCGCGTCGGCGAGGTTGTTGAACCCGCACAGCGGACACGGCGCGAGGTCGGCCGGCTCATCGGCTGGCTCAGGGGCCTGCGGCGGCTCAGTCATCTGCGCCCTCGTCTGCTGTGTGCTCGGCGTAGGCGTCAGCGTCCATCAGCGCGTCGAGTTCGGTGACGTCAGACATGCCAACGACGCACAGCCAGCCCTCGCCGTACGGGTCGGCGTTGACGGTCTCGGGTGCGTCGGTCAGTGCCGCGTTCACGTCGGTCACCTCGCCACTCACCGGCGCGTACAGCTCTTGGACGGTCTTGGTCGACTCGATCTCTCCCAACGGCTCACCCGCGAACACCGACGAACCGACGGCTGGGCCTTCCACGAACACGACATCGCCCAGCGCGTCTTGCGCGAAGTCGGTGATGCCGACGCGGGCGGAGGTGCCATCGACGGCGACCCACTCGTGCTGGGCCGAGTAACGCAGCTCAACTGGAACCTTCATCGGCGCTCAAACTACCTGCGCCGCCAGGCGGGCTGGCTCGCGCGGCTCGGCCCTCGCGAACGGCCTGGCGCGCCAGCGGCACGTAGCGCACCGCAGAGAAGTAGTGGATCGGCAAGCCGATGATGCTGGTCGCCCAACCCAGCGCTAAGAACACGTCTGCTGCGCCGATGCGTGAGTGGCCTGCCAGGAAGAACGGCAGCGCGAACATCATCAGCAACGTGCCCGTCTTGCCGACGAACGTGACGTCCATCTTGCGTCCGCCCATCGCCGCGAGCACCAGCGCGGCGCCGCCCACCGCCGCCTCGCGCGCTGCCAACGCGGCGGCAACCAGCCACGGCAGCGAGCCGTCGATGAACATGCCGACCAGCGCCACCACCAGCAACAGGCGATCGGCGGTGGGGTCGAGCACCTTGCCTAGCTCTGAGACTTGGTTGAAGCGTCGAGCGATGAAGCCGTCTACCCAGTCGGTCGCGCCGAGCGCGCCGAGCAGCACCGCAGCCGCCCAGTGATCTTTTGCGCCAAACAGCAGCCACGCAAATACGGGCAGCGCCGCCAGCCGCGCCACCGAGATCGCGTTGGGAACCGTCCACGGCCGCAGCGGCGGGCTGTGCGTCATTACGAGGTGGGCACCACAGAGTCGGCGCGCTCGCCCGCTACGAGCTGTCGCCCAGCGCGGCCCGGATCGCGTCGGCCGGTCCGGCTAGCTCTTCGGGCGTCGCCATCGGCGGAGCTGCGGCGAAATCCATGTCAGCAAGCCGGTCGACGGGCACCACGTGCAGATGGCAGTGCGGCACCTCAAAGCCGGCGATGACGAGCCCGACGCGGACAGGCCTGAACGCCTTCATCTGCGCCTCGCCCAACTTCGCGGCGACGGCGAACAGGTGCGCTGCTAGCTCCGCGGGCACGTCGAGCCAGTGGTCTATTTCGTCGCGCGGAACCACGAGCGTGTGGCCAGGCTTGAGCGGGTTGATCGACATGAGCGCGACGCAGCGGTCGTCACGCCAGACAAAGTTGCCTGGCAGTTCGCCGTCGATGATCTTGGTGAATACGGATGCCACGGGCTGAACCCCCTATCGGTCGGCTATTGGTGGGCTATTGGTGGGTCGTGCTGATGGGTCGAGCTATACGTAGGTCGAGCCTTTCATCGCGCCACGGTCTTGGCGGATTTCGACGTTGACGAGCGCAGGCAGCCCAGACGCGAACGCGCGCTCTAGCGCGGGCGCGATGTCGGCCGGTTCGGTCACGTGCTCGCCGTGTCCACCCAGGGCTTCCACGACCTTGTCGTAGCGGGTGTACGCGAGCTCGGTCGCAACAACTCGCGCGTCGCCGTACAGCGACGCTTGGGGCCGCAGCATCTGCCCCCACGCGGCGTCGTTGCCGACGACGCCGACGACGGGCAGCCCGAACCGCACGGCGGTGTCGTATTCGAAGCCGTTCAGCCCGAAGCTGCCGTCGCCGTAGATGATCAGCACCCGTCGGTCGCCGAAGGCCTTCTGGGCTGCCAGCGCGAACGGCATCCCGACGCCGAGCGTTCCGAGCGGGCCTGGGTCCATCCAGGTGCCGTTGGCGCCCACGTCGATGACCTTCGATGCTTGCGCGACGATGTCACCGCCGTCGCCGATCACGATCATGTCGTCGGTGACGACCTTGTTGATCTCGGCGCACAGCCGCAGCGGGTCTATCGGCACTTCGTCGCTGGTGAACTCGGCACGGCGTGCTTCGTCGAGCTGCGTCTCGGTGGCACGCAGCGCGGCTAAGTGCGCGGTGGCGTCGGGCGTGATGCCGTCGGCGGCGAGCTGGTAGGTCAGCGCGCCCAGGTTCGCGCCCAAGTTGCCGACGAGGCTCGCGTCGACCGACCGGTTCTGGCCGATGAGCACCTCGTCTAGCTCAAGCTGGATGATCTTGGCCTGCGGGTTGATGGCGCGGCCGAACTTCAAGCGAAAGTCGAGCGGCGCGCCGGCCAGCACGACGACATCTGCTGTGGCGAGCGCCTCCTTGCGGGTGAGCGACAACAGGCTCGGGTGGTCGGGCGCGAGCGCGCCGCGCGCCATCCCGTTCACGTAGCAGGGAATGTTGGTGGCGTCGAGGAACGCGCCCAGTGCGGTATCCGCGCAGCTCCACTTGATGGCGGTGCCCGCCATCACCACGGGACGCTCGGCGGCTGCCAGCAGCTTCGCCGCCGCGGCGATGCGGTCGACCGACGCCGTCGACGACACGCGGTAGTCGCGGAACGCGGGCAGCGTCGCGCTGGTGAGGTTGACGGGCGCGTGCAGCACGTCCATCGGCACCTCTAAGAACGCCGGGCCGGGCACGCCGCTCAGCGCGGTGCGCACCGCCAGCTCGACGTACTCCGCCAGCCGCTGCGTGTCGCCGCACGCGCCTGAGAACTTGGTGATCGGCCGCATCAAAGAGACGTGATCCATCTCCTGGAGCGAGCCTCGCCCCGCGTTGCGGAACGGCCCCTGCCCGCCGAACACGACGATCGGCGAGTTCGCTCGCCACGCGTTGGCGACGCCGGTGACACCGTCGGTGACGCCCGGCCCGGCGGTCAGCACGGCAACGCCGACCTTGCCTGGGTGGAGGCGCGCCCACGCGTCCGCGGCGTGAACGGCGGCTTGCTCGTGTCGCACGTCGACTACGTCGATGCCTTCGTCTAGGCAGCCGTCGTAGATGCCCATGACGTGGCCGCCCGACAGCGTGAAGATGGTTTCGACCCCGGCAGCTCGCAGCGCCATCGCGACCAAGCGGCCGCCGTGGGCTTGTTGGGTTTCGATGCCCAGTGATTCGGGTGCGGTTGTTGTTGTGCTCATAGCTCTAGCCAACCACGATGTTGACGAGCTTGCCAGGCACGACCACGACACGCCTGAGTTGCTTGCCTTCGATCAGCTCGGCGATGCGGTCGTTGCCGAGCGCGGCGGCCTCGAGCGCCGCCTCGTCCGCGTTCGCTGCGACGGTGATCTTGGCGCGCAGCTTGCCGTTGACTTGCAGCGGCACTTCGATGGTGTCAGCCACCAGCAGCGCTGGGTCGGCTTGGGGGAACGGCGCGAACACGACGCTGTTGTGCTTGCCGTAGCTGGCGTCGGCGCTCGGGTCGGCGCCGTTCAGCTTCGCCCACAGCTCCTCCGCGATGTGCGGGACGAGCGGCGCGATGAGCCGCACGACGACGTCCGCGATCTCGCGAGGCACGGGCTCGGCGCGGCGGCTCAGCTCGTTGATGAGTTCACTCACCCGAGCGACCGCTGAGTTGAACTTGAGCGCCTCCATCGCTTCGGCGACCGCGGCGATGGCCTGGTGCGCCGCTCGGCGCAGGTCGTTCGCTGGCTGCGCTTCGCTGACCGTCAGCTCGCCGGTTTGCTCGTCAACCAGGTTGCGCCAGATGCGCTGTAGGAGCCGGTGCGAACCCACGACCGAGCGGGTCTCCCATGGACGATCTGCGTCGAGCGGCCCCATGAACATCTCATAGAGCCGCAGCGTGTCGGCGCCGTAGGAGGCGTAGATGTCGTCGGGGGCGACCGCGTTCTTCAAGCTCTTGCCCATCTTGCCGAACGACTGCGTGACACGTGTGTCGCCGCTCACGAAGCCGCCGTCGCGCTGCGTGACGCTCGCCGCGTCGACGTAGACGCCGCGGTCGTCTTGGTAGGCGGCAGCCAAGATGTAGCCCTGGTTGTAGAGCCGCTTGAACGGCTCGACGCCGCTGACGTAGCCCAGGTCGTAGAGCACCTTGTGCCAAAAGCGCGCGTACAGCAGGTGCAGCACCGCGTGCTCGACACCGCCGACGTAGAGGTCGACGCCGCCGACGCCGTCGGGGTCGTCGGGGTCGGTCATCCAGTAGCGCTCGATGATTGGGTCGACGACGCGCTCTTCGTTGTCGGGGTCTAAGTAGCGGAGGTAGTACCAGCAGCTGCCTGCCCAGTTCGGCATCGTGTTGAGCTCGCGCTCATACGTGCGTTCGCCGTCGCCCAGGTCGTAGGTCGCTCGCGTCCAGCCGTCGCTGCGGCCCAGCGGCGGCTCGGGCTCGCCGTCTGGGTCTGCGGGCCGTGGCGCCCAGTCGATCAGGTCGGGCAGCTCGACCGGCAGCTCGCGCTCGGGCACCGCACGCGGCAGCCCGTCGTCGTCGAACACGATGGGAAACGGTTCGCCCCAGTAGCGCTGGCGAGAGAACAGCCAGTCGCGCAGCTTGTAGGTGACGGTCGCTTCGCCGTAGCCGTGAGCTGTGAGCCAGTCGATGATGGCGGCTTTGGCATCGTCGTTACCCAGGCCGTCTAAGAAGCCCGAGTTGATGGTGGGGCCCTCTCCTGAGTAGGCACCCGAGTAGGCGTCACCGCTCGAGTCGTCGGGAGGTTGGACGGTGCGGATGATGTCGATGCCGAACGTCTTGGCAAACGCCCAGTCGCGTTCGTCTTCGCCGGGCACGCTCATCACCGCGCCGGTGCCGTAGCCCATCAGCACGTAGTCGGCGACGAAGATTGGTATGCGGGCGCCGTTGGTCGGCACCAGGCAGTCCGCGCCGAGGTAGACGCCGGTCTTTTCTCGGTCGCCCGTTCGGTCGTATTCGCTCATCTGCGCCACTTGCGCGCGGTACGCGGCGAGCGCTTCGGCGGGCGTGGCTGCGCCGCCGGTCCACGCGCGCGGGGTGCCGTCGGGCCAGCGTTCGGCGAGCAGCTCATCGACGAGGGGATGCTCGGGCGCGAGCACCATTGACGTTGTGCCGAAGATCGTGTCGGGCCGGGTGGTGAACACGCTGATGGCGCCGTAGGGAAACTGGCTCACGGCCGACTGATCTGCTGCTGGCTCGCGCGGCCCTGCTACCGGGAACCGCACGGTCGCTCCCCTCGAACGTCCGATCCAGTTGCGCTGCATCGACTTCACCGACTCGGTCCAGTCGAGTCGCTCGAGGTCGGCGAGCAGCCGGTCGGCGTACGCGGTGATGCGCATCATCCACTGCTTGAGCGGACGCTTGAACACCGGGTGGTTGCCGCGTTCGCTGCGCCCCTCGCTGGTGACCTCTTCGGCCGACAGCACGGTGCCCAGCGCGGGGCACCAGTTGACCGGCACTTCGTCTAGGTAGGCGAGCCGGTGGCTGTCGATCTCGACGCGCCGTTCGACGTCGCTCATTTGCGCCCACGGCTTGTCGCCGGCGGGCGCGCGTTCGCCGGCGGCGAACTGGCTTTCGAGCTCGCTGATCGGTCGGGCGGCGTCGGCTATTTCGTCGTAGTAGCTGTTGAAGATCAGCAAGAAGATCCACTGCGTCCAGCGGTAGTAGCTGGGGTCTGCGGTGACGATCGACCGGCGGCGGTCGTGACCCAAGCCCAGGCGGGCGAGCTGCGCGGACATCGTCTTTACGTTGCGTTCGGTGTTGACGCGAGGGTGCTCGCCGGTTTGACGGGCGTGCTCTTCGGCGGGCAACCCGAACGCGTCGTAGCCCATCGTGTGGAGCACCGCGTAGCCGTTCATTCGCTTGAAGCGGCACAGCACGTCGGTGCCGATGTAGCCGAGCGGATGGCCGACGTGAAGCCCCGAGCCGGACGGGTAAGGAAACATGTCCATGACGAACAGCTTCTTGGCTGCGTTGGTAGCCCCGTTCATCGCTTCGGCGCCGCCGGGCAGGTTGTCGACCTCATAGATGCCGGCGTCATCCCAGCGTTGCTGCCAGGCGACCTCGATCTGGTTCGCGAGCTGCGCGTCGTAGCGAAACGGCGGGATGTCTTCGTTCTCTGGCGGGCTGGCGCTCGCATCTGGGTTGATGCCGGGGCTCGCGTGTTCGTCTAGCGCTGTCACGGGCACAAGGTTGCCAGCGAACTAGCCTGATTAGCCACGTGCGCACCTTTAGACAGGGCCGAGACAATGGGTGACGTAAACCTGAACGGGCCGACGCTTGACGGACCCACGCTTGACCGGCCAGCCCTCGACGGGCCGAGTTTCGCGCGGCCCAGCTACGAAGACTGGGCGGCCCGAGCGAGCGAGGCGCTGCGTGGCGAGCCAGCCAGTTCGCTGCGCGTTGAGCTGGCTGGCGGCGTGACGACCGAACCGCTCTACGTGCGCCCGACTGGCGCGCCGGTCGAGCACCCGCTGGCGGGCGTCGCGCCGTTCGTGCGGGGCGGCACCGCGGCATCTAATCGACGCGGCCCCGAGGTGCGCCAGCGCTACTGGTTGGGCGAGCCCGACGTCGCGGGCCGCATCGCAGCCGATCTTGCTCGGGGACTCGACGCGCCGGTGCTCACGGGTGACGCGGCCGCGCACCTCGACGTGCTGGCCGAGATAGCGCGCTCGACGCTCGGGTGCGACCTCGCCCGGTCAAGGCCTGCGTCGCCGCTCGCGTCGGGGGTGGGCGCGTCGCACCCGGCGATGCTTCACCTCGCGCCTGGCGCTTCCGTCGACGACGTCGCGGCGTTGTTGTCGGTGGCTGGCGACGCAGACGTGGCGGCTGACGCGGTGACCGCGAGCGCGGGCCTCGACGTGCCCGCGACTGCTGCGGCGCGCTTCGTCGCCGACCAGCTAAAGCGCTGGCCCAACGTTCGGTTCGCGAGCGTGGCGTGCGCGCACCTGGGCTTCGCGGGTGCCGCCGCGACCACCGAGCTGGCTGGCGCGCTGGCTGGCGGGGTTAGCTGGCTGCGTGCGCTCAATGCCGCCGGGGTGGAGCCGGCGCGAGCAGCGGCCTGCGTCGAGTTCACGGTCGCGGCCGACGCCCACTACTTCGTCAACGTCGCCAAGCTGCGGGCGCTGCGTTGGTGCTGGTCGAACGTGCTCGCGGCTTGCGGCACTCCTGAGGCTGCGGGGCTCGCGCGCATCGCCTCGACGACGAACCTGTCGACGTTTGCCGCGGCAACCGACGTCGAGCTGAACTTGTTGCGCGCGACGTCTGGCGCGTTCGCGGCCGCCGTCGGCGGGGCCGACGCGATCACGGTTGAGCCAGCCGACGGCGCGCAACTCGCCGGTGGGTGGGCCAGCTCGTTCGACGGCACCGACTTCGAACTCGGCTCGCAGCTGGCTCGCAACGTTGCGCTGGTGCTGGCGCACGAAGTCGGCGCGCACCTGGTGATCGACCCGGCTGGTGGCAGCTGGTACGCCGAAGACTTGACGCGCCAGCTGGCGGAGCGCTCGTGGCAGACGTTCGCCGCCGTCGAGGCTGGCGAAGCCGACATAGACGAGCTGGTGGCGGCCGACCGCGAGGCCGCCGCGGCTCGCATCGCCGCCGGCGACGCCACGATGGTGGGCGTGAACTCATTCACCTTCGACGACGAGCTGCGCCCGGCGGGCGAGCCGCGCGACCCGGTGTGGGGCACGCGGTGGCACGAAGACGGCTGGTTCGACTTGCGCGCCGTCGCCGGCGTCGAGCGCGAGCGGCTCGCAGCCGCAGGGGTGGTGCCAGCTGGCGCAGGAGCTTCGACGTGACGGTTCCGAGTTTCGCCGACGTGCCGTTCGCGGCTGAGCCTCTTGATCCGTCCCTCAACTCTGCTGACGGGCGCGCCGCGTGGGATGCCGCCTACGCCGACGCGACCGGCGTCAACGCGACGGTCGACGGAGTCGCGACAGCGACCGGCATCGACGTTCGTCCGATCTACACCGCAGCCGACACAGCCGCGCTGTTTGACGGCGGCGACAGCCCGACCTACCTAGACGGCTTCCCCGGGTTCGCGCCCTTCTTGCGAGGCCCGTATTCGACGATGTACGCGTCGCGTCCGTGGACGATCCGCCAGTACGCCGGCTTCTCCACGGCCGAGGAGTCGAACGCCTTCTACCGGCGCAACCTGGCGGCCGGCCAGCGGGGCTTGTCGGTGGCGTTCGACCTGCCGACCCAGCGTGGGTACGACTCAGACAATGAGCGCGTGGCGTCCGACGTCGGCATGGCAGGCGTGGCGATCGACTCGATCTACGACATGCGCACGCTGTTCGACCAGATACCGCTCGATGAGATGAGCGTGTCGATGACGATGAACGGCGCGGTGGCACCGACGCTCGCGCTCTACATCGTCGCCGGCGAAGAGCAGGGCGTGAAGCCGTCGCAGCTGAGCGGCACCATCCAGAACGACACGCTCAAAGAGTTCATGGTGCGCAACACCTACATCTACCCGCCACAAGCCTCGATGCGCATCGTGGGCGACATCTTCGCCTACACGGCTGAGCACATGGGCAGGTTCAACTCGATTTCGATTTCGGGCTACCACATGCAAGAGGCGGGCGCGTCGGCCGATCTCGAGCTGGGCTACACGCTGGCTGACGGGCTGGAGTACGTGCGCTGCGGCGTGGACGCGGGCCTAGACGTCGACAGCTTCGCGCCGAGGCTCAGCTTTTTCTGGGGCATCGGCATGAACTTCTTCACCGAGGTGGCGAAACTGCGCGCCGGTCGGCTGATGTGGGCGCGCCTGATGAGCGAGTTCAACCCGCGAGACGCGCGCAGCTTGTCGCTGCGGACGCACAGCCAGACGTCTGGCTGGTCGCTCACCGCGCAGGACGTCTACAACAACGTCGCCCGCACGTGCGTCGAGGCGATGGCGGCGACGCACGGCGGCACGCAGAGCCTCCACACCAACGCGTTCGATGAGGCGCTGGCGTTGCCGACCGACCGCAGCGCTCGCATCGCGCGCAACACGCAGCTTTTCTTGCAACACGAGGCTGGCACGTGCGACGTGATCGACCCGTGGGGCGGCAGCTACTACGTCGAGTGGCTGACCGCCGAGCTGGCGCGCCGAGCGTCGGTGCACATGGCTGAAATCGAAGCCGCTGGCGGAATGGCGGCCGCGCTCGACGCGGGCATTCCCAAGATGCGGATAGAAGAGTCGGCGGCTCGCACGCAGGCTCGCATTGACGCTGCCGAGCAGGTGCTGGTGGGGGTGAACTGGTTCGGGGCGAACGACGCCGAGGCCGACCACGTCGACATCCTCAAGATCGACAACGCCGCGATCAGGGCGCGCCAGGCGTCGAAGCTGGAGCGCCTGCGGGCCGAGCGCGATGGCGACGCGGCGCGGCGAGCGCTAGCCGAGATCACTCGTGTCGCGGATGGCGGCGACGGCAATCTGCTGGCTGCGTGCGTCGATGCTGCGCGGGCGATGGCGACGGTCGGTGAGATGTCGGACGCGATGGAGGTGGTGTTCGGCCGGCATCAGGCGCGTGTCGAGCTGACCGCTGGCGCATACACAGGTGAGATGAAGCACACGCCCGAGATGTCCGCGCGCGTCGACGCGGTGCTGGCTCGCACCGACGCGTTCGCGATGCGCAACGGCCGGCGCCCTCGGGTGCTGGTCGCGAAGATGGGACAAGACGGACACGACCGGCACCAGAAGGTGGTGGCGACGGCGTACGCAGACTTGGGGTTCGACGTCGACGTGGGGCCGCTGTTTTCGACGCCCGAGGAGTCGGCCAGACAAGCGGTGGAGAACGACGTTCACATGGTCGCGGTCAGTTCGCTGGCTGGCGCGCATTTGGTGCTGGTCACCGAGCTGCGAGCGCATCTGGCTGCGGTGGGTCGTGAAGACATCCTTGTGGTCGTCGGCGGCATCATTCCGCCCGAGGACGTCGAGCCGCTGAAGGCGGCGGGCGCGATGGCGGTGTTCGGGCCCGGCACGGTGATGATCGACGACGCGGATGAACTGCTCGACGTGCTGGAAGCCGCCGGCTGCTAGCGGCCTCCCCTGCCGCCGTGCTTGATCTTCCGCTTGGCGCGGTTGGCTCGGTAGACCGCAGACGAAGCGGTGATGTTGACGCCGGGCCCGCTGCTCGTCGCGCGGTTCGTTGCGCCGCTGGCGCCGAGCAGCGCGTCGGCGTCGTCGAGGTGTCCGTGGTAGCGCTTGTGCACCCACAGCCGTTCGTCGCCGACGATGATGGGCGACCAGGCGGCTTTGTTGACGGCAAACGGGGCGCTGCGTTCGAGCTGGTTGATCTGCTCGACGGGTTTGGACGGGCGCCAGGCGCGGGTGCGAAAGACGACGATTTCGCTCTCGGTTATGGCGAGCAGCCGGTAGCGCGACATCGTCACGATGGCGACGAGCGCGAAGACGGCGAGCGACACCATGACCACTTGCAGCCACGGGTTGTTGAGGGTGAGCAGCACGCCGATGATCGAGAGCAAGCCGACGAGCATGAGGGTGAACGGGTGCAGGCCGGTCTGGCACGGCACGGCGTAGCTGGCGTGCAGCGTGTCGGGCAGCTGCTTGGCGAGCCGCTGTCGCTTGTCGGTCGTGTCGCCGGCGGCGGCTTTGGCTCGGGCCTTGGCTTCTGCTTTGACGGCTGCCCTGTCGAGCGCGCTCTGCTTGGCGCGGTCCATCCATCCCACGGCCCTGATTGTGCCAGAGCGCGTGCGCGCTTGCGGGCCGCCCTCGCTGCGAGCCACCCGAGCCCGCCCGTTTTTGTCCCCACATACCTGCCGCATGAGCGCGCCCGCTGATGCGCGCATCCGAGTTGTCTGCCGGGGTGCGCGCGGGCGACCGCTCGGCGCTGGCCCGGGCAATCACGCTGGTCGAGTCGACCCTTGCCGAGCACCGCGTGGATGCGGCGGCGCTGCTGGAAGAGCTGCTGGGCGACACCGGCAGCGCGCAGCGGGTCGGCATCAGCGGCGTGCCCGGCGTCGGCAAGAGTACGTTCGTTGAGGCGCTGGGGCTGCACCTGACCGGCGCAGGACATCGGGTTGCCGTGCTGGCGGTCGACCCGACGTCGGCCCGCACGGGCGGCTCAATCTTGGGCGACAAGACGCGGATGCCGAAGCTGTCGGCCGATGAGGCTGCCTTCGTACGCCCTACTCCAACCGGCGGCCAGCTCGGCGGCGTGCACCGCAGCTCGCGGGAAGTCGCGTTGTTGTGTGAAGCGGCGGGCTACGACGTGGTGCTCGTGGAGACGGTGGGCGTGGGTCAGTCGGAGACGACCGTCGCGCAGATGGTGGACTGCTTCTTGGTGCTGATGCTGGCCGGCGCCGGCGATGAACTGCAAGGCATCAAGAAGGGCATCTTGGAACTCGCCGACATCGTCGCCGTCAACAAGGCCGACGCCGATCCGCAGGCCGCGCAGTCTGCCGTGGCCGACTACCGCCGAGCGCTCTCGCTCACCGCGCCACTCACGCCAGCCTGGTCGTCTCCGGTGCTGAGCTGCTCGGCGCTCACCGGCGACGGGATCGCAGAGGTCTGGGGGCAGGTCACCGCACACCGAGCGGCCACTGAAGCATCGGGCGACCGCGAGGAACGCCGCCGCGAACAGCGCGTCCGCTGGATGCACGAGCTACTCGACGACGCCCTCCGCCAACGTTTCCTCTCCAACCCCGCCATCGCCACCCAGCTCGCCTCCCTCGAAGCCGACGTCCGCGCCAGCCTCACCACTCCCCCTACCGCCATCGCTGCCCTCCTATCCAGCCTTGCCCGATGAACTTGCTGCTACGGCACAAATGCCCTATAGCGCTTGCACCTCGACAAGGCGACTCGACCGGGTCGCCCGACCACCTACGTGGCACAATTGTCACCCTCCCGTACAGGAGCACGGACGCACAACCTCAGGACCGAAACCGTCGACCTAATGCAGGATTACATCAAGAACTTCCAGGCGCTCTTTGCGAACACTTATCTGAATGGACGTGAACAGTCACGATGACCGACAACAAGGAGCACAAGCAGAGGCAGGTAATACGCCGCGCTCTAGGGGACGCGCAAATACGCGCAGGGCGACGGCTTGGATCGTACGGCTACCAACGAGACGATTTCGCAGGTGATGACAATCGATGGAAGCTGCTAACCGACTTAGCTGCCGTACTAGCCGCACAGGTGTGCATAACGGAAGACCTGAAGGATGTGACGCGACAGACACTCACCGAGTCTCAGATCCACCAGGCCACCAAGGAACTTTCTGATGCCCTTCCACGACGTCGTCGCGGGTCCTTCCGACGTCGAAGAGTGGCTATTGATCCCCTTACGGCCCTGACCGCTGCGCCGCTTCGTTCCGGCATGGATCTCGTAGACCCCAAGGTCGATCGCATCGTGGACGTGGAAGTTTCGGCGTGGGAGTCCACGGCGCGCTCCATGTGGGACGGCACCATAAGCGACGACGGAATAAGTGTCTCTCAAGAGAAACTCGCCGCGGACGAGGAGCGCACGCGGGCTGACCTCGTGCGAAGGGGCCTCATCGGCGATAGCTATGTTCCCCGCGACGAGACCCAAGCCGAGATTGCCGAACGCATTGAACGCCTTTGCGCTATGAACGAAGTGACACGGTCGAAGAGAGCCAACTTATGAACGATGGAAGCCCTCCCGACGGAATAACGCAGGCACTCGCAGATGTATCGCGAGTGGCGGATCGATGGCTCGCCGAGCGCGGCGGGCGCGCTGCTGCCTCGCAAATGAGGAAACATGATTAGGCAATCAGACCGCGATGCGCGACAAGGTGATTCTGGCACCAGCGCACGTCAATCGTTGCGGTTTCAGGAACCAGCATGCACAAGTTGATCTTCCTCGTCTTTACTGGCCTCGGTTCTTTGATAGGTTATGTCGTAGATTGAGAGAAGTGTCAGTCACGACCACCATGATTTCGTACTGACTGCTACTTGGAGGGGTACGGCGCTTTGGTGTCGTTGGGGCTATGGGGTCTCATCATTGGAGTCATTATTCAAGCAATAGTGACGAGCAGATTGAAGGATCGCACGCCCAATCGTTAAGATGGGCAAACGTCCGGTGGTACATCAATACCGCGTGAGCACCATCGCACGGCGCACACGCACACAGACGCGACATCACGGCATGATGCCTCAAGGCGCGATGGGCGGCACGCGCACGTTGATTGCGGCGAGGAGGACCACATCTCGCGAGGCTTCATACTGGCCGCCCGAGTCCTCAAGCGCATTCTTGAGGCACACACCTACCTTAGCAGCGAGTGGCTTTACGCGATGACCGTTCTGGCGAGTCTGTCAGATGGTAAGTTCGACGCTGTTGTAGTCGGCCAAATGCTACGAGACCCAGGTCTTTTCGATGCAAAGTTAGACGAGGGTTGGATTTTGGTTCCGCATGAGATGCGCCTAGCGTTATTTCGTTTGGCGTTTGACGTCGCAATGCTCGACGGGGACATATCTGGTTCCGAGATGGAAATCCTGCGCGATGTCGCAGTGTCGATGAGTTTGCCGCTCGGCACCCTTGACAACCTGCTGTCGCTGTTCGCTCGTTCCAGCGCGGGCGAGAGCGCCGATTCTGGCTCAGGCAATGACGGGCGTTCACAGCACCGTAGCCGCGCGGAACGCAAGCGCACTGAGCGCGACGCCGCATACTTGACTCTCGGCATCGAGTCCGGTGCGGATGCCGCCACGATCAGATTGGCGCACCGGCGGCTGGTGCGCAAGCACCACCCCGACCTGGCACCCGACCATGAGCGCGCCGCCGCAACAAAGCGGACCAGCGAGTTGAACGCGGCGTTCGACTTACTGATGGGAGCGTGACCTCTTCGCTCTCGCCCATGATGAACTAGGTGCGGTCGATCATTGCTGCTTGAGACCCACTCATGTTCCGACGCTAGGTCACCACCGGCGAAGACGCCGCTGCCGCATGGGTGCGGGCATCGACTTGCCTGGGCCCTGAGTAGGGACCGCCGCCATCCACCCTGGCTGTGAACTGGCAGCGTTAACTGGCGAATAGCTCGATGTCTTTACGACGAGTTCCTCGCCGACCGTCGACGTCGACGACCGACGGACTGCTGTCACCGGAGACGCTGGCGGCCGTCCCGGCCGTCTCCGCGTCGGCGAGCGCCTGCGAGAGCACGCCTCGCGTAGTCCCGCCGGTGCTCGTCTCAATCTGCGGGACGGTGACCTCCAATGGCGACTGGAAGGCGACATCGCCCACGCGGTAGGCGGCTGCAATCGCACGCTCGGCGGCAAAGAACGCCTGGGCTGCCGAGTGACCTTCGAGCTTCCAGCGCAGCGGATCGTCCGCGCCGAACGAGATCTTCTCGACCGCTTGGAACACATCGAAGCGCACCGAGCCGCAACCGACGCCTCCGGCGACCGCGATGAACGCCGCCGCGAACAGCGCGTCCGCTGGATGCACGAGCTACTCGACGACGCCCTCCGCCAACGTTTCCTCGCCAACCCCGCCATCGCCACCCAGCTCGCCTCCCTCGAAGCCGACGTCCGCGCCAGCCTCACCACTCCCCCCATCGCCATCGCTCGGGTTATGTCTCACGGACGCCCACCAACAGCTGATAGGCCGCATTGATCTCACTCATACGCGCCGTAGCCGCTGCTTTCTCGTACTCAGATGCTCCATCCGGATGGTGCTGACGAGCAAGACGATTGCGAGCGGCACGAATCGTGTGCACATCAGCATCATGCGCGACGCCCAGCAGGTCGCAGGCCTGCTCTCGCTTGCGGAGGGTCCTGGTTGGACCGTCACTCCGCGCCTTCGACCTCTGCCCTGTCGAATCGTCACCGGCTCGGTCATCTGAGCTAGCGGACCTCCGCCGCACAGACTCCAGTAGTTCATCTACCGCCGTCACGGGAACATCCAACAGCGCAGCCAGTCGCCGCAGCGCATCTAGGCCTCGGTGTGAGATCAATCCGTTCAGAAGCGCAACTTCAACGCACATCTCCAGGCACCACATGCGCTGATCGAGTTCGAGTGCCTCTCGAACGAAGTACGTTAGAGTAAATTCACTTGTGGATTCCATTGCCAGGCACCGCAGCGCCTGTTGAGAGGTCAGTTGGCCATCGCTGGCATCAGACAAGTATGATGCGACACGCTTACGTTCGGCACCATCACGTCGCTCCTGCTCTGGTAGCTGACCCAGCAGAAACGCCAGCAAGACGTGCAAGGGTCTAATGCTCTCATCCTCACCCGGAGCCTGTTCATCAAAGTTCGCGCTGCTCGCGAGCAGGCGGAGGATCTCGGAGGCCTCAAACTGCCCGACCAGTATCGTTTGCACTAGAGCAGCCTGCAAAACTCTTGAACGGCTGGTGTAAGCCTCTCGGGCGCGCGAACGAGATCGTGTAGCTCGATCTGTGCGCTGCGCAACGACACGCTGTTCTGCTTCTGACAGGGCCTCTTGCGCTAACGCCAACTCACGTTGAAACTCACGAATGCGAGCCAACCGTCCGCGTTGGAGCAAGGAGAACGCATCTGGCTCCTCATCGAGCCGGACAAGCAGCAACTCCGCGAGTTTCGCCAGGTTTCCCGTTGCAATCAACCCTCTCAACTCGGCGGTGGTTGGTGGCCGAAAGTCGCGTGAAGCGCTGGCCACTTCCTAGCTAGAAGTCTTCTGTGAAGTTAACGTCGCCTTCGACGCCGACTCAGACTTAGCCACGACCATCGTGCGCACGGCCGTACGTCTTGTAAAGCCAACAGCTACGGTCGATGTCATCGCTGGCCGCAGCCGATCGGCAGTCTGCCGTGCTCTTCCACAAATCGCTGAAGAAAGATTTTCTCAACGGTCTTAGCCGATGGAAATATTTCCTCGCCAGACTCTCCCAAAAAGTGCCACCACTTCGTCTGTGGCGCAAAGATATACACCTCCACTTCATGGGAGAAATGAAGCAACGACTGAAGAACAAAGAAATTGGCACCGCTGTTGGTGCCGCGAGAACGATACTTTACCTTGCCAGTGTTGTAAGAACCAAGTCTGTTCCGAAACGATCTGATCGACTGGCCGATTTTGAATACCTTGCCTCCCACTACCAAAACATACACCAAGCCTTCCTGCTGCTCCATGGCCTCATCGTGGACCTTTACGATCTCGAGCCGTTCTTCTACTATGTTCGGATTCAAGGTATAGGCATGGACGTATCGCTCGCGGTCTGCGTATTCCTCCCAACTGACCTCATCCGCCAGCTGGTCCAGAGTGCGCAGCGGATCCTCGTTTTTGTTGACCTTAGCCACGCGCGCGGCCAAATTCGTTGACTAGCGCCCGCTCCCGAGCACTTAAGTGAATGGACCCCGCTGGGAATCGTTGAAGAATGCGTACGTTGTTAAAGTTACCATACCGTGTCATGTCATTCAAGAAGCGGTAGGCCGGCTGATCGAGTGTCTTCTTGATCTCATAAGCCTCGGCCTTGGACGAGCAACGCACAAACGCAATGCTCTGCGTCATTCCACATTGGTCGACGAAAGTACTGTATCTGTTGGTTAGTGAGATGAACACCTTCCAGTCGTCCTGGTACTTATGTGGTCGCCTGCTCCAGAGCACCTGTGTGGGAGTATGCACTACCTTGTAGCGATGCGTCGAACTTCTCTCGTTGCTCAGCAGATCTGCCTTGGTGTATCGGTGAAGATCAGAGCTAGTCTCGACATTGAATTTAGCAACTGGCGCATCCACGGTCTTTGCGAAAATGTCATCAACGAGGTTGGAAAAGTGCAATGGCACATAGTCTACTCCGGCACGCATGCGAGCGAGAAGGCGGTTCCGTCTGAAGTAGTGGTTCTCGACGGTAAAGGCTTTACGATTGGGCACCTTGTGCAGCAGAAACCACGTAAAGGAGGAACCCACCTTGGGGAACCACCGCTTCGCCCCATGTATATTGAGATGGAGAAACTGATATTGACTGAGAAGGCTGGGAAGACGGTTCCGATCCGATAGTGACATCCAGTTGTTTGGCACGATGAACAAGATCATTCCGCCTGGCCTTGTCACCTTTAGCGCTTTGTCAATGAATGCCCGTGAAAGATTATGGTTCTTGGATGTCCTACGGCCGTATTCGTCAAACCTAGCATAGGGCGGATTCGCTACCACGAGATCATACACTTCATCATCGGGGTACTTGAAGAAATCCGATTTCGTAATGTGTGCACTAGGACCGAACAGCCGCGCTACGTTCTCTAGGCGAGTATCGTTGATGTCGTTGAACGTTAGGTTCTCTAGAGGCACAAAGTTTTTGATATAGGCATGAAAATTGCCATTGCCACTGCACGGATCAAGCACTTGCAGGTGGTGGTTCTTCCAGAAGTCAATCGGTATGGAATCGACCATCTCACGGACGCAACCCATCGGTGTGCAGATGTCGTTGCTGTTAGCGTAGTGCGAGAGATCATGGTTGAGCGCATCGAGTTCCCGCTCCAGCTTCTGATCGCCGATCACGCCTTGAGCGTGGCAGATCGTCTTCACTAGAAGTCTTCTGTGAAGTTGACGGCGCCTTCGACGCCGACTTGGTAGGCGGCGACGGTGCGTTCGAAGAAGTTGGTGAGTTCTTGGACGTCTTGGAGTTCCATGAAGCTGAACGGGTTGCTTGAGCCGTAGCGCTTAGGGAGGCCTAGCTGGGTGAGCCGCTGGTCAGCGATGAACTCGAGGTACTGGCGGGTCTCGGCTACCGACATTCCCGCGACACCACCGGAGAGCACGTCTTCGGCGAACTGCGTTTCGGCTTCCACGGCTTCCTCAAGCATCTCGACGATGCGCTGAGCGAGGTCTTCGTCGAACAGGTCGGGCTCTTCGTTGCGGATCGTGTTGACCACCTCGAAAGCGAAGTTCATGTGCGCGGACTCATCCCGGAACACCCAGTTAGTGCCTGATGCCAGACCGTTCAGCAGCCCTTTTGAGCGCAAGAAGTAGACGTAGGCGAACGCGGCGAAGAAGAACAGCCCCTCGATGCACGCCGCGAAGCAGATGAGATTCAGCAAGAACTCCTTCCGCTTAGCGGTGGTGTCGAGCTGATCGATCGCACCGATGCCGTCCATCCACTTGAAGCAGAACTGCGCCTTGGCGGCCACAGACGGGATGTTTTCGACCGCGGCGAACGCCTGCTCACGCTCATCTAGATCAGGAATGTAGGTGTCTAACAACGTCAGGTAGAACTGGACGTGCAGCGCCTCCTCATACAGCTGACGGCTCAGATACATGCGCGCCTCGGGGCTGTTGATGTGCGCGTAGAGGTTGAGCACCAGGTTGTTCGCGACGATTGTGTCGCCGGTCGCGAAGAACGCCACCAGCCGGTTGATGAGGTGCCGCTCGGCGGGAGCGAGACGGCGCTGTAAGTCGACCACGTCGTCGGAGAAGTCGATCTCGTCGACCGTCCACGTGTTCTTGATGGCGTCGCGGTACATGTCGTAGAACGCGGGGTACCGCATCGGCCTCAACGTGAGGTTGAACCCCGGGTCTAAGATGTTGCGACCCACGTTGATCGTGTCGCTGGTGGCGCCAGGCACAGACGAGGCACTCTCGGTTGCGGTACCCGCCACCGACGCAGCGCCTACCGGCGCGCTGGCGGCAGGCTCGTCTAGGTCGTCGTAGTTCTCACCGAAGTCGAACAGGTTGGCTTCCGCGGCGCTCATCAGTCGCACGCCTCGCACGTCTCTGGGTTCTCCAGGCTGCAAGCCAGCGCCGCCTGGTCGGCCGTCTCGTCTCTGGTGGCCGGAGGCAGCTGGCCCGTTTGCCCCGGCGCTAGCGGTGCCGCGTCGCCGCGGCCGCCACGCTGCCCGGTGGTCGTCTGATTGATGCGGGTAGCCGGACGTGAACGCAAGTAGTACGTCGTCTTCAGCCCTGCCTTCCACGCGTGCATGTACGCCGACGACAGCTTGCCGATGCTCGGCGCCTCAAAGAACAAGTTCAGCGACTGGCTCTGGTCGATGAACGCCCCGCGCCCCGCCGCCAGATTGATGAGTGCCCGCTGCGGCAGCTCCCACGCCGTGCGAAACACCGCCCGTACGTCTTCGGGTATCTCGTCGATGTGCGCAATCGAACCCTCGGCCCGCTTGATCTGCTCGACGATCTCTGGGCTCCACAGCCCGCGCGCCTCAAGCTCGCGCATCAAGTAGCGGTTGACCTGTAGGAACTCGCCCGACAGCGTCTCACGCTTGAACAGGTTCGACACCTGCGGCTCGATGCACTCATAGCAGCCGGCGATCGCGGCGATTGTCGCGGTCGGCGCCACGGCGATCATCAAAGAGTTGCGCAGGCCGTGCTGAGCGATGCGAGCTTTCAGCACCTCCCAGCGGGCGGGCTCCGCGAGCGTCACGTCGTCCCACAGGTCGAACTGCAGGTCTCCCTTCGCGGCGCGCGTCTGCGCAAACGACGGATGCGGCCCGGCCTGCTGCGCCAGCTCGCAGCTGGTCACGAGCGCCCAGTAGTAGATGTCTTCGCTGATGCGGTTCGACAGCGTCAGCGCCTCGGCGGAGTCGAACGGCAAGCCGAGCTGGAAGAACACGTCTTGTAGCCCCATCACGCCGAGCCCGACCGGGCGCCACCGGTCGTTGGAAGCCGCCGCCTCATCGGTCGGGTAGAAATTGATGTCGATCACTCGGTCTAAGAAGACGACGGCCGTTCGCACCAGCTCGCCCAGCCGCTCGAAGTTGAACTCGCCGTCGGCGACGAGCCTGCCCAGGTTGATCGAGCCCAGGTTGCACACCGCCGTCTCGGCCTGGCTCGTCACCTCGAGGATCTCGGTGCACAGATTTGACAGGTGAACGACGTTGTTCGCCTCGCCGGTCTGGTTGCACTTCCGGTTGGACGCGTCTTTGAACGTCATCCAGCCGTTGCCGGTCTGCGCGAGCGTGCGCATCATCGTGCCAAACAGCGCCCGCGCTGGCACTTGGCGCTCGTACAGCTCTTCCCGCTCGGCGGCCTCGTACGCGGCGCGGAACTCATCGCCGTAGAGGTCGACCAGGTGCGGCACCTTCTTCGGATCAAACAGCGACCACAAGAAGTCGTTCTCGACGCGCTCCATGAAGAGGTCGGGAATCCAGTTGGCGAGGTTGAGGTTGTGCGTGCGGCGGGAGTAGTCGCCGGTGTTGTCTTTGAGCTCGAGGAACTCTTCGATGTCGGCGTGCCAGCTCTCTAGGTAGACGCACGCCGCGCCCTTGCGGCGGCCGCCCTGGTTGACCGCCGCCACCGATGAGTCGAGCGTCTTGAGCCACGGGACGATGCCGTTCGACAGCCCGTTGGTGCCGCCGATGAGCGAGCCTCGCGACCGCACCCGATGCCACGCCACGCCGATGCCGCCGGCGAACTTCGACAGCCGCGCGATGTCGGTGTAACGAGAGTAGATGCCTTCGAGCGAGTCCTCGGGGCTGTCCAGCAGGTAGCACGACGACATCTGCGGGTGCGACGTGCCGGAGTTAAAGAGGGTCGGTGACGACGGCAGATACTCGAGGCTCGAGATCAGCCGATACAAGGTGATGGCCTCTTCTGCTGTCTTCGCGAGGCCGGACGCGACGCGCAGCATGAAGTACTGCGGCGTCTCGATCACCGTGCGGTGCTCGGCGTGGCGCAGCAGGTAGCGGTCGTAGACGGTGCGCAGGCCGAAGAACTCGAACAGCTTCGTCCGCTCGTCGTCGATGGCGTCGTTGAGCTTGCGGGCGTTGGCTCGCACGAACTTGAGCGTCGCGTCGTTGATCAGCCCGCAGCTAGCGCCCAGCTCGACCGACTGGCTGAACGAGTGAACGTTGTGCCCTTGCACTTCTTTGTCGATGAACGTCGCCAGCAGGCGGGCCGCGAGCTTTGAGTAGTTGGGCTCTTCGATGATGAGCGCCGCGGCGGTGCGGATGCTCAGCTCGTCGAGTTCGGTGGTCGTCGCTCCGTCGTGGAGCCCGGAGATGGTGCGCGTCGCGACGCGCATCGCCTCGACGCCGACGAGGTTGGTCGCGCAGCGCTCGACGGCGCGGACGATCTTGTTGACGTCGACCGGCTGGGTGGTGCCGTTGCGCTTGACGACGCGCATGCCGGTCTCGGTCGTGCTGGCCGCCGACTCCGGTGGCTCCGCGTCGACGGCATCGGGCACGTCGGCTGCCTCGATGTCTGCCTCGATTGGAGGCTCGACGGTCGGCTCAACGGCAGGCTCGATGTCTGGCTCGCCGGTGTCCCACAGCGACGACGGGTCGCTCTCCGCGTCGCCGGCTGCGGTGGCAGGTTCCAAGAGTGCGGTGCCGGTGGAGTAGTTCACTTGACTGTCAGTCCTCCTCGTGTGATGATCGGGAAGCGCAACCATAAATCACATGGTCGTAGTTATCCGCGAACCTTGATGGTTACCACATCTGACGAGGTCATTCTAGCTTTGTGCTTCGTGAGCGAGAAAACCGGAGGCGGTGTCATCATCGTCGGAGGCTCGCTCGCGGCCAGCCGCTGCGCGCTGACGCTACGGCGGCTCGGCTACGAGCGCTCCGTCACCATGGTCGGCGCCGAGCCGCACCTGCCGTATGACCGTCCGCCGCTGTCGAAAGAGGTGCTCGCCACCGACTCGTCGTCGACTTGGCTCGACGAACCCGACGCGTACGCCGACGCCAACATCGACGTGCGAGTTGGCGTTCGAGCGACCGCGCTCGACGTCGACGCGAAGACGCTGACGGTCGAGACCTCAACCGACGATCCCGTCGAGCGCGACGGCGTGCTGGCCTACGACCAGCTCGTCATCGCAACGGGCGCAGCCGCGCGGCAGCTGCCCGCTGCGTCGTTCGCCGACGCCAGCGACGGCGCGAGCGCGGCCGCGACGAGCTCGCCGCGGGTGCTCACGCTGCGCACCATCGACGACGCGCTCGCCATTCGCGAGCACCTCGCGCCCGGCGCGAGGGTCGTCGTGATCGGCGCGGGCTTCATCGGCTCAGAGGTCGCCGGCTCGGCGAAGGCGCGCGGCTGCGATGTGACCGTGCTCGAGGTCGCCGACGCGCCGCTCGTGCGCGGCCTCGGCCCCGTCGTCGGCGCGGCAGTCGGCGAGCTGCATCGACGCAACGACGTCGACCTGCGGCTGGGCGTCAGCGCGCGCGAGCTGTCGTCGACCGAGCACGGCGTTCATCTGACACTCACCGACGGCTCGACGCTCGACGCCGACGTGGTGGTGGTCGGCATCGGCGTGACGCCGAACGTCGGCTGGCTCGACGGCGCCGGGGTCGAGATCGCCGACGGCGTCGTCTGCGACGCGCAGCTACGCACCAGCGCGCCCGACGTGTTCGCCATCGGCGACGTCGCGTGCGCGCCAAACCTGTGGGTCGGGCCCGAGCCGCACCGCGTCGAGCACTGGACCGCCGCCGTCGAACACGCAATGGCGGTCGCGCACAACATCGTCAACCCCGACGCGCCGCGCAGCTACAGCTCGGTGCCGTTCGTGTGGTCTGACCAATACGACGCTCGCATACAGGTCGCGGGCACCACCGGAGGCGAGCTTGAAGTGCGACCCCTCATCGGCGACCTATCTCGGCACCCGCTCGACGACACGTTCGTCGCGGCCTACGTCGAGCACGACCAGGTAGCGGGCGTGGCCGCGCTGAACGCCGTGCGCGGCTTCGTCGCGTTTCGCCGGCTGCTGGCGAGCGACGACCGCAGCTGGCGCGCCGCGCAAGAGACGGTCGCCAAGCTCACCAGCTGAGCGGCACCGCCTTTGCCGCTCCGTCTAGCTGGCCAGTGGCACACTCTCTTTTTGTGAACGCCCCACCCGCGAACGCCGACGCGCTCATCGCCACCACGAGGCTGTCGAAGGCGTTCGGCACTCTCACGGTGCTGCGCAGCCTCGACATCACCGTCGGCGAGGGCATCACCGGCCTCGTCGGCGCGAACGGCGCGGGCAAGACGACGCTGATGCGGCTGATGCTGGGCTTGCTGGCGCCGACGTCCGGGCAGGTGCGGCTGCTGGGTCGCGACCCCGCGACGTCGTCGGAGGTGCGGTCGTTCGTCAGCTACTCCCCCGACTCAGCCAAGCTGCCCGAAGGCATGCCCGCCGAAGAGTTCGTGCGGCACATGGCGCTGATGCGGCGCATTCCCCGGGCCGAGGCTCGCGGGCGCGCGTCTGACGCGCTGTGGCTGGTCGGGCTGGGCGAAGAGCGGGCTCGTCCGATCGGCACGATGTCGACCGGCCAGAAGCAGCGCGTCAAGCTCGCGCAGGCGGTGACGGCCGACCCGAAGCTGATGCTGCTCGACGAGCCGACCGAGGGGCTCGACCCGACGCAGCGTCGGTCGATGCTCGAGCTGATCCGCGACATCCACCACAAGCACGGCATGTCGGTGCTGCTCAGCTCGCACGTGATGGCCGAGGTGCAAGCCGTGTGCGATCACGTCATCGCCATCGACGCGGGCTCGCTGTCGATGGTCGGCGAGGTTGCCGACCTCATTCGCAAAGAGCGCGAAGGTCAGCCCGCCGAGCTTGTCATTCAGCTGACGTCCGACGTCGGAGCGAACGGCGCGGCGGCTTCAGAGATCGACGCGCGAGCAAAGCTGATTTCGTTGCTCACCGAGCGAGGCGTTGTAGTCGTCGACGTGGGCGACGAGTTCGACCAGCTGTCTGTGCTGTGGTCGGTGGACGCCGACGTGCCGAGCCACCCCGAACTCCGCGGCGAGGCCGACTTCGAGCTGCGCTACGAAGCGCTGTGCGAGCTGTGCACCGAGACGCTGGCCGAGAGCGGCGCTCGCTTGCGCGCGATGCGTCCGCCCACCCGCACGCTCGAAGACGCGGTCGCCGAAGCCGTCGAAGAGGGGGCTGGACTGGCGAACATCACCGGCGCGAAAGACGCGGGCACGTGAGCGGCGCGAGCCCGCTCAACGACGCGACGATCGTCGAAGATGCCTACCGCCATTTTGAGGGCCGCCGAGCGCCCGCTTGGTCGACGGTCGTGGCGATCACCGTCGCGACGCTGCGCCACGTGCTGGGCTTGGGTCGCAAGGCGCGACACAAGATTTTGCCCGTCTCTTTGTTCGCGCTGGTTCTCATCCCGGGAGTGATCCCCTTCATCTTGGCCGTCCTCGAAGACTTCGGCACCCCGAGCCATCTAGACCTCTACGGCAACGTCGTCTCAGTCGCCGCCATCGTCGCGTTCGTGGCGTTCGTCGCGCCGGGCGTGCTCGTCGCAGACCGCAACGACGGGATGCTCGCGCTGTACCTGAGCACGCCGCTGTCTCGGCTCGGCTACATCGGCTCGAAGTTCGTGGCGCTCGTCACGGCGCACGCCATGTTGACGCTGCTGCCGCCGCTGCTGACCTTGGCGTTGCTCTCGCCGCTCGGACGCGGCCCCGACGGCTTCGACGGATGGATGCTGACGTTGCTGCGCATCTTGTCGTCTGGCCTGGCCGCCGCGGTGCTCTACGCCGCGGCCGCGCTGGCAGTGGCCGCCTGGACGAAGAGTCAGACGACGGCGGCGGTCTTTTTCATCGGCGGGGTGTTCGTGTCGTCGGTGGTGCTCAGCTTCGCGCTCGCCGACACGACCAACCCGAACGCGATTGCGTTCGTCAACTTGCAGGCGCTGCACCTCTCGGTCACCGAGAACATCTTCGGGCTCGGTGGACCCGGCTCGTCGATCGACCTGAGCGCGGCCACCGCGTATCTCTGGTGGGCTGGGTGGGTCGCGCTAGGGCTCGTCGCTTTCTGGTATCGCTACAAGGACGTCGACGCATGAGCGATTTGGCACCTGCGACTTCGCACGAAGCAGCCGTCGAACCAGCTAGGGCGACCGAAGTGCCTGACGGCACGACGATCAGCTGTGCGTCGCTGAGCCGGTGGTTCGGCCTGGTGGTGGCGGTGTCTGACGTGTCGTTCGAGCTTCGCCCCGGCGTGACCGCGCTGGTCGGCCCGAACGGCGCCGGCAAGTCGACGCTGATGCGGCTGCTCACCGGACTGCTGTCGCCGTCGCGCGGCTCGGTGCGGGTGCTCGGCGAAGACCCGCGCAGCTCGCGCGAGGTGCGCCGCCAGATCGGTCTGGTGCCGCAATACGACGCGCTGTTCAACAACCTGAGCGCGCTGGAGATGGTGACCGTGATCGCCAAGCTGCACGGCACCGCCAAGCCGCACGCAGCTGCGACCGCGGCGCTCGACCGAGTCGAGCTATCGGCGAAGCTCAAGCGGGCGGTGTCGACGTACTCGACGGGCATGCGCGAGCGGGTTCGGATCGCGTGCGCGATCGTGCATTCGCCAAAAGTGCTGCTGGCCGATGAGCCCCTGCGGGGGCTCGACCCGCTGCAGCGGCGTCACACGATCGGCTTGCTGCGCGAGCTGGGTGCCGACGGCGTCACGGTGCTGGTGTCGAGCCACGTGCTCGATGAGCTTGAACGCATCGGCAGCAACGTGGTGGTAATCGCCGCTGGTCGTGTCGCCGCCACGGGCGACTACCGGGCGCTGCGACGACTGATGGCGAACAAGCCGTATCAGACGTCCATCACCACCGACCGGCCGCGCGAGCTGGCGGCCGGGTTGATGGCGATAAACGGCGTGCTGGGCGTCAGCCTCGTCGACGACAAGGTGGCGGTCGACATCAGCGACCCCGAGACGTTCGGTCGCGAGCTGGCACCGGCGGCTGTGCGTGCCGAAGCCAAGCTGCGCGCGGTCGAGCCGACCGATGAAGGACTAGAAGAGGTGTTCGGCTACATCGTCGGGGGACGGCAGTGAGCGATGCCGACGCGACCTCGGTCGACACTCCGGATGCGGCCGGGCATCCGGTCTCTCCCGTGACGGCGTTTTCGACGCTGACGCGGGTGTTCTCGACCTACTCGGTGTCGTGGCGCAAAGCGCTCGGCGTCGTCGTGCTCGGTGCGATATTCGTGGGGCTGATGGGCCAGCTCGCGACGTCAGATCCTCCCACGCGGCTGGAGCCAATCAGCATCGAAGACGAACAGGCGCTCTTCGAAGAGGCGATCGACAGCATCGATCGTGATGAGCTAGCAGGCCTCAGCCAGGAGCAAGTCCAGGAGAGAGTCAACGAGTGGGTGAGCGAAGAGAGACTGCGCCGCTCGCCCGACGCGCCCACGCACGACCTCGGCTGGGATGTCGCCACCACGCTCACCCAGATCGGCTTGGGCGTCCTCCTGCCGCTGATCTGTCTTCTGTTCGCGATGCCCGCGCTGGGCGCGCCGCGCAGCGACCACGCGCTGAGCTACGTGTGGCTGTCGGGCGCGCCGCTCTGGGTGGTGCCGACGGCTGGCTTGGCCGCGGCGCTGGTCATCGCTTTGCCGCTGTCGACGGTCGTGATGCTGGCGGCTTCGCTCGCCGCCAAGGGCACAGCTGCGGTACACGCTGGGGTGCTCATCGGCAGCATCTTCGGTGCCGTGGCGTGGTGCTCGGTTGCGGTGCTCGCCAGCCTGATGCTGGGGCGCCCGCTCATCTGGGGTCTCGCCTACGTCATCGTCGTCGAGCCGTTTCTCGCCGGCGACCTGACCCAGAGCACGCCGCTCGGAGCGCTCTCGGTCAGCCGTTATACGACGTCGCCGATCAAGTCGTGGATCAGCATTGCTGACGACGGCGACTTCGCCGGCTCGGCGGTGTCGCCGACCGTCGCCATCATCGTGATGCTCGCACTAGCGGTCGCCGCCATCGCGGCCGCCACGTGGCGCCTGTCGCGCATGACCGTCGACGAGTAGCGGCTGGGCCTTCCTGCCGCCACGACGTCGGGCTGAGAGGATTTGAACCTCCGACCCCTGGTCCCCCAGACCAGTGCGCTAACCAAACTGCGCCACAGCCCGTCACTGCCAAGACTACCCGCCTTCGCCGCTCGCCACAAGCACCCCGCTACGACCGCTCCGTGCTGCCCTGCGTGATCGCCTCGATCAACTCCCACACGTTGGAGCCTGGGTTGCGGTCCGCAGGCTCAGGCATAGAGCCGTCCGAGGTGCCCGACTCGTGTTGTCGGTCTAGCGCCTGCGCTCGGTCGCGGGCGTCTTCCCAAGTCTCCTGCAACTCCGGTAGAATTGGGTCTAAATCGTCCCATCGGCGCCCAAACACCGACTCAAACTCACTCTTCATTCGTGACGCCGTTAATCCCCAACTGCAGGCTCGACGATGCAACACGAACCACGCCTCGATGCACGGCGTCGACCATGCAACCTTGACGCCGGCACGGCCAGCATCGGCAATCAACCGGACTCGCTGCACATCACCCTCCGTGTCAAGAAGACACCATATGTGATACGTATCACCATCGCTCAATGCCAGCACGCGTTGTCGCGTCGCATCGTCAATGGCGGCGCGGACCAGGCGGTCGATCTGGCCAGCGAACCGATAATCGATGTGAACGTTGACGGTGTCGTCAACTCTCCTCTTCCAAGCGAGCATGTACATGCGTTCGCTATAGATGCCCTCCACGTAGACGTGGACGGTTCGTTTTCGATCACGAGCGCGAAAGGAGCGCCGTGCCTCTTTGTGGCGCGGGCCGCGATCGCGCGCCATCACAACGCGATGGTCTGAGCCATCTCAAAGTGATCCACACAAGGCACAGCACCGTAGTTGCCGCGCAGATAGCGGCGTGATACGGCTTCGCCGACGCGCGGGCGGTAGTCCCACAGAGGTATCAGCGAACTCGCGCCGCTGTCGGTATTCTTGGATGCGTACCAGACCTGGTCTCGGCGCAAAGGCTGATGGCTCTCGCTGCCAGGTAACAGCAATGGCGCGTGGCACGTGAAGATGATTTGGGCGTGCTTCGGGTTGGATCGCACGTCCTGGAATAGTTCAATTAGTTCGGCTAGCAGCATAGGGTGAAGGCTCGCGTCAATTTCGTCAATCAGCAGACAGCTACCGCAATCAAGCGTCCACAGAATCGGAGCGATTAGGTCAAACCAGCTGATCGTGCCTCGAGATTCGACAGGTCGCCTCATGCCAATCGGTTCGCCGACTGCCTTGTGCATGAACTCAACCTTCAACTGCTCCATCAGACGATCGTAAGCCTGTGCGAATTGTTCTGAACCATCACCACGCTCGCTTTCCATCGCTTCGATTCCGGACGGCAACGAATCCTTTCGAACATCCACAATGCCAACGTCCGCGGCTCTTATGAGCCTCACAATGCGAGAGCGATACGCGTCCTCAGTGACGGCATCTGTAGTCGTTATCGGGAAATCATGACGGGCAGAGGGTTCAAGCAATCTGAGACCTTGCTCGAACCAGTCAAATAGCGGTGTGAGTTCTGCGTGTCCTGTTGCACCAGCCGCGGAAAGGAACAGAGCGTTGGGACGCAAGATGCGCTCGACATCGTCGTTGGCTTGCTTGAGGTGGTCGGGGCTGTCAATGCGACCTGTTGCTCGCTCAAAGACGAGCTCTGGTTCGTCGTCTACGTAGCGGTACGCCCACTCCTCTTGTACCGAATGGCTGTCGGCAACGTAGCCGTAGTTGTATCGTGACCCGCAAACGACGAGATTCACCTCATACGAACTCGGACGTTCGATTGCTGCCGGGTCGAGCATGAACGGCACGCGTCGAAAGCGTCCACCCGGGTCTTTCTTGGCAAACGACTCGACGACGGCGCGACGCATAGCGGACATGGCCTTGAGCAGGTTCGTCTTACCAGATGCGTTGGCGCCGAACAATCCGGCAACCGGCAGCACGTCGATGGGCTTGTCGCAGCCCGCCGGGGTGATCTCGCGCGGGAGCGGCATGTCTTCGGCCCGGTCGGCGGCGACCATGCTGAACTCGACTTCGTCGCGGAACGAATACACGTTCTCCGCGTGGAAGCTCAGCAGAACGCTGGTGTCGGTCATGGGGCCGGTGCCTCCTTGGTGAGGGCCGCGCAGATTTTCTGCGCGGCGTGTGTGTCAGGCTACAGGCTCGGTTCGATAGCGCAAGCGCGACGGGCAAACGACGGGAGCGAGCGGCGGGCGGGACTGGCCTGGTCGGAGGGGCGCGGGCAGCGGTGGGGCTAGGTGAACAGCCAGGCGATGAGGGCGGCGGCGCCTTCGACGACGCGCCAGGCGAGGTAGCCGGCTGCTGCCACGACGACGGCCCAGAAGTGCCACGGCGCGCGCTTCGGCTTCGCGGCAGCGTCGCCGCTCGTGTGCGAGGCGTCGCCGTGGTCGGTCGTGTGCATGGCGAGGTTGGCGGCGGGTGCGCCGCACGCGGGACAGGCGTCGTCGGCGCCGGGCAAGCCGCGCCCGCAATCAGAGCACACGCTCATCGAAGGCGCACCCGCAGCTTGATCGGGGTGCGCTCGAGGCCGAAGCGCTGGGCGAGGAAACGCTCTAGGTAGCGCAGGTAGGTCGCCGGCAGCTCCTTGTTGGCGAACAGCGTGAATGTCGGCGGATGCGTCGCACCCTGGGTGGCATACAGCACCCGCCCACCGTGAGGCGCGGGCTGCGCCGCCTGCGCCGCGGCGATGGCGTCGTTCACTGCGGACGTCGACACACGGGCGGCGTGCGCCTCCATCGCCTCGGCCAGCGCACCTAGCACCTTGTGCACGCCGCGACCGGTCAGCGCGCTGATGCGCAGCACCGGCGCTGCGCCCATAAAGTGCAGCCGCCGCGCCATCGACTCGAGCGTCTCGGCGCGTTGCTCTTCGTTCGCCACGTCCCACTTGTTCAACAGCACCACCGCCGCGCCGCCGGCAACGTCGACCCGCTCGGCCAATCGCTGGTCTTGGTGCGTCGCTCCGACGGTCGAGTCGATGACCACGAGCGCAACGTCGGCGGTCTGGATGGAGTTGAGCGCCCGCACGTTCGCGTAATACTCGACGTCGTCGTCGACCTTCGGCTTGCGACGCAGCCCAGCCGTGTCGACAAACCGCAGCGGGCCCACCTCGGTTTCGACGACCGTGTCGATGCTGTCACGAGTGGTGCCCGCCCGGTCGTGCACCACCGACCGGTCGTCGCCGACCAGCCGGTTGAACAGCGTCGACTTCCCCACGTTCGGCCTGCCCACGATGGCCACCGAAACCGCGTCGCCAGACCCGCCGTCGCCAGCCGCGTCGTCACCAGACCCGCCTTCGGCACCAGTCGCCTCAGCAGTCACAGCCTCACCGTCGACGATCGCCGCGCTGCAGTGATCGAGCAAGTCAGCCACGCCCGTGCCGTGCAGCGCCGAGACCGCCCACGGCTCGCCCAAGCCCAGCCGGTCAAACTCCCAGACGTCCGCGCTCCGCGCGTCGCTGTCGACCTTGTTGACCGCCAGCGCGACCGGCACTCCCGCACGCAGCAGCACCTTCGCGTAGGCGGCGTCGGTCTCGGTGATACCGGTGGTCACGTCCACCACAAACACCACGACGTCGGCTTCGCCGATAGCACGCTCGCTCTGCGCCGACACCTTCGCGTCGAGCTGCGCATCGACCCCACCGCGTCCAGCGGTGTCACCAGACGACTGCTCCACCACCTGCCCCACGGGCACCCAGCCGCCCGTGTCGATGACGTCGAACGTGTGCGTGCCCCAGCTGGCCACGCCGACCTTGCGGTCGCGCGTCACGCCTGCTTGCGGGTTGACGACCGCGTCTCGCCCGCCGACGAGCCGGTTGTAGAGGGTCGACTTTCCGACGTTCGGCCTGCCCACGATGGCCAGCGTCCACTTCGCATCGCCGCTCACCGAACCCAGCGTACGAACGCGCCCCGGCTACCTTGCGCCTCTGTGGCGGTCGAACGTGTGCTGCTGGCAGCACCTCGAGGGTTCTGCGCCGGCGTCGAGATGGCGATCAAGGCGCTCGCATGGATGGTGCGTGCGTTCGACCCGCCCGTCTACTGCTTCCACGAAATCGTCCACAACCAGGTGGTCGTCGACCGCTTCCGGCAGCTCGGCGTGGTGTTCGTCGACGACATCGCGGAGGTGCCGCCTGGTCGGCCGGTGATGCTGTCGGCGCACGGCTCCGCACCCGAGGTCGTAGAGCAAGCTGGCGAACAGAACCGCTTCGTCGTCAACGCCGTCTGCCCGCTGGTGACGAAGGTGCACCACGAGGTGCGGGTGCGCGCGGCGAAGGGTTTCCGAGTGCTGTACGTCGGCCACGAAGGGCACGAGGAAGCGGTCGGCACGCTCGCCGTCGCGCCGGAGGCGACCACGCTGGTGAGCACTCCTGAGGAGGTCGCCGAGATCGACGACGCCGACGGGCCCGTCGCGCTGCTCGCGCAAACCACGCTCGGCCACTCCGAGTGGACCGAAGTGCTGGACGCCGCACGCGACCGCTTCGGCGACGTGTGGGTGCCAGGCCGCAGCGATTTGTGCTTCGCCACCACCAACCGGCAATCCGCGCTCGCCGCCATCGCAGGACGCTGCGACGCGACGGTCGTGATCGGCTCGGCCAACTCGTCCAACACGATGGCGTTGGTCGCCCTCGCCACCCAAGCGGGCTGCGCCGCGGTCTACCGCGTCAACTCAGCCGACGAGCTGCCCGAGGGCCTCACCGGCACGGTCGGCGTGACCGCCGGCGCTTCGGCGCCCGAAGAGCTGGTCTGCGACGTCATCGCCGCGCTCGCGCCCACGCACGGCACCGAAGAGGTGTCGTTTACCGACGAGACCGAGTACTTCCCGCCGCCCGCCGCGCTGCGCGACCTGCTGGGCGCGACCGAGGACGCCATCAACGCGCTGCTGGGCGTCGCCGAGCCAGCCGCCGACGCGAAGTCTGACCGCACGGTCGCTGCCGCCGACGTGCTGGCTGACCTGCTGGGCTGAGCTGCTCAACCGACGTCAGCCGCGCACGTTCGGCGTGCCGGCGCGCTGCTGCGCCTCATCGAACAGCGACTGGATGGTGGCGCGCAGCGTGTGCGCGGCGTCGGTTATCGCCTGGCGCGGCACCCGCCCCGTGCGACTCAGCGGCGGCGGAGCGATCGGCTCGCCGATGACCAGCCTGATGCGCTTGGGGTACATAAACCTCGCGCCCCGCGGCATCGCCGCAGCGGTGCCACCGATGCCGACCGGCACGATCGGCACCTGCGCTTTTGCCGCCAGAAACACCGCGCCGGGCTGCAGCTCGAAGATGTCGGGCCCATCACGCCGTCCGCCTTCGGGGAACACGATGAGCGGTCGAGGAATCGTGCGCAGCCGCTCGACCGCCAGCTCGACGGCTTCTCGGTCGGAGCCGTCTCGCCGCACCGGAAATCCGCCGAGCGCGCTGAACACCCAGCCAGCCAGCGGGTACTTCCACATCGCTTGCTTGCCCATGAAGCTGAAGCGCTGGAAGGTTGCGGAGTGCACGGGTGTGTCGATGTAGCTGCGATGGCTGGGCGTCCAGACGCAGGCGCCGTCGGGAATGTTGTGTCGGCCGTAGACGCGGATGTCGTTGTATGCGAGAAACACGCCGTAGACGGCCGAACTCGCGACCCAATAGAGGGCGCGGCTGGCGAGCGAATCGGGCGAGGGCATCTGTGCGTGGGCGCTCACCTCAGACGCCCCTGTGTCGCTGTACGAAGTCTTCAATCTCACGCGCCACCAGCCGCTCGACCGCAGCCAGCGCCGCATCGAAGTCGAGCGCGGTGGTGTTGACGACGACCGCTCCGGGCGCGAGCCGCAGCGGCGACGCGGCTCGGGTGGAGTCGGTGACGTCACGTCCGATCAGGTCGGCCGACACGACGTCTTGGTGGGCTTGCGCGGTGTCCGGCGCGCCGTGCTCTATCTGCGCCCCTCGACGCCGGGCACGTTCTTCGTGACTGGCAGTGAGGAACAGCTTGATGCCCGCGTCGGGCGCTACGACGCTCGCGATGTCTCGTCCTTCGACGACCACCCAAAACTCGTCGCCAGGTCGGTCTGTGTGCCTGGCGATCCAGGCTCGCTGGTTTGCGACGAGCGCGGTGCGCACCGATGGCAGCGCTGCGATCGCGCTCACCCGACGATCTATCGCTGGCATGCGAATGGTGTCGGTGACCTCCGCGTCGTTCGCGGTCACCGTCTGGGTCGTGGGCACGTCGGGCGTGTAGCTGAAGCTGATGGCGATGTCGCGCGCCATCTGAGCGACCTCGTCGTCGTCCAGGCGCTCGACGCCTCGGCGTTGGGCCTCGGCACGCTCGACCGCCGCGACGCACCGGTACATCGCGCCGGTGTCGAGGTAGCACTCGGCGAGCGGCCGGCCCTTGCTCCACGTCGACGCGAGCCGCCGCGCGACCGAAGACTTGCCCGACGCGGCAGGCCCGTCCACTGCGATCACCTCGATTTGATCGGCGCGCACCTGCGACTCAAGACTCATGCTGTCGATCTCCGCGAAGTAGCGGGGGAAGCTCTTGTCGACGCACTCCGCTCCGGCTATGCGCACGCCCGCTACCCGCAGTCCGACGAGCGCCAGCGCCATCGCCATGCGGTGGTCGTCGTGGCTGTCGACGAGCGCGCCGCTCAGCTCGGCGACGTCAGCGCGCACGGTCAGCGCTCCGTCGCACGCCTCGGCGCGCACGCCGAGTTTGGCTAGCTCGGCGACGGTGTCGCCCAGCCGGTCTGACTCTTTGGCGGAGATGAAACCGACGCCGCGCATGGTGACGGGCTCGCGGGCGAAGCAAGCGACCGCCGCCATCGTCTGGGTGGTGTCGGAGATCTGGCTGAAGTCGAACGTGCCGCCCGAGAGCCCAGCGTCGGGAGGCGGCCCGGCGACGCTGATCGAGTCGCCGGCGTACGTCACGCGGGCGCCCATCTCAGCTAGCCGCTCGACGAACGCGACGTCGCCCTGGAGGCTGTCGCGGGTGAGCCCGTACACCTTCGCGGTGCCGTGCGTGATGGCGGCGGCCGCCCAGAAGTAGCTGGCCGCGGTGGCGTCGGCTTCGACCTCGTAGCGGGTGGCGGCGTAGCCGGTGGGCTCGACGATCCACTCGCTGGCTGACGGGCACCAAACGTGCGCCCCGAACGCTCGCATCACCGCGACGGTCATGTCGACGTACGGGCGGCTGACCGCGACCTCGCCGTCGACGCGCAGGTGCAGCCCGTTCGCGCAGATCGGCCCGGCTAGCAGCAGGCCGCTCAGAAACTGGCTGCTTACGTGCGTGCCGACGGTGACCGGGCCGCGGGCTAGCTTGGCGCCGACACCCCGCACCGGCAGGTGGCCGGGTGCGGCTCGCTCTGTCAGGTTCGCGCCGAGCTGGCGCAGCCCGTCAATCAGCTCGCCCATCGGGCGGCCGCGCAGCTGGGCGTCCGCGTCGAGCACAAACTCGCCTTCGCTCGCTGCGAGCACCGGCAGCACAAACCGGGCGACGGTGCCGGCGCGCTCGGCGTCAACGACGAGCGGCTGCTCGTCGCTTCGGCGTGGCCGCCCGCCCGTGCCCGTCACCTCGATGTGCTCGTCGACGAAGTCGTCGTTGACCTCGGCGCCGAGCACGGCGCACGCACGCATCATCGCACCGACGTCGTCGGCCGCGAACGGCAGCACGCTGCGGAGGTTCTCGCTCGCCTTCGCGACGACGCTGCTCGTTCCGGTTGCCAGTGCTGCGCAGATGAGCGCCCGGTTGGCGATGCTCTTCGACGCGGGCAGCGCGGGCTCGTAGTCGACCGGCGTGAACAGCGGCGCGACGGCGACCGACTCCGTCGGCCTGCGGGCGTTCACGCCAAGTCTCGCAGGGTCGGGTGGTAGCCGTTGGCGGCCAGCGCTTCGACGAACCGCTCTTGGGCTGAGCGTGCGACGACCAGCAGCAGCACGCCGGCGTCGCCTTCGGGTGAGTGCGCGACTTCGATGTCGGCGACGTTGACGTCGCAGTCGGCGGCGAGCATCGTGATGGCGGCGATCTGGCCCTTGCGGTCGGGAATGGGCACCCGCACCTCGACCAGCTCTTGAGGTCGCACGTAGCGGGTCGGCAGGTTGGTGCGGGCGCGGCGCGCCCGGCTGAGCACGGCGGCGAGCTGCTCGGTGCTGTCGTTCGCCACGATCGCTCGGACGTCGGCCAGGCGTTCGGCCAGCTGGTCGAGCGCCTCGACGATGGCGTCTCGGTTTTGGGTGCAGATGTCGAGCCAGATGCCTGGGTGGCCGGCCGCTACTCGTGTCATGTCTCTGAACCCGCCGGCGGCCAGCCGTCGCAGGTGGGTGTCGGCGAGCGCTCGGTCTTCTGCCAGGCACATCAGCGCGGCTGCAGTGAGGTGCGGCACGTGGCTGACGACGGCGACCACGGCGTCGTGACGTTCGGGCGTCATGGTGATGACGTCTGAGCCGAGTTCGGTGAACGTCGCCTGCAGCGTTCGCAACGCTTCGTCGTCGGCTTGCTCGGTCGGGGTGAGCGCCCAGACCGCGCCGTCGAACATGTCTGGGTTCGCGCCCTCGACGCCCTCTTGCTCAGAGCCCGCCATCGGGTGTCCGGCGATGAAGCGGCGGTGCGTGACCGTGCGGGCGACGGTCGCCTTGACGCTGCCGGTGTCGGTGACGACCGCGCCGGAGTGCTCGGTTGCCGCGAGCGCGCGCTCGACCTCGGCGACCAGCGCGCTCGCGGGCACCGCCACCACGACCACGCTCGCCTCGGCGTCGGTGCCGCTCGCGTCGAGCAAGCCCAGCTCGATCGCTCGTCGCTCGGTTGCTGCCGACTGGTCTCGCCCCGTGACGTGCCAGCCCGCCTTGCGCAGCGCCGCGGCGACCGACCCGCCAATGAGACCGACGCCGACCACCTGCGCCCGCCGTCCGTTCACACCCCCCGACACGTCTTGCTCGCTCGCTGCTCGCGTCGCGCGACCGCCGCTGTCCATGGTGTCCGTCGTCTGCGACACGACCCCGCAGCGTACCGACGCAACCCCGCTCGCTTTGCGACCTGGGCACTCGACGCTTCGACGTTCCTAGGGCACGTCGCCGTCGATGCGATGCACCCAGACGGCGTTCCTCTCAACGTAGAGCACCGCCAGCTTGTAATGCTGAACGTCGTTTGGATTGGTGATCGTTGAAGCGAGCGCGGCCTCGGGCATGCCGGGCTTGTCAGGCTTCATCAGCCAGAGTTGGCTGAGAAACCAGTGCTCGTCGTTAAGCACCGCGCCCAATCCGAGAGCAGGAAGACACGCCCGGAGGACGGCAATAGCGTTGGTGGCGTGGTACTGAACGCGGTGAACGTCCACAACCGGCTCGATGCCGTCGAAGTCGGCCCAGCACACGGCGAAATATGGCATCGCCAGCCTAGGCACCACTGGCGGACGCCAATACACCTCGTCGTCGGACACGAACGGTTCGGTTTCTGACTGCTGAAGCAGGTGTCGTCGAATGGCGTGCGTCGCGCCAGGTCGCCATCGCCCGATGTCTTCGAAGTGGGCGATTTTCTCGTTGTGATGCCTGACCCGCCGGTTGTGCAGCCATATGGCCAGCCCGAACTTGACAGCGCTAGACCCTGACTACCTTGCCACCGCCTTGAGACGTGAACACCCAACCGACCGGCTCGGCGTCGTCAGCGTCGTTCGAGGACATCCGAGCACGGGCAGTCCGCATGGCTACCGGCTTGCGGAGCGGCGGGATAGCATTGACTGGAGGGTCGTCGCTTCGCTCAGCAGCGTCCTGGCGCGGCGTGGTCGACTGATCACTCACATCGGTTTCCAGCACCACGCGAATCCCCTGCTGCCGCAACGCCGTGCTCAACGACTCCAAGGGCAGGTGCTCGCCGAGCGCCACGGTCAGCGTGAGCGTCGCACAGGCTGCACCGCCGTCCGCGAGATGAGTTTGCATCGCCGATGCCAAGTGCTCTACCTGCTGCGCGGCCAGGTCCAGCTCGTCGGTGCCAGCGGCACGCAGGCCTTGCCCGACGGTTGCAAACTCGTCGCTGTTGAGGGTGTCCGGCACGGTTCGTGATCCCTTCAGGTTGGCTCGTCGCGTCGCGACTTGGTGAGATGCGCGCCACAGTACACGCTCGCGCCATGGCACGCGCAGTTCCGTCCTCCGCGCGACGAAGGACTTCATCTGGCGTGCCTGCGCGCCTTGCGCCGTGCTGCGGCGGTGCCCCTTAGTCGAGGGCTAGCAATCGCAGATAAGGCGATAAAGTGCAGATGAGGCGACAAACCGCAAATGAGCCGAGGTACCGCAGATGTGGCGAGACGCCGGGCCGAGAGGAGGTCACCGTGATGTATCGGCCGAGAATCGCTGATGAGCATCTTCGGCAGATGCTGTCGGCCCGCGGCGCGGTGATCATCAAGGGAGCCAGGTCGATAGGCAAGACGACGACAGCCGAGCAGCAAGCCCGCAGCGTGTTGCGCCTCGAATACGAAGCCGACCGCGAGATGCTGCGGCGCGACCCCGACTACGTGTCGCGAGCGCCCAAGCCGCTCCTGATCGATGAGTGGCAGTACCACCCCGACGCGATGAACCTGGTGAAAAACGCCGTCGACCGAGACAAGACGCCCGGGCAGTTCATTCTCACCGAGAGTCCGTACCGAGCCGCTGGAGCGGGTCGCAGCCACAGCGAGATCGGGCGCGTGTTTCCGCTGCGCATGTATCCGCTGTCGATGGCCGAGCGCGCACGTTCCTCGACGCATACATCGACCGACTGGTGGAAAAAGACATGCTCGCCGCGGGCGAGTGGCGACGGCAGCCGTCGAGCAGCTTGATTCGCTCGTGGCTACGGGCGTACGCCGACGCCAGTTCGACTAAGACCCGGCAGAGCAAGTTGAAGCAGTCGGCGCACACCCAAGACGGCGACTTGCCGAGTCGCGAGACGGCGAACTACTACCAAGAGACGCTGGAAGCACTCGGGGTCATCGACGAACAGCCAATCTGGCCAGACAGCACCATCAAGCATCTCAAGTCGACGTCGCTGCACCACCTTTGCGATACCGGGTTGACCGCCTACTTGATGGGCCACTGGACCGAGGAGAGCTTGATGCGCTCGCAGGTCGACGGGTCAGCTGGTGCCGATCAAAGCCCGTTCGGGGTGCTCTTTCAATCGTTCGTCACGCAGTCGGTGAGGGTCTACGCGAGCGCCTCAGAGGCCAACGTGTATTGGCTCGGAACGGTGACACAGGGCGGGAACGCCCGACAACGTGACGTTGACATCATCGTCGCGGGCCCGAAGACTCCGGTGCTCGCCATCGAGGTGAAGCTCGGCAACACCGTCGAAGACCGAGACTGCGCGCACCTGCGGTGGCTGCGACAGCGCCTCGGCCACCGATGGGCCGACGGCATCGTCATCTACACGGGCGCGGACGCCTACCGCCGCGACGACGGCATCGGCGTCGTGCCAGCCGCCCTGCTCGGCACTTGAGTCTCAAGCTTCAAGCAGCAGGCATCGGGTTCCAGCCGCGTGCGACAGGCATCAGCAACCTGCTGCAACAGTCCCGCAACATGCACTGCCATCCAGCAGCGCTTGAGCGACAGCACCTGGTACCCTTGCCGTATCGCTTGACCTAACAGACAAGGAGGACTGGTCATGTCATCTCGCCTCAGGCGACGGTCAGCCACGGCGTCCGGAGCCTCCCCGTTCCTCGCGCAGTTCGGGCATCCGCCCACGCTGGCACTTGTCGGGCGAGAGTGGCTGGTCGAACAGATAACCGACAGCATGTTCGCTCAACATTCGGAGTCAGATCAATACCAGAACGTGAACTACCAAGGTCCGGAGAGCTTCATCCTGTATGGGCCGCGAGGGATAGGCAAAACTGCAACGCTCTTGTCTGTATGTAATGAAGCGCGAAGTGAAGGCAGCATACCGTTCTATGTGCAGGTGAGAAAAGGCAACAGGTTTGCCCCGTTTCTACAGAAGTCCGCCATGTCAGCACTTGAATCGTTAGAGTTGACCACGCCTGAACGGAAATGGAAGAAAGGCATTGAAATAAACCTTCTGTCTTCGCAAAGTTGAACGCTCAGCAGACCGACAAAACATCAGACGATACTGACCTCAGCATTTACGAGACCTTGAAGCACATGTCACAGATCGCTTCCAGGCTTGGCAGTGAATGTGTGGTCTGCGTAGATGAACTCCACAACTTGCACGCGAAAGACATGGCCGACCTATCCGGCAGCATTCAAGAGCTAGTCGCAGCTGAGGGGATGGATCTACACTTTCGCGGGGCCGCTCTGCCGTTTGTGAAGTTTCGCTCTCTCAGCAGCGTCGCTCAGTCGTTTTTCAAGCGATGCACTACGTTACATGTGGAACCTCTAACGCAGGAAGAGGTCGCCGCCGGGTTGGGCCTGTACGCCGAATCTGCTGGCGGGTCGTTCACAGACGAGGCGCTTCAGCTAGCGGCTGAACAGTCATGGGGATCACCTTACAGAATGCAGCTGATCGGACAGAACGCCTGGAGGGTGAGCGACTCCCCATCGAACCCTATTGCTTTGAAGCACGTTGAGTACGCGCTTACTGCTACTAATCGAAAGTACAGAGATGACGTAGAGAACCCGACACTTAAAGATTTTGACCAAGTGCAGCAAAATGCTTTGATGGTAGTATACAACTCACCTCCTGGGACGTCGAGCGACCAAATCAAGCGGCGTCTCGCCGACCGTGAAGGCATTATTCTACCACAAGCTCAGCAGGTTCTGAATGATCTTTTGGATGCCAACATCCTTGACGAGACCGAGCAAGGTGAGTTGGTGTTCGTTGAGGCTTCAGGCATGACGCCCAGGTTTCAGGCGAAGGCGTTTAGCGATGTGCCTCGCGTGAGCCGTCAGCGCGTGGTGCTAGCGGAAGCCAGCGTTGTGCCGTCGGACATGCTTGTTGCTGCTACGACTACTCCAGCGCTGAATCCTGCTGCCGACACAGACGCGGAGGTGCGGTGCGGCAAGTGGATGCCGAGGGCGAGAGCCAGGTGCGTTCGTCGACTCGGCCACCCAGGAGCGTGTCGTAGTAGGTAAGGGCCATCTACTCATCCTCTGGTGTGCCGAACCCAGGGCTAACTCGCAGGACCCTGAGTTACCCAGCCGGGCCGGTCGCGTCACGGCCAGATTTTCCCGCCGTTCGTCTGCGAAGGTGACTACAGCAGTGCTGCTGCTCGCTCTCGCTGCTGACCTAGCCGCTCGACCGTAGATTTCAAGATTGCTCAAACTCGCGGTTCATCTTGCGGGCGACGGGCGAGCCGAGAAACCCGCACAGGCGACGAAGCGCGCCGACGATGGCGGCGAGTTCTGTGGCACCGAGCCGTGGCTTGGGCAGCAGGCTGTGGCGAGGCCAGACGAAAAATGATAATGCGAGAAGCTTCGCCACTAGCGGCTTGAATGGCGTACGGCTGGCAGCATTCACCGACAGGTAATAAAGCTACCTATTGAAGTGCAAGAGTGTGCGTGAGAGTCGGAATGCGAATGCGTTCGATTCGCGTACTCAAAATGAAAGTGAGAATCAACGTCGAAGTGTGAATGCGTACGACTTGCGTACTCAAGGTGCGAGTGAGCGTCGGTGCCAAAGTGCGAATGAAATGACTCCGCGTACTCGGTGTGTGAATGGCGCTGTCGCGCGTACTCCGTATGCGAGTGGAGGCCATCATCAGAATGGGAGTGCACTGCGTCGGCGTACTCAAGGTGCGAGTGATTGTTCCCGGCGCTGGAGGAGAGAGCACGCTCTAGCTGACGTGTGAGGTCACGCACCTGAGAGTCCAACGCTGCTACCTTGCGCTCTAGCTCACCGACGCGTTCGCTGTCAAGTTGGCTAGCACAAGCCGCAGTCGACAGAGGCAGCAGGATGAGGCTTATCAGGCTCAACGACAGTCTGAGGATGTAGTGGCTGCGCAATAGGTTGGTCATTGGAGGGTCTTTCTCCCTTGAGGTCTGGCATGTCGACAACATTGAGCTTAGCATTTGATTATCCACCGTAGCGGCATGCAGTGGACATCGCACGTTGCTTACGGCAGGCATCTAAGAGCGAGAGCATGAGGCAACACAGAGAGGTTCAGTACCAAGAGGAGCTCCGTCACCCATGGATGCCTCATAGCGGTCTCTCATTCCCGGTAGAGGTGTCAGGTGGCGCTGCCGGAAGGGAAGCACGCGTTGAGGTGGCGACCATGTTCGGTGCCATCGTCAGCAGCAAGTGAGGCCTCATAAATGGCGAGCGCGGCGTTCCAGCTCGTGACATCATCAGTGTCCAATGTCCGCTGTGCGGCATCTCTTAGCGCATATGCCCTAACCATCTTGTGATTGTGGTAATCGCGTAGAGGTTAGCATCCACGCCGCGCCCAAAAGTCTCTGCTCAGTTCAAACACTCGCCCCTCTGCTCCAGAGTCCTCAACATGGAGCTTTAGGCACGTAATGCTCTCGGTCTGTGTCTTGTAGTCATTTTGCCCTTCAAAGCACTCTGCATCCTCCAAAGCTTGCCCGATAACTTCCCATCTGTCAAAAGCATTATCGCGCTGCCGACCCAACTCATCAAGGTCTGCCTCAGTTGAAGCACCCGCACTACTCCGCCCGGGCGTGGTCTCTCGGGTAGCACGTGCGATGTCGATACTGGGGTTGTTCGCCACAAGGCCCACGAGTATGGCGGTGTGCCATCTGTCAACACCGGCTAAGCGTGTCAACCCGTAGGCGGCGACCTTCCAACCCGGCACCGCAGCTTCGCCGCCGACCATCCAGCCACCAGAGGCGGCGCTCCTCAGCCGGGCTCGTTGCTGCTGCGGCAACGCGGACGTGCGAGGGCCTGCAAGAACGACGCAGGTGGTGTTGAGAGCGGCTGCCAGACTGAGCGCCGAGTAGAGGTCTGACTGCGCCGCCTCGTCTGACGCGACGACGATTGGTGTCTGCCCTCGACAGTCGCTCGCTGTGTAGGCATCGGGCGGCAACACCTGAGCACCAACAGGCGGAGCCGCCAGAAGCGTGACTGCCATCGTCAGAGCGACGACGACGATGGGGCCTGGTCGCCTCGTTCCTTCACGTAGACTGTTCATCGCTTTCACATCCTCCTGGTGGATAAGGCTGCGCCGAGACTACTCGACGCTGGTGATCGTCTGTCTCTGGGCATCTACGCCCACTGCAACGGTTGAGGGCGTCGCATTCACGTTGAGTAGTGGCCGTAGGGCTTGCCGCAGACATGCGGCTCGCGGTGCAGGAGCTTCCGCAGGCGTTCGAGGTTCTTCTTACTCCAGATGTCTTTGCCGCCCATCGCATCCGACACGGCTTCGTCCCACATTTGCCGCACCTCACACTCCCCCTCGTCATAGCGCGGCACCTCCATGTCCTTCGTGGTCTCCCAGCAGGCGGCGAGCGTGTTGACAGCGTCATCATTCTCTAGCGAAGGGACACAGACTGCTCGCACTCCGCTCTCAATGTACTGCGGCCAAGTCAGGCTTCTGCCTACGTGGCGCATCAGCTGAACTCGTCCTGGAGTAGAGTTGACGAACACAGCCACTGCTTTTGCGTGCCGAGCCTCGACACCGGACGCGGGCATCCAGTTCCGTCCAACATACGCATGTTCTGAAGCTAACGCAGTGAGGCGCCCAGAGGCTGCGCTCTGCCCGAAGGTAATGAACAGCCGACCCGCTTTTGCCTTCAGTGGATGAAGGACGCTATCATCGGTCGAGTAGATGCGTTGTGAAACGGAAGCGCGGTGAATCCAATATGCCGTGAGCTGTGCAGATATGGTGGTCTGTGCTTCTGTTCCCGAACCTGCGACGACAGGAAAACTCCCATCTTCATCCTTCGTACTCTCGTGATATCCGGCCGTTCCGTGCATTCCCATTTGCTTGGGTTCCAGCCCTTGGGTCTTCAGCGCCATCAGGTCGTTGTCGCTGGCGAACGCTTGCCCCGCTTCCGCTAGCTCCGGTGACCGCCATATGCCTGCTGTCCAGTCACCATCACGACTTCGCTCCGCAGGCCAGTATGACACTTCACCCCAGCCATCCGCGAGCGTACCGTCAGTGTTGCCGTGACCGGCGAGTATCGCTACGTGGAGTTCCTGGACCTCGTCCTCGTTGTGCGGGAACCGGTCGAGCGCGATCTTGCAGGTAGGCGACGATGAGCCACCTACTTTACGGGCCAAAACAAGCAGACTGTGCTGTTCTCCCTTCGTGCCCTCTGCCATGTGGCTGTCAGCGGGATCGTGGCAAGTGACCATGGTGTGAACGTGAAAACGGCGGGCGAGTTCCTTGCGCCATTTCAAGTTGGAGGGCGACGAGAACGAGATCGTCGGTCCCACCAGTGCGAGCACACCAGTTGCTGGATTTGCGCACTTGTCTGCGAGCGCATGAAACATCGGGCCAATCGAGCCTTTCTCACCAAACCCGCGCGCGTCTGGGTCAAGTCCCAGCATCCAGGTGCTCAGCGCGTCGACGCGTCCCCGCAGTTCGTCTCGGTCGTCGTCCGCGAACTTCTCACCCATCCTCTGTCGTTTGGTGAACGGAGGGTTCATTATGACGATGCGGGCTCGGCTCGCGGCTGCAACGGCATCCTCCAGTTCGCGATCTTCGGGGTCATGGGCATCGCTCATTCGCATCTGCTCTGATGTCACGTCGGGGTCGGTGTCTTCCTGTACGCCCTCAAGGGAGCGTTGAGCAGTGCCCTCTTGGGGGAGAACGATCTTTGTCTGGCTCAGCAGCTCGAGCGACCCGGCATGCACCTGGTTGGGGCTGTGCCGGTCGGGGCCATACTCCATCTTGTGCAAGCCCATCTGGCGAAACGTGATGTCTTGATTGCCAGCGGTCAACCGCGACGCGGCGAGCTGTAGCGACACAGCGTTGATGTCGAACCCCTTAAGCGTGCTCTCGACGGCGAGGCGGTGGAGTTTGGCGAGCTGGGTGTCATCCGCGCCCTGCTCCCGGGCGCGTCGCTTCATGTCAGCTAGTGCCGCCTGCAACAGCGTGCCGCTGCCGCACGCCAAGTCAACGACCTTGTGCTCATCCCAGGTCGCGGTCTTCGTCCAGTCAGTGTCGTCGACGTCTGCCGCATCGAGCGCGAGGCGTGCCAGCAGAGAGCCCGCAGTCGGGCGAGTGAAGAACGCGCCGTCCGACGACTGGTCTCCCATCACACGGTTGAACAGCGCGCCGGCGTGGTCGGCTCCCATATCCGCGTACGCCTCAGCTATGCGCGCAGCTTCACTTGCGATGTGCCTAAGCGCGCGCTCAAGGCCGACGGTCTTGTTGGTGTCTTCGATGACGCGAATCACTTCGATAGCGGGCATCAAGACTGCCTCAAAGTCCTCTCGGGTAATGTCATCCCACTGGCGAGCTATCTGGCGCACCAAATTCGTATCACTCTCAAGCGCGGTCAACTCCTTGATGCCCGTGAGCCATCGTCCCTTAGCGATGCGTTGGTGGAGCATCGCCGCGTTCATCAACAGCAGTGCTGCTATGGTGACACCGTCGGCACGTGGCTTGCCCGGCTTCGGCGGCGGAAGGTTCGTGAGGCCAAAGTGGTCGTCCAGCACGGACTGAAGTTCGTCCTCCTTCAAGTGGCGTGCTGCTTCATACACTCCGCGTCTAAGCAGGTTGAGGTCGCGCTCAACGCGGTTCGATGTGAGTCCGGAACGCTCTAGAAGGTTCATGCACACCGCCTCCAATCTCACGCCGTCTTTCAGCAACAGCGACAGCTGGTGATGTGCCCCCTGCTCCGCCTTCTGACGCTGTCGCCGCTTGCGCTCGATCTCTGACGCGGGCACCCGCCGTCCAGTCGTGCGGTTTGCCATCTTTTCGCCGTGCTCGACCGTGTTCTTCGCATTGACGGTGCCCTGAACTTCGCCTTTCTTCGCCTCGTTCCGCACCGGCGCGTCACGCCGCACCTCGGTCTCCCCCGCCTTCGGCTTGACTGCAGACACAACCTTGACCGGCTCACCAGCCTTGCCAGTCGGGTATTCGTCCTGTTTCAGCGCCTCGGTGTCGATCGGCCGAACGGTGCCGCTCAAGTCATCCTCGTCGTTGACTAATCGCCAGGCATCGACCTCAGCGGTTCCAGGTGAACCCACGTGCTCAACTACCTTGAGAACCCCGTCCTCATCACCGTATAGTACCAGCGCGGTCTCCTTGGCTGGTGGCCGCGGCAAGTAAACCTTGAGCAGGCTCTTGAGGCTGTCTTCGATGCGCGTGTCGTGCGCTCGCAGCGCCCGCAGCACTTGGCCCAGCACCTTCCAGTCGTCCTCGGGTGCGGTCGCCAGCCAAGTCTCAGGCGCGACGTCAGTTGGAATGACGAGCGGCACGACGATGTAGCCGTACTTCTTGTCGGGGCTCTTGCGCATGGCGCGCCCGACAGCTTGGATGACATCGACAGGGCTCTTGCGTGGTTCCAAGAACGAGACCGCACTCAACGACGGCGAATCGGTGCCTTCACCGAAGATGCCCACGTTCACGACAGCGTGAGGATCACGGTTCCCAGCGGAGGCGTGCTTCAGATTGGCCTTTGCCGCCTCACGCTCAGTCACATTGCTCGTTGCATCAACGTGCTCCACCGTATATTCTGGAACGGTGCCGTCCTCAGCGTGGCCTTCGAGCCAACCGTTCAGAAACTGCCTCGTCGCGTCAGTAGGCAGGATCTTTGCCATCATCTTCGACTTGTTTACAGTGTTCATAAACGCGATGCAGCTGTTCACGACGATCGCGTCGGTGTCGTCGACAACGTCGTCGTCACCTTCCTCGGTGCTGCGCTCTGCGAGACGCTGTGTCAGCCCACCCATCACCATCGCTAGCCCCAACCCGCGCAACACGTCCGGCGTGGTCAACTTGTGCCGCCCCTTACCGGGGTTGGCAAGCGCTAGTTGTGTGGCTTCGTTATACAGATCTTCGTCGTTCACGCCGAACGCGATGATGCGGTAGTCAGAAAGCCACTCGTTCTCGACCGCATCCTTGTAGCTCCGCTCAAAGAGTTTCACTCCGAAGATGCTGGGGTCGTCCATCGACCGCACGATCCACTCTGTGCCGTCATCGGCTTTGAAGTCGGCCTTCTTCGTCGTTACGTCGTAGACGCGTGGCGTGGCAGTCTGATACACACGATACTTCGCTGGGAACGCCTCTTGGTCGTGGCAGAGCGCGAACTCGCGCAGGCGTCGTTCATTTTCCTCCCGCTCAAGGTCATTAGCTGACTTGCCCTCGCTGCTAGTCGATGCCTTCTTGCGGCTGCGCTTGAGCGACAGTCCAGCGGTGCGATGAGCCTCGTCGCAGATGAGCGTGCTGAAGGTCACCTGCCCTTTGACGGATTTGTGGTTCAGCGCCTCGGCTATGCGCCCTTGACTCTGGTAGGTGCCGAAGATGACGCTGAGCGGACGATCTTTTGACGACCCCCCCCCCCCGCAAGAATCCACTCCGTGATTTCACCCGCGTCTGTGGTAACCTGACCCTTGACTCCCTTCTCGCTCACGTTGCTCAAGTCGGCAGTGGGGTCTAGCGCCCGTTTCTCGTCGTCTTCGTGTTTCGGGTCGTAGCCAGCCGTCGGGTCTGAGCACACCGCCAGCACGCGCAGATCGCGCTTGCGGTAAGTCAAGTATTCCCGACGCAGCTGCGCGACCAGAGCAATCGACGGGCAGAGCACCACCGACAACTCACCTGCTCCTGTCAGCTCTTCGACGATGCGCAACGAGATGCGGGTCTTGCCCGTGCCGCACGGTAAGACGATCTTGCCTCGCGCCTGACCCTTGGGCCGCCCGCCCGTGCCAGCGCTCTCGTGCTTCCGCAGGAGGCGGACGGCCTCGCGCACGGCTTCACGCTGCATGCACGACTTCGTTTGGACGACCGCTTCGCCCGTCTCCTGCGCCGCGGCTACCTTCGCTTCGTCGCAGTGGTCGCACTCTTCATCGTCGTCGCTGAAGTAGTCAACGTCATAGTGCTGGAAAAGCTCGCTCTGCAAGTTGAGCAGTTTGAAAGGCTTGTCCGACATCGACTCTGCAGATTTGGCGTTGCGTCCGATATCGGCGGTGGCGTTCGTCACAATCCAACGCTCGGCCCAGAACGAGCCTTGCGATGCGTTGCCAAACTTGGCGATCTGATCATTCGGGATATCACGCTCGGCGTTCGGTGAGGTCAGGTTGCGGGCCTTGCACTGAATGGCGATGTGCTTCCAGTCGCTCTTGCGGCGAGCAACCAAGTCAATGCCAACATCTGTCGCATCCGTGTCCGGAAGGTGCTTCTCCCTCTCGGGCCACTCGCCCCATTGCCAACAGTCGTCAATGTCCCAGTCGGCCAGCAGCGGAGCGGCATCTCGGGTCGCCTCCTCTAGCCACTTGCCGTCTGTGTCGCGCTGGCTCTCTTCTTCCACCGTCTCAGCGATCTGCTGTAGCACTGCCCGCGCCTCGTCGCGCGTCGCTTGCGTGTCGGTCATGCCCGCCCCCTTCTAGTTCAGCGCTTGCCATCAAACGCGAAGCGCAAGTGTGGCACAAACTGCTCAGTGGGTGTCGGCGAGCCGTCTGGCCGATGGTTCGCTAGGGTCAGCGCGACGGCCAACCCGAAAGGAAACCAATGGCATCAGGACCAAGGGGCACCGCAGCCCAGCGTGCCCAGGAAGCGAAACGGAGGCGACGCGAGCGCGCCCGGAGCGAAGGGCACGCCAAGGCAGATCGCGCCGCGGACGGCATCTTGGGTCGCCCGCGGCCAAGCGAAGCCGACGACACCGCCAGCTAGACGCGTCGTCGCCCGAAGACGGTCGGCGAGTGCTGCCCGTTCGCTTAGTTCTCCGCGACGCGGACGAGCAGCCGTTCCGCTTGGACGGCGCAGAGAAGCCGGTGTCAGCCTCAGTTGCGGATGCGGAACGTGCCACCATGCGTCTCGTCTACAGCGTGTCGGGTTCCATGCGGTGTACCCAGATGATGCTCTCCTCCTGGTTGAGCACGGCGAGCTTGTAGCGCGCAAACTCGGCAGGATCGGTGACATCTGAGGCACGCACGACATCGGGCAGTCTTGTCGTGCCAGGCGACAAGAGCCACACCTGGTTGAGAAACGCCTCTTGGTCGCCGAGGCCGAGCGAAGGAAGTGCCGCGCGCAGCGTCGATATCGGATCACCGAGGTCATAAATCTCGTGCACGTCGGCAACGACCTCATCGCCGTGCAGGTCTGCCCAGCAAACGGCGTGATACGGGGTCGCCATTCCTGGCACCAGCGGTGGACGCCAAAACAGGTCGTCATCGAAGAGGTACGCCCCTCTGGTCTCCGAGCGCAATCGGTGCCGATGGATGGCGCGTGCGGCTCCTGGGCACCACCGCTTGAGGTCTTCGAGGTAGGCAGTCTTCCGGTTGTGCAGCTTCACCTCGACGTTGTGGGCCTTGACCCTCCGGTTGTGACGCCACAAAGCCACCCCGAAGCCGACAGCCGCGCAGACACCGACGATGCCGAAGGCGCGAAACACCAACTCGGCAATGTCCAGAGCCGTTTCCATCACGCGCGCACCTCCACAAACTGAACGCTCACAGCATCGATGCCAAAGGCACCGTTAAGCCGGGACGACCTTGCCGCCGTCCTGAGACGTGAACCGCCAAATCGCTGGCCTGCCCTGTTCGTTCAGCGGCGGACTAGACCAGCGCCTGGTACCCCTCATCACCACTGGCTTGCCGCGCAGCGTCGAAGCAACTGCAGACGCTTCGTGCCGCTCGTAAGCGCCCGCGTCCGGCGCGCTCCCATCGCTCTCAGTGTGGGTCGCGAACGCAGCGTGAAGACTGAGCGTGCTCATCACCTCGCGCAGCATCTCCAGCGACGGCGAGCCCGCGCTGAGCATCACGTTCCAGGTCAAGGACGCGCAAGCAGTGCCGCCACCAGCAAGGTGGACGGCCATCTGTTCTTGGAGTAGCTCTAGCTGCTCCGCGGCCATGTCAGCTTCAGAGAGTTGGACGCTTTGAACGCGAGTCGACGCGACCTCTCTTTGTCCGAGCGTGTCGGTCATTGATCCATCCCTCCGTTGGTCGACAGCACTGCGCCTCAGCAGCACCTGAAATGCTCTGCCGCCAAGTTAGCCACCGCCACGCTGGCGTCGCAACCCGTGACTCACGCGCTGTCCTCTGACTCCACCCAAGTCGTCACGCGCGACTCCTGCACCCGGTACGTCAATGCGCTCGCGGCAGAGCGAACTCGCTCTTGGCGTCGGATCGGCAGGGCTGGCTGACTCGTTCGTCCGCCGTGGTTCAGCGGTTGTCGACGAGCGCCGCACGGAAGGCGGGGACGTTGCGGAGCTTGATCTCTTCGTAGCCGCGGATGAGTTCGGAGGCGCTGGCGATTTCGGCGAGGCGATGGGCAGCGGCGGTAATGGTGGGTGCGTCGTCTAGTTCTGGCGCGGTGGGCGGGGCTAGGG
>CAYRJD010000025.1:0-3926 GCA_964424585.1 uncultured Acidimicrobiales bacterium | reverse complement strand
GACATCACGCCCGGCGACAACGTCGCCGCAGCGTCGGCCGCCACGGTCGTCATCGCGACGCCGTGGGACGCCGCCGCCATCACCGCTCGCAGCGTCGCAGAGCACCTGCGCAACAAGGTCGTCACCACGATGTCCAACGCGCTCGCACGGGTCGACGACGAGTTCGTGCCGCTCATTCCCCCACGAGGCTCGGTCGCCGCGTCGGTGCAAGCGACCGTGCCCGAAGCGAAGGTCGCGGCCACGCTGCAGCACGTCCCCGCCAACGAACTCGGCAACCTAGACGAGCCCCTCCATGGCGACATCTTGATCTGCAGCGACCACCGCGAGGCCACGGCGACGGTGGCGAAGATGGTCGACCGCATACCCGGCGCCCGCTCGCTCGACTGCGGCAACCTCTCAAACGCCACGGCCATCGAAGCGTTCACCGCGGTGCTGCTGCAGCTCAACACCCGCTACCGCACCCGCGTCGCGCTCAAGCTGGTCGGGCTAGACCACGTCGCGCCCCAGGCCGGCGTCGAGCCCGACTAGCTACGCAAACCGCCACGGCTGCGCGGCCGGGGCTACCCCCAAAGCACCGACAAGGGCGCGATCCACTCCTTCGCGCCGACCTGGCGCACGCCAACGTCGCCGGCGCACAGCACGATGCCGGCGCGGTAGTCGACGTGCTTGAGCGACCCGTTACGTCGGTCGTCGAACGCCTGCCGTAGCCGGGCGAGCTTGTCGATGACGTCTGCTTTCACGTTGGTTCCGGCCTTCACTTCAATGGCGATCACGCGCTGAGTGGGCTCATCTTGGCTGCGGAGCAGAAAATCGATCTCCCCGATCGGGAACGCTGAAGCCTCACCGGCCTCACGTGCGATCCGGCTTCCGCTTCGCAGGAAATAGTTTTCGATGACGAAGTCGGTCGGGCCGCTGTCGCGCAGCGCGTGGAGCTGGGCACCCACGAACGTTTCGGCAACCGCGCCTAGCAGGACATCATCCGCGACCAGCTGGCGCACGCTGTGCGGCGAGAAAGCGAATATCATCGCAGCCTCCGCGATCAGTTGCTTGTGGCCGCGCGCCGGCAACGTCGACGGCACGTGACGCCAAATGTCCAGCGGGGTCGCGAAGTGCAGCTCGGCGAGCACGTCAATGTAGCGCTGAGCGGTTGTGTGATGAACGTTGACCCGCTCGGCCAACGCTCGCACGCTGATCTCGCGGCTCGACTGCTCGGCGTAGATGCGGAAGAAGTCCGTCAGTTTGGGGCGCGACAGGCGCCCAACGGTTTCGCCCGTCGAGCCGCTGACACGCGACATCAGCATCTGCGTCGCGGCAGTTCGAACTCGGCGCAGGTACTTGGAGGTGTCAGTTGGGTCGAGCCCGACGGCGGCGGGGTACCCGCTCTCGAACATCAGATCGACGTACTGCGCGTGCGACAGCGGTTCGGGCGATGAGGACGGGCTTGGGTGCGCTCAGCAAGATGCCTCGCTGGTCGCGGTTGAAGATATCTCGCTGGTCGGGTGCGAGCAGGTTCCAAGCGCTGTTGCACACCTGGGCGGCCAGCGTCGTCTTGCCGACCATGCGAGAGCCTCGCAGCTGGACGACAGGCGCGTCGCGCAGGTGCGAGCGGAGCATGGCCAGCGCGCCGCGCTCGATCAGGTTGGCGGGAAGCGCAGTGGGATGTCCCGGTGGGGCGTCGGTAGCCATAACGGCTGCTAAGAGTAGCCATATCAGCGCAGACCAATAGCCATATGCGCGTCAGCCGGTAGCCAAATCAGCCTCGGTGAGTAGCCATATCGATAGCAGCTATCGCTCGGTGCAACTAGCAACTTGAGGTGGATTTGGGCGACAACGACGCCTAGGCGGCGTCGCAGCTGAGGGCGAGAGCGCTGGTGTAAACGCCGGCCGCCGCATCAACCAAGACCGCGCCAGGCTCGTCTGCTTCGGTGCCCGCCAACGAGCAACCCGTCGGGCCGCTCACCAGCGACACACGCAGCTGGCAGTCACGTCGGCTAGAGCCACGCTCGAGTTGCGCTCCGACTAACAGGTTCGCGCCGCTGGTGATGTCGGCGACGCCGCTCTCGCCGAGTGTGTGGGCGTAGACCACGCCGATGCCCGCGGGCAGTCCGGCGAACAAGATGAGGTCTTCGCCGCACTCGTCACCCGCGACGCTCAAGTACAGCTCAACCGTCGCGCCAGCGGCAACGGCGCCCTCAGGTGCCATCAGCGACACCGCGACTTCTGCCCGCTCGCCGACGACCTCCCAGGTGAGGTCACGGTCGGGCGGCGTTGAGGTGCCGCCGCCGCTCGAACGGCCACCCGAGCCGCCGCCGGAAGGAGTTCGCGGGCCGCTCGTGCCGCCGGTGGAAGGGGGCGGACGCACCACGGGCGGCGTGACCGGCGCCGCTGCGTATGTCGCGGCGACGACTTGGTCGGTGCCGGTCGCCTCTGTGTCGGCGCCAGACTGCAGCGCCAGAGTCGTGCCGTCGTTCTCGCTATCAGGGAACGCGGCCGTGTAGCTGCACAACTCACTCGTCGTGGCCGCGCCCGCCGGATACGCGATCAGCGGCCGGTTGCTGGCCTCCGGCTCCGCCGTCGTCGCGGTCGCTCCCTGCACCGCGTAGGTGAGCGTCGCCGTCGTCGGGTTGCCGCTGCAGTCTGCGCGCGAACCGACAAAGCTGACGTCGAACGTCTTAGCGTCGTTGCCAGTTGGCACCGTGATGTCAACGTCTGGCACGAACGTGACATCGCCGACCGTGTAGTCACCTTGCGCTGACGTGACCGTGGCCGTCAACTCGGCTGTGGCCGGAGCCGTCATCATCCACGACAGCTCGGCGTTCGCGTCGGCGGTCGGCGCTGGCCCGTAGGTCACGGTGTAGGCGCAAGTCGTCCCGTCGTCGGTCGCGTCAATGAGCGTCTCGGGCACTGTGTCGGCCGTTGCCACAGCACCAGAGCTGTCGACCGTGTACGTCAGCATCTCACTCGTCATCAGCGAGCAATCTGAGTGAGAGCCACCCACACGCGCGAGCGTCACCGGGAACGTCGTGCCCGACCAGATGTTCTCACCAGCAGTCGCACCATCTAGCAGCGGCACCGTCACCGAGATCGACGGCACAAACGTCGTCGCTTCCATCGGCTCGTCTATCGGTTCGTCGATGGGCTCGTCCATCGGCTCGTCCATCGGCTCGTCGGGTGGCTCGGGCGGCTGCACCATCGTCGGGTCGGCTCGATACCAAACCACCGCGCCGACGTCGTCCGCGGTGCCGGCTCGCACCGTGTTGCTGAACGGACGGGCCGGGTCGACGTCGACGATGAACTGCGTGCCGGCGTCTTCGTTCGTCGGCCACTCAACGTCGTAAACGCAGTGCTCGCCCACTTCGGTGTCGGCAATCAAGCCAGCCAACAGCGTGCGAGTCAGCTGGGTGTGCGGCTGACGCTCAACGACTTCCGCCTTCAAGATCGTGACCGTGACGCCGGTCTCGTCGCTCGCCGGGTCGGCGTCGCACCCGGCCGGCGCGTTCGCTTGCGGGCGCACGGTCACGGTGAACGGCGTGCCAGCCGGTATCGGGTTGACCGCGTCTTCGTTGGCGATGGTGTGCGTGCCACCCAGGTAGAGGTTCGCGTCGAAGCGGGTGACCGTCTCGCGATATGTCGCCGCCGCCGAGGCGTCGCTCGCGGTCACCGTCTCGTCGTCGGAAGCGTCAGCGAACTTGAGCAGCACCCCGGCGTCGGTCTCGTCGCTGCGCGGCGCGAATGCCACCGTGTAAGAGCACGCCGCCGACGGGTGCTCGTCGACCAGCACAAACGGCGCGACCGGCTCGACGTCGCCGTCGCCGCTCAGCTCGTACGCCCTGGTGAGAGCAGAGCAGTCTGCGTCGGCAGACGTGAACGTCACCGTGAAGTGCGCCCCCGCGTAGTCGTGGCTGCCGTCGCCGTCGAAGTCGGCG
>CAYRJD010000024.1:0-46477 GCA_964424585.1 uncultured Acidimicrobiales bacterium | reverse complement strand
TTGACGTAGACGTTGCAGATCACCTGCTCTAGGCGCAGCCGGGCTCTGAACTTCAACAGGTCGTCGCACTTGGCGCAATACGCGTTGTTGCCAGGCTCGATGAGCCTGACGACCGCCCGGCTCTCCCACTTGCGTTTCTGGCTGAAGATCTTCGGGTCGAAGACGTCGTCGGTGGTCGCGGGTGCGGCTGCGTCGAGCGCATCGGCGGCGGTATCGGGCTTCGGCTTTGACTTGGTGGCCATCGCTGGTGAGCTTTCTGAGGGTGGTCGTCGGGCTGACGCGCGCGTTCGCGCGAACATTGGTCGGCGAACATAGCCCTGACCGACCCGACGAGCGTGGATTTGGCCGCGCGAGCGCGCGACTTTGACGACGTCTCGTCTACAGCACTTGGCTGAGAAACAGCTGAGTTCGCTCTTCGGCGGGGTTGGTGAAGAAGTGCTCGGGCGTGCCCGCTTCGACGATCTCGCCGCCCTCCATGAAGATGATGCGGTCGGCGACCTCACGGGCGAAGCCCATCTCGTGGGTCACGACCATCATGGTCATGCCCTCGCGAGCTAGCTCTTGCATCACGTCGAGCACCTCCTTGATCATCTCGGGGTCGAGCGCCGAGGTCGGTTCGTCGAACAGCATGATCTTGGGTTCCATCGCCAGCGACCGAGCTATCGCGACGCGCTGCTGCTGCCCGCCAGAGAGCTGCCCCGGGTACTTCTCGGCTTGCTCGGGAATGCCGACCCGTTCGAGCAGCGACATCGCCAGCTCTTCCGCGTCGGCGCGGGCTCGGCGGCGCACCCAGATCGGGGCGAGCGTGATGTTGTCGATCACCCGCAGGTGCGGGAAGAGGTTGAACTGCTGGAACACCATGCCCACCTCAGAGCGAATCTTTTCGATGTTGCGCAGGTCGTTCGTCAGCTCGATGCCGTCGACGATGATGTCGCCGGCCTCGTGCGCTTCCAGCCGGTTGATGCACCTGATCCAGGTGCTCTTGCCCGAGCCGGACGGCCCCAGCACGACCACCACCTCGCGCTCTTTGATGGTCGCGGTGATGCTGTTGAGCGCCTGGAAGTCGTCGAACCACTTGTCGACGCCGCGACACACGATGATGTCGGCACGTGCGGCTAGCTCGTCGCTGACGGCGACGGTGGCATCGCCGTAGGCGGCGGGGGTTGTGGTTTGGCTCATTGGTGTGCTCCCTGTTGGTGAGTGCGGCTCATCTTTCCCCGAGTCCTACGCGTCGTTCTAGACGCTGGGAGTACTTGGATACGCCGAACGCGACGATCCAGTAGACGGCCGAGACAAACAGCAGCCCCTCCCGCTGGGCACCGAGAAACTGCGTCTGCGCCGGGATGACCGAGTTGGCGATGCGCAGAAAGTCGAACACGCCGATGATCGCCAGCAGCGACGTCTCTTTGAACGTGGCGATCACCTGTCCGACGAGCGGCGGAATAGAGACGCGCAGCGCCTGGGGCAGCACGACGAACACGGTGCGCATCGCGGTGGTGAGGCCGATGGCGTCGGCGGCTTCGTGCTGGCCGCGGCGCACCGACTGCAGCCCGCCGCGCACGTTCTCCGCCAGGTATGCCGCCGAAAACAGCGTCATGCCGGCGGTCGCCGCTGCGACGAGGCTGATCTCCATGTTCGACGGCAAGAACAGGTTGACGACGATGGCGAAGAAGATGAGCACCGTGATGAGCGGCACACCGCGCACGACCTCGATGTAGGTGGTCGACATCACCCGAAACAGCGGCAGCCGGGAGGTGCGCGCCAGCGCCAGCAGCACGCCCAGCGGAAACGACAACACGATCGTCACGACCGAGATGAACACGGTGAGGCTGAAGCCGCCCAAGAACTCGTCGCTGGGCGTGTCGAGCGTCGACGGGCTGTTGATGAGCGTGGCGAAGTAGAAGACGACCGCCACGACGGCTGCCCACGCCGCGGCTAGCCGCAAGCGCTTGCGACGCTCGCCCGCGAACATCGGCGCGGCGATGGCGGCGAGCGACATCAACAACAAGCCGATGCGAACCTCTTGGGGCATTCCCCACCAGCCGAAGAACGCCGAAATCCACGCGACGGCGGGCAGCACGAGCGTGCCGATGGCGACGATGCGGCCAGCTTCGCCGAGCGTCGGGTCTGAGAGCCACCACAGCAGCGCCGCGCCAGCGAGCGCCAGCAGCGCGGCCCACGGCAGCGCGACGGTGAGCGCGTCTGCGTAGTCGATGTCTGGGTCGCGCAGCACCACCCAGTAGGCGACGAACGGGTAGGCGAGAAAGCCGACGCCGGCGGCTACACGCGGCCAGCCCGCTTCGCCCAGCGTGGGTCGCAGCCGCACGCCCGCGGCGAGGGCGGCGACGAAGAGCAGCCACATGACCGTCCAGGGAATGCGGGTTGACGCCGCCACCAGCTGGCCCGGCTCGGCGATGAACGTGCCGTCGACGAAGGCGTAGTGCCCGTAGCGCACCACCCAGGCGCTCGCCACCGCCAGCCCGGCAGCCATGGCGGCGACGGCCAGCACCGGCACGGTGCGGGTGCGCCGTCGCTCGTCGCCTAGCACCGCCCACACAGCCCAGCCCACGCCGACCAGCACCGCGGCGATGATCCAATACGACGCGCGGTCGCCCATCGCGCCGGCGAACGACTGGCGCACGAGCGATCCGTCGTCGGCGAAGGTCAGCTCGCCTGCCTCGTCGAGCAGCGGCGCGGGTGAGGTCAGCAACGCGCCCGCCGCGACGAGGCCGCCGGTCGCCAGACACCAACTCAGCACCCGGCGCGGCGGCAGCGAACCCCAGCGCGCCCACAGGCCGATGCTGAGGCCCGCCAGCACCACCACGATGCCGACGGTCACCCAAACCCGGCTGAACTGCTCTTGGGGGTACGCCTGCGTGAACAGCAGCCGCAAGTTGGTGCGCACCGCCACCCAGTCGCGCTCGTGCGAGAAGGTGAAGTTCAGCAGCGCGCGGTAGGCACCCACCGCGATCAGCACCGAGACGATCGTGAGGATCGTGTTGGTGGTGGACGAGAAGAGGTTCTTGCGGAACCACTCGACGGGCGAGACGCTCGGCAGTTCGGGCGGGCCTTCGTCAACGCTTTTGGGCGCCGCCGCGCTCTCAACTATCTCCCTCATCGCACTGTCTTTCGGTCGCGGTTCCTCGGCGTCACCGCTCGACAATCCTCAGTCGGATGTTGGCGAAGTTGACGACCACCGAGATCGTGAGCGAGCAAGCGAGGTAGAAGAGCATCCAGATCGAGATGACCGGCAGCGTCTGGCCGGTCTGGTTGTAGATGGTCTGACCGACCTGCACGATGTCGCTGTAGCCCACCGCGATGGCGAGCGACGTGTTCTTCGTCAGGTTCAGGTATTGGTTGCCGAGCGGCGGCAAGATCGCCCGCAGCGCTTGAGGCAAGATGACCCGCCGCAGCGCGGTCGAGCGGCGCAAGCCCAGCGCGGCGGCGGCCTCGGTTTGGCCCTTGTGCACCGACAAGATGCCGCCGCGCACGATCTCGGCGATGAACGCCGCGGTGTAGAGCACCACGCCGAAGTAGACCGCGGCGAAGCCGAGCCCGAAGTTGAGTCCCTCGGGCCCGTAGTTGGGGAAGCGCCCGAGCTGCTCGATCTGCGGCCGCAGCGCGTCGACGGGCTGACCGGTGCGGGCGGTGTCGAACTTGTCCGCGAGCATGCCGAAGAAATCAGCGCCCGAGTTGCCGAGCCAGCTCGCAAGCCCGGGCCACACCACCAGCACGACGAGCGACACCAGCGCGGCCCCGGTGCCGGCGAAGATGACGCGGAACCAGTCGTCGTCGCTCATGCGCGTCCGGCCCGACGGCGTGCGGTGCGAGCGCAAGAAGCGGACGATCCACCAGGCGGCGGCGCCGACCGCCAGCGCCACCAGCACGATTTGAATGAGCACGGCGGGCAGCCAGTCGACCGCGCTGCGTATCCACCCGAACACCGAGCCCAGCGGCGCCACGACCGGGTGCGCGAACCAGCCCACCACCGCAAACGCGAGGAGCACGGCAGTAAACCACCAGCCCGGGTGGGTGACTTCGCCGGTCTCGTCGCGGTGACGCTGACGGCTCTTGGCGATCCAGCGGCCAGCCACCGCGCCGAGCGCGAGAAACACCAGCCACTGGTAAAAGCCATCGGCGGCGAACACGCGGGGCACCGACAGCCCCTTGTTTGAGACGTGCAGCCAGCCGTTGATCGGCCCCTGGTCGGGCGTGACGCTCGGCAGCGCGCCCAAAATCGCGAAGATGAGCAGGATTTGCACGAGCAGCGGAATGTTGCGGATGGTCTCGATGTAGACCGAGCCCAGCTTGCGCAGCAGCCAGTTGGGCGACAGCCGCGCCAGCCCGATCAGCACGCCCAGCAGCGTCGCGACGACTATTCCGGCGGCCGCCATGCGGATGGTGTTGACCATGCCCACCCACAGCGCACGGCCACCGGTGTTGGGGTCGGTGTCGATGCCGGCGGCCAGCTTGATGCCCGGGTCTTCTGACAGGAACTCATAGCTCGTGTTGATGCCGGACGCTTCCAAGTTGTCGCCCGCAACCGCCGCGAAGAACCCGAGCGCCGCCAGCGCCGCGACGAGCGCGATGACCTGGGCGAGCCACTTGACGACGACCGCGTCGCGATAGAACGGCGGCCGGCTGTGCGGCGCGTCGCCGCCGTTCGCCACGCCGGTGTTGTCGCTGAGGCCGCCGTTGTCGCCACCGGCTACCGCAGGCGTGTCGGGCGCGCCGGTCGTGGTCACCGTTGAGCGCCCAAGGCCGTCATTGTGTTGTCAAACGTGCTTGACACTGCGCTTCCCCCAACCGCTGTGCCGACTAGCGACAGATTAGATGCCGTGCGCGAAGAAGCCGGGGCACCCTGGTGGGTGCCCCGGCTTCTGCGGTCGTGGGCGCAGCGCGCCCGCTCGGCTAGCGGGCGGGTGGCGCGTAGATGAGGCCGCCGTCGAGCCAGCCAGCGTTGGCCGAGCCGGCGCGGGTCAGGCCGACGGGCACGAGGTTGCGGCTGTAGATCTCGTCGTAGTTGCCGACCTGCGCGATGACCTGCCAGAACGCGTCGGCGTCGAGACCGAGCGCGGTCTGCTTTTCGCCTTCGCCGCCGAGCAGGCGCTGCACCTCAGCCGGCGCGGTGTCGTCGGCCGCCCAGTCACCGACGTTGGCTTGCGTGATGCCGAACTCGTCCGCGATGATGGTCGCGTACACCGCCCAGTTGACGACGTCGGCGAACGCCGAATCGTTCTGGCGATACACCGGGCCCAGCGGCTCCTTCGAGATCGGCGTCGGCGGGAAGATCACCCACTCTTCGTTCTCTGGCTCGTTCGCCGCCTTGCGGCCAACCAGACCCGAACCATCCGTCGTGATGATGTCGCACGCGCCGCTCACGAAGTTCTCCGTCACGATGTTGAAGTCCTCAAACGTGTTCAACGAGATCGAGATGCCAGCCGCATCGGCCGCATCCGCGATGTTCTTCTCGGTCGTCGTGCCCGCGTTCGTGCACACCACCGCGCCGTCGACGTCGGCGACCTGCGAAGCTGCGGAGTAGCCGTCGCTCGCCCGGCCCATCAGCTGCTGACCGTCGTAGTAGGTGGTCGGGCCGAAGTCCATGCCGATCTCAGAGTCACGGCTCTGCGTCCACGTCGAGTTGCGCATCAACAAATCAACCGCGCCGGTCTGCACCGCGGTAAACCGCTCAGCTGCCGTCAACGCCGTGAACTCCACCGCGTCCGCGTCGCCCAAAATCGCCGCCGCTACCACCCGGCAGTAATCCGCGTCAAAACCGGTCTGATCGCCGTCGGGCTGCGTCTCAGAGAACGCGACCGCCGCACCAGACACGCCGCAGTTGAGCACGCCGCGAGCCTTCACGGTGTCTAACAGCGAGCCCATGTCTGAGCTGTCGTCGGCGCTCGCCTCTTCGGCGGCGGCTTGGGTCGTCGCCGTGTCTTCGGCGGCGTCGTCATCGTCGTCGGAGCTGCAGGCAGCCGCGACGAGCGACAAGGCAAGTAGTGCTCCTGCTATGCGCAGGATGGTTCGTGACTTCATTGTCATTCCCTTCATGGTTGAGAAGTCGGGGGGAACTGACGGCCGATAGGCAACCGTCAGCAGGTTGGCTGTCACAATAGTGCCCGCAAATGGGTAACCAGACCATCTTCATGAGAAGTGTGACCATCAGGTGACGGCCAGCGAGCCGACGGCAGGCGCGGCGGGCGACGGGACGACCGGCGACGGAGGGCTCGACGATCACGCGCTGGCCGCGACGATCGCGACCGAGGCGGGCAAGATGCTGGTCGCGCTGCGCGAGGAGATGTTCGCGAGCGGACAGCCGTTCTGGGACGTCGGCGAGCGAGGCGACGCCGCCGCGCACGACCTCATCTTCTCGCGGCTGCGGGCGGCGCGTCCGACCGACGGGCTGCTGTCAGAGGAAGAGCGCGTGTCGCCGTACGAGCGCGAGCGTCCCGATCCGATCCGCCTGGGTCGTGAGCGGGTCTGGATCGTCGACCCGCTCGACGGCACGAAGGAGTTTCGCGAGCGCGGGCGCAGCGACTGGGCGGTGCACATCGCGCTGTGCGTCAACGGCGCACCCGTCGCCGGGGCGGTGGCGCTGCCAGCGATGGGCATGACGTTCGCCACCCAACCCGCGCCGTCGCTTCCCGCACCCAGAGGTGGGCGTGTGCGCCAAGTGACCAGTCGCAGCTTGATGCCACCGTCCGCGTACGTCGTCGCCAACGCGCTCGGGGCCGACGTGCTGCCGATGGGCTCGGCGGGCGCGAAGGCGATGGCGGTGGTCGCGGGCGGCGCCGACATCTACGTGCACTCCGGCGGGATGTACGAGTGGGACAGCTGCGCGCCGGTAGCCGTCGCGCAAGCGGCAGGACTGCACGCCAGCCGCATCGACGGGTCGCCGCTCGTCTACAACAGCACCGACGCGTGGCTGCCCGACCTGCTGATCTGTCGGCGCGAGCTGGCGGCCGACGCGCTGGCCACCTTGCGCGAGGGAATGGCGAGCGGCTATTACTACTGAGATGGAACTGAAAGCGACCAAGTGGAGCGTCGACGGCGCGGTGGCGACACTGACGCTGGCGCGCCCGCACCGCCGCAACGCGTGGACGGGGCAGATGCACACAGAGCTGCGCTGGCTGCTCGCGCGAGCCGACGCCGACCCGACCATTCGAGTGGTGATCATCACCGGCGAGGGCGATGCCTTCTGCGTGGGCGCCGACACCGAAGCGCTGGAGGGTCACGTCAGCCGGGGCAGCTACGATCCGGGCTTGGGCGACGACCTAGCCCAGCCGGGCTACGGCGTCGCGCCGCAGTTCGACGCGAACTTCGCGTGGATGATGGGGCTGCGGGTCGTCACCGTCGCCGCGGTCAACGGCGCGGCGGCCGGGGTCGGGCTGGTGCTGGCCTGCTACTGCGACGTGCTGTTCGCGGCGCGCGACGCGAAGCTCACCGCGGCGCACGGGCCGCTGGGCCTGCCAGCCGAGTACGGGCTGAGCTGGCTGCTGGGGCGCAAGATCGGAATGTCGCGGGCCAACGACCTGCTGCTGAGTTCGCGCAAGGTGCTCGCGTCTGAGACCGACGGCTGGGGGCTGTTCGCGGACGTCGTCGACGCCGACGAGCTAGACGGCGTGGTGCACCGCTACGCGCGCGAGCTGGTCGAGCGGGTGGCGCCCAGCTCGCTCGCTGTCACCAAGCGGCAGATCTACCTCGACGCGCACCGCGACGTCGGCACCGCGGTCGCGGAATCTGATCGGCTGCTGGCGGAGATGATCGGCGAGCCCGACTACGCCGAGGGCGTCGCCGCGCTCGTCGAGCGCCGCAAGCCGAACTGGTGAACGTGTTCCGTCGCGGTCTGTCGCGTCGGCGTCACCGCTGGCCTGAGCCTTCGCTCGATCGCAACGGTGTTGACGAGAGGGGAAACGTCGTCAGTTGGCGAGAGTGCGTCGCGTATCGTGAACGCATGGTTCAGCCGCACGAACAGACCCTGCTGCGCGAGGCAAGTCCCCTGCCGCAGGCCGAGGACAGCGACGCTGCGGCGACGGCCCTCGATGTCGCGCACGCTCCCACCAACCGGACGATCTGGATAGCCAACAACCTTGACGTCATGCGGAGCGTGGCCCCATCGTCGGTGGACCTCATCTACCTAGACCCGCCGTTCAACTCAGATGCCAACTACGCCGCACCGGCCGGCTCTCTAGCGGAAGGGGCTGCGTTCACTGACACGTGGCGGATGGAACAGATCGACATGCGCGAGCTGCGCTGCGTCAAGCAGCGTCACCCAGAGCTCTGGAGGTTTCTTCAGTCAGTTGAGCGCACCCACTCCGCTGCTCTGATGTCGTACCTGCTCTTCATGGCACCTCGGCTGAGCGAGATGCATCGCGTTCTCAACGACGCCGGCACCATCTACCTGCACTGCGACCCGCACGCGAGTCACTACCTCAAGACACTGATGGACGCGCTGTTCGGCGAGCGCAACTTTCGCAACGAGATTGTGTGGACGTACTCCGGCGGCGGCGTGCCGCGCAAGGACTTCCCTAGAAAGCACGACACCCTGCTCCGCTACAGCAAGTCGGGCCGATGGACGTTCAACGTCGAGTGCAAGCCTCACACTGGGAACCCCCTGTGGATAGACGGACAAGGCTCGGTGCCTGACGGCGACACCGACTTTGGGCCTGAACGTGGCGAGCCCGTCACTGACTGGTGGACCGACGTTCCGACCGTGACCGGCTGGAGCCCCGAGAACGTCGGCTACCCGACCCAAAAGCCACTCGCGCTGCTGCGCCGCGTCATTATGGCCTCGTCGCATCCCGGCGACATCGTGCTCGACCCCTTCTGCGGCAGCGGTACCACCTGCATCGCGGCCGAGCAGCTAGGGCGCCGGTGGGTGGGTATTGACATCGAAGAGAAGACTGCAGAGATCGTCGACGCACGGATGCGACAGGAGCTCGGAGTCTTCGCGCCAGCGATCAACGTCCCCCCGGCACCTGCCGCTCACGAGGAAGCTGCCGCCGCGTGACAACCAAGCCACGGCCCGCACCCGACAACCGGACCTGGTGGATCGCCGACAACCTGGACGTATTGCGGGGAATGAACTCAGAGTCCGTGGACCTCATCTACCTCGACCCGCCGTTCAAACCGAGTTCCAACTACGCCGTCCCGATCAGCACTTCGGAGGCACAGGCTGCCATGAAGGAGACCTGGGGACTGAGCGAGCTGGATTGGGGCTGGTACGGCTTTCTTCAGCGCACGGCACCGGCGCTCCACGACTTTCTGAACTCCGTAGTCAAGCTTCACTCGAAGAGCCTGAGAGCGTACCTCGTGTACATGTCGCCACGACTGACGGAACTACACCGCGTGCTCAAGGAAACGGGCACGGTCTACGTCCATTGCGATCCTCACGCCAGCCACTACCTAAAGCTGCTACTCGACCATATTTTCGGGTCGCGGAACTACCGGAATGAGATCGTGTGGCTCTACTCCGGGGGCGGAGTGCCGCGCAAGGACTTCCCCAGAAAGCACGACGTACTCCTGCGTTACACCAAGTCCGACTCGTGGACGTTCAATGTTGAGCGGAAGCCCTTCAAGGCAAACACGCAACAGGTCGGCAAGCACAGCACACTGTCCGACGGCGACATCGACATCGATCTTGAGCGAGGTACTCCTGTGACGGACTGGTGGACCGACGTGCCGACGGTTACCGGTTGGAGCCCAGAGAACGTTAGCTTTCGGACGCAGAAGCCGTTGGCCCTGCTGCGCCGAGTTATTGCGACGTCGTCCCAGCCTGGCGACGTGGTGCTCGACCCGTTCTGCGGCAGCGGCACGGCCTGTGTCGCTGCCGAGGAACTGAAGCGCCAATGGCTTGGTATCGACATCGCTACACCGGCCGCAAACGTAGCCAAGTCGAGACTGACCCTCGGTGCCGGACTACGCGCCGGTCAGCTCACCGTGACGAAGCGACCGCCGACGCGCACCGACGATGGTGAACCGGTGAAGCTCAAGGACCGCAAAGTCCGAGCCGTCACCATGCATGAGTTGGCAGAGGAACAAGCAGGGAGGTGTGCGGGCTGTGAGAACCACTACGACCTTAAGGACTTCACCGTCGATCACAAGCTCCCCAAGACGAAGGGAGGCACCGACCATCGCGCGAACCTTCAACTGCTGTGCCACAACTGCAACAGCCTCAAGGGCACGGGCACGATGGAGGGCCTGTACGTCAAGCTCCACGAGGCTGGAATCCGCACTCTCAGCTTGTGAGTGCAACGCTGACATCGAACTCGGCGAGCCCGACTACGCCGAGGGCGTCGCCGCGCTCGTCGAGCGCCGCAGGCCGAACTGGCAGGTCGGCTAGGCGCGCACCGCCCGGCGCTGACTCGCACCGTCGGCGCGCGAGCGGTCAACCAGCAGGCGTGCGCAGAGGCAGACCGGGCGGCTGCCTCCCCCTCTCGGCAGCCACCCGGCCAGACCAAATCCGCCGAACGGCGACCGAAGTAGGGCCGGACGGCGACGTTGAGGGGCGAACCTACACGCCTGGGCGTGTTCGCGCCCGTCTAGCGCTACCGGCCGCGAGGCAATAGCGTCGCGGCGAGCCAACAAGGAGAGCGATGGCGACGAAGATCGAGCACTACCGCGACCTAGGCACGTTCGCCTACGGCGAGGTCGCCCAGGTCAGCCCGCTGGTGCGGCGGGTGATCTGTAAGAACCCGACGCCGTTCACCTACAAGGGCACCGGCACCTACATCGTGGGGCGAGGCGAGGTCGCGGTCATCGACCCCGGGCCGCCGCTCGAAGCGCACCTAGACGACATCTTGGCGGCGCTTACGCCCGGCGAGACGATCACCCACGCGCTCGTCACGCACACCCACAGCGACCACTCGCCGCTCACCGGCGAGCTGGCCGCGCGCACCGGCGCGGTCAGCTACGGCTACGGCCCGCACGGCGCGGTGCGCCCAGACGACCCGGATGACCGGGTCGACTTTTCCGACTACATCAGCGCGGACGAGCAAGAGCGCTACCGCGCCGAGCACGACGCGCAGCCCGATGAGCTGAAGCGCGAGGGCGCGGACGTCGACTTCGTGCCCGACGTCGCGCTCGGCGACGGCGACGCGGTCATCGGCGGCGGCTGGACGCTGCGGGCTATCCACACGCCGGGGCACTGCTCGAACCACCTTTGCTACGAGCTTGTCGAAGAGCGCTGCCTGTTCTCTGGCGACCACGTGATGGGCTGGGCGACGAGCGTGGTCGGCCCGCCTGACGGCTCGATGAACGACTACATGGCGTCGCTTGAGAAGCTGCTGGCGTTCGATCACGAGCGCTACTGGCCGACCCACGGGCCGCACATTCCCCAACCCGGCGCGTACGTGCGTTCGTTCATCGCGCACCGCAACGAGCGCACGAGCCAGATCGTCGACTACCTGCGCGAGGGGCCGTCGCGCATCGCCGACTTCGTGCCGAAGATGTACGAGGGCTACGACAAGCGGCTGTGGTATCCGGCGGCGAACTCGGTGCACGCGCACCTGCTGGCGCTGTTTGAGACCGGCGAGGTGCGGGTGCTCGACGACCACGGCGAGCCGAAGCTGACGGCGCTGTACGAACTCGCCAACGAACGGGCCCGCGATTGACGCGCGAGCGGGCGGGCGCCGGAGCTAACGCCGGGTGAGGCTGGTGGTGGCGCGCTGCGTGGTGCGCTACTCGGGTCGGCTCGACGCCTACTTGGGTGAAGCTGTGCGGCTGATCATGGTGAAGGCCGACGGCTGCGTCGCCGTTCACGCGGACGGCGGCGCCTACAAGCCGCTCAACTGGATGAACGCCCCCAACCGGCTCGTGGCCGACGGCGACGTGTGGCGGGTCACCAACGCGGCGGGCGAAGAGCTGCGCATCGAGCTGGTTGAGGTGCTTTCTGACGTCACCCACGAGATGGGTTTTGACCCGGGTCTCACCAAAGACGGCGTCGAAGCGCAGCTGCAGGCGCTGGTAGCCGAGCACCCCGACGCGGTAGAGGCCGGCGCCGTGCTGGTGAGACGAGAGTACGCCACCGACATCGGCCCGGTCGACTTGCTGCTGCGCGACGCGCACGGCGGCGCGCTCGCGGTGGAGATCAAGCGGCGCGGCGAGATGGATGGTGTCGAACAACTTCGCCGCTACTTGGACTACCTGAACCGAGACGCCAACTTGAGCCCGGTTGCGGGCGTGTTCGCCGCGCAAGAAATCAAGCCGCAAGCGGTGACGCTCGCGACCGATTTAGGCATCCGCTGCGTCATCTTGGACTACGACGAACTGCGCGGCCTCACCAGCCCCAACCAACGCCTGTTCTAGGGCGCCCGTTCTAGCAACTTGGTCGGCCACGCACCGAGGGCGATGCCGTACGCGAAGAAGCCGAGGACTTACGCGAAGTAGTGGTATACGCCCCGCGCCGTCGGGTTTGCCGCGCTGATGACGGTGCCCGCTGCTGAGTGGCGGTAGCGCCACGTGGGCCTGGTTTGCGTCGACGGTCGGACCTGGTGCGTGTGGTAGAAGGCGAGGTACTCACAGTGTTCGGTCGTGCCGGGCGGCTGGTCGACCATTTGCTGGTGCTCGGGCCCGCTGGTGAAGCCCTCCGGCTCCATGTCGTAGGTGCGGGTAAACGCTGGTGTGCATCCATAGGTGGGCCCACCCACGCGGGTGAACGTCACCTGAAACTGCAGACCGTCGGTGAACGGGCCGTGCCCGTTCGCGGGGACGATGATGATGGTTGGCCTGAAGTGGGTGTCGCCGATGACGTAGGTCGCGGCGGCCGCCCGAGTGTGGCCATCTACTGAGGCACCAGTGACGCGCGAGCGTCTGAGGACGTTGTTGCCACCGATCTCGTTGGTCGCAAACTCAACGTCGTAAACGCACCGCGCTGAGTCTCTGTAGGGACGATCGATCAACTCGAACTGCGTCAACTCGAGGGCTGTCCTGCCGCGACGGTACCTGTATGTCTCGTCAGTCGAAACCGAACAATCAGACGACGATCCAGCGCGAGGCGTAAACGTGAGCGTGAAGTCGTATCTGACATCGTCTGCGGGAGTCGGCTCGACGCTGATCGTAACGGTGGGTCTGAAGTAGGTGCGGAGCGAGCGATAGAGGCCCACGGCTATTGGCGATGTCGCCCTTATCTCGTACTGCGAACCCAGGCCCTCCTGGCGCTGGAGCGTGGTGTCACCGACCTCCGTGGGTGGAAACGTCACCCGGTATACGCACTGGCTGGTGCTTCCAGCAGGCTGGTTGATCAGCTTCAGCGGCAACGTCGATTGAGCCGAGCGTTGACTCAAGAAGCGGTAGATGCGGTCCGTAGGGGCCGAGCACCCAGATGCCGGCCCTCGCAGACGCTCAAAGTCAACTTCAAACGTCATCGACGTATACCTCCCGACGATGGGCGGTTGAACGCTGATCTGCACCGTGGGCGTGAAATACATCGGTCCGCTCCGATACGTCACACTAGTTCCTTTCGAGCTACCACTTGTAGTGGCATCTGCCACGTGCTTCACCACTAAGCCAGCATCGCTGCCAACCTCGTTCGTAGGATACGAGACCCGATACACGCACCTGCCAACGCTGCCTTCAGGACGGTCAATCAAGCTAAGCGGCCCCACCGGTACGGTTGATGTGGCCGACACATAGCGATAGGTTGCGGTGGTTCTCGGCGAGCAGCCGGTCAACGGCCCACCGCTCCGAAGGAAACTGAGGCTGAAGTCATACGTCGTTCCAGCGGCGGGCGCCGGATCGACTGAGATTGCTACCTCTGGCGTGAAAGACGTAGCGCCGAGGTAGGTCGCGCTCGCTGTTGTCGAGGCGTTACTGGTGGTGTCATCAAAGCCGCGGCTCTGATCGAGCACGAGCGTCGTACCTCCTGTATCGATGGTCGGGAACACGACGCGATACTCACACGACACTCGGCTGGCGGCTGGTCGGTCGACCAACTGCAACGCAGCTACCAAACTGGAGCCAGCAGAAGACACGCGATAGTGGGCACGCGTATCCGAACAGCCAATCAGCGGGCCACTGCGTCGAACGAACCTGAGGCTGAATGCATGAGTGCTGCTGCCACCAGGCGCCGGGTCGACCGTGAGTCTAACGTCAGGCGTGAAATGTTGATCAGCATTCCACAGGTAGGTCGCACCTGCTGATTTCGACGCACCGCTGCTCGTATTGTCGAAATCTTGTTGTCGGTCTAGCTTTAGCTGCGTCCCACTGACTTCATGGGTCGGGAACTCGACTTGGTATTCGCATGGTTCTCTGGTGCTTGCGGGCCAACCGACCATCTCGACCGTTGGCGATGTGAGCGTACCATCCGACGCGACACTGTACCTATAGTGTGTGTCTTCGTCGGTGCAGCCGGTGGCTGGCCCGCCGATGTGCGCGAAGCGGATGTCGAATGCATCGCTTGGGCTAGTGCGAGATGGAGCGTCGATGGAGATGTTGATGTTTGGCGTGAAGTTCACAGGTGAGGTGTGCAGGTAGCTGGCGGTTGCTGTGCGGCCAGCACCGCTGGTGGTGTTGTCGTAGCCCTGGGTCTTGTCGATGATGAGCGCTTCGTCGTCACCGGATTCGTTGGTTGGAAAAGTGACCTGATATTCGCACCGCTGTATGTAACCCGCTGGCCGGTCCACCAGCTGCAATGAGGTAATGGCCTCAGTTGATTCAGTAGACACGTAACGATAGGTGGTGCGGGTCTCCGGAGAGCAGCCAGCGGTCGGTCCGCTGCTCTGCGCGAACGTGAGGCCGAAGGTGTGGTTAGCGTCGCTAGCGGGAGTGGGATCGATGGTGATGTTGACATCGGGTGCGAAGTCGGTGGTGGTGTTCGGCAAGTAGCGGGCTTTGGCGGTCCGCTCGGTTGCGTTGACGGTATCGTCAAAGTCGGCGTAGTCGAGAGCGCGCACCAAACGCGTGGTACCGTTCTCATGATTCCTGAAGTTAGCCCGGTACTCGCATACCTCAAAAGAACGAGCCGGACGCCCGACGAGCGGACCGCGGTGGCCACTAGCGACCACGCTACCTCGTGAGTTCACCTGAAAGTTATACGGCGAAGGCACGGGACAGCGATCAGCTGGCCCGCTGGTGCGAGTGAATCCTACGGTGAACCAAACTCCCGCGAAGCCAGGAGGCACTGTAATGCGAATGTCTGGCGTGTAGCGGTTCGGATAGGTGGGCAGGTAGCTCGCGGTTGCCTGGAGGTCATTTGCGCTAACGGTGTTGTCAAAGTCGGCCGCGTCGCTTGCGAGGACGAGCAAAGCTTGGCTGCCGCGCTCGTGTTGCGGAAACCCGACCGTGTAGATGCAACGTTCGCTCTGCCCGGCTGGCCGGTCGATGAGGCGCGGGCGCAGAGCCTCGGATAGGTAGGCCACGCCATCACTCTGGACAGGGTAGACCACCGAGCCCGAGGTGCATCCTTGAGTCGGGCCGCTGGCGCGACTGAACGACACAACGAAGCGTTTGCCGATCTGTAGTCGATCGGTATGCGGGGTCATTCTGACATCAGGAAAAAGGTAGGTTGGCCTGCTGGCTTCGTAGGTCGCGCTGGCTGCTGATTCGGCGGCGCTGGTAGTGGTGTCGGTCGGCGTGCCGGCATCGAGCGCGAGCGCTGCGGCGTAGCCGTTGTCGTTGGGCGGGAACGAGACTTCGTACTCGCAGCGTTCAGCGCTGTTCTCCGGTCGGTCGATCAGCCGCAGCGCCGCGGCGGTGACCGTGCCGTCTGACTGGACGGCATAGGTGTGCGTCGTGTCTTGAGTGCACCCAGTCGCCGGGCCGCCGCTGCGAACGAACGCGACATCGATCTCCTTTCCGTCGAACGCTGTGCCGTTGGCGACCGTGATGGTCACCTGCGGCTTGAACGACGTCTCAAAGCCGCACGCCGCGCGCAGACCGTTGAGCCACTCCACATTCTTGGCATCGCCGCTGGGCGCCGCGATGCTGGTGAGCCGCTGTCCGTTGGGCGCGCTGCGCGGACACACGATCTTCGAGTGCAGCCACCGGTGCCCTCCGAAGCGAGCGTTGTGGCCGCTGCCCAGGCTGGCGTTGTACGTGTACACGTCGAGCACGTGCCAGGTGACCTCAGCCTGGTCACGGCCGATCCAGTTAGTGACGCTGCGAGCCACCGCCGTAGGCGACGCCTCGTCGTGAAAGCGATCGATCCCGCCGCTCGGCTCACGCCGCACCAAGCTGCTGGCGACCGCCCACGTGTCAACAGCGGAGTCGTCGAGCGCCGCGGCGAGGCCGACACTCTTGAACTCCTGCACCGCCACGTGATAGCCGCGCACCCCAGCGCACGTCCTGCCGCCCCAGTGCGCTGGACGGTCCCAGACGTAAGCCCGGTTGAGCGAATCACCAGACGTCGTGTCACGCAGATTGCCCACCGGCGCGGCCGTGCTGCAGCCCGCTGGCTCCGAGGTCGACGCGCTGTACGACGCCCCCGCTGCTGGATCAGCGCCGCCGGTTGCGTCGTCGAAGTCATCCGCCTCCTCGTCGAGCACCAGCGATGCCCCACCTACCTCGTTCGTCGCATACGTGACCTCATACACACAACGCCCCGCGCTGCCAGCCGGGCGGTCAACCAGCGATGGCTGCGACACGGGTGCCACCGCACTAACTGAGCCGACCTTGTACCGATGGCTCGATGTCGCCGAACAGCCCGTCTCCGGCCCACTGCTACGAGCGAACGAGACGTCGAAATACCGGCCCACGTGCGCCGCGCCAAGCGGCACCGAAATCGTCACCTGCGGCTCGAACGAGGAACCTTCATCGGGACAAGCAGCCGCAAACGCCGTCAGATACCCCGCAAGCTGCGCCGCGGTAGCCGAACCGCCGATCAACGCGGCCCCGCTAATCGTCGACGCATACCCCGCGCGGTTCGGGCACACCAGCGCCGAGAAGTATCGATCGACCTGCACGCTCCCGCTCAACCCCAACCGAATCTCGACCACCAACGGATACGGGTTGTCTGTCGGCACCGCAGCGGTATAGGAGAACCGCTGCGACAACCCGGCAGCACCCATCCCGTCGGTCGATGTCAACGTCGCGGACGACGTACCCACCACATCGCTAAGGACAGCATCACTCACATCGGCACCCGGCACCCAATCCGGAAACGCATACAACGTAGATACCACCGAAAAGTGCCCAAACGCACAGGGCAACCCGCCCCAACGCAACGTGAACTCACTCGGCGCCGACCCAACATCCAAACTCGCCGGACGCGGACTCGTATTCGCCGGACACGCTGGCAACGGCACCGTCGTCGTAGTCGTGCTGGACGCAGCCGTCGACGAAGAATCGGCGCCCCCAGCGCGATCAACCAGCGCCGCAGCGCCAGCCACCGCCGCAAGCACAACCCCCACGCCGAAGAACAGCAACCGCCCAGACAACGTCCTCATCGAACTGAACCCCCTTCAAGGTCGAAGACAAGTGCACGACAAGCTAGCGCCTCGCACCGCACGCGCGCGATCAACCAGACGATGCAGGGGTATCGCCTCCGCCAGGGTTGGATGCAGACGAGAGCGCAGCGAACGTTCGAGTGACGTCGAGGTCGTACCTGGCCTTCGTCAACGTGGGCGGCTCAAACTCGACATCGACCTGGAAGTCGATGCCGTCGTCGCTGACCACCGCGATCTCGATCTCCGGCCCACCGTCGCCGCCGTCGATCGCCGCCCTCTCCCCGACCATCAAGATCGGCGAGTGCGGCGCGTAGCCCGTGCCGTCATCTCCCAGCATGCTGATGGGTAGATGGCCGCCTTGGCTGTCCACCGTGTACGCGAAGACACCCTCATAAGGCAGTGGCCTGTAGTACATGCCTTGCGCAAACGGCTGATCGGCATCGTAGCCCAGACGGCGACGTGACTCGAGCACCAGCAGTTGCCTCGAGGTGACCGGCACGACCACCAACCCGATGTCGTCGCCAGGTGCCGCTACCGGCGCCAGACGTACCGAAGCAGCACCAGGCTCCAAGCAAACCATTTGCGACTCTGCCAACCAGCCACGCGCCCATCTCCACCACCCAAGCGTCTCCTGCGCGTCGAAGTTTGTGTCGTACCCCCAAATGAGGGCATCACGCACGGTAGGTCCGGACGCGGGGTGCGCCGCGCCGGTCACGCCCTGTAACTCACGGGCACCCGCGGGCGCGGGCCACCTGAGGTCCCCTAGCCCCATCATGCCGAACTTGGCGCGCACATAATCCGATTCCCGTCCCGGTGGTATCACAAATCGGTCGGGCGAATAGAGGTTGTAGAGGTCGTCCAAGCCCAGCTGGTGCATCAGCTCGTGAATCGACACCCACGCTTTCAACTGAGATCGGGGCGACACCTCCCTCTCCCTAGGCCGGAAGGCACCAACGATGACCACGCCTCGAACAGCGTCCGAACCGAGTCGCGCGAGGGCTGACGCGCGACTCTCGTCGATGTCCCACGAGAAACCCCGCGCCGCGCCGCGATTGAACTGCGACGGAGGGGTGATCACCATCAGTGTGTCGTAGTGCTCGCCGCCGTTGGTGACATCGACGAACCGCGAGGCTTCGGTGCTCACGCGCCCCGCCACAGGACCGAAAAGCGCTTGGTCGCCGTTAGAAGAATCGACGAGATACTCTTCAGCCGTCTCGCTGGCTGTGAGCCACTGGGGCGCGACGGTGAATCGGACGTCGAGGTGCCCGTAAGTCTGCGCCTCAATGTAATCCGCGACCGCGTCTAAGTGCTCAAGCGACTCACGCCACGGCAAGAACTCTTCGCTGTGCCGTGCGTCGCCGAACTCAGTGAACGCCACGAGCACGTCGAACGTGCCGTCCCGCACGAGTGCGGAGCCGGTGTACCCATCGTCAGCGAAGACGGGGCGGTGGAATCCCGCGGCACCCTGGGGGCGGCACCGGATGCGCTGCGTCGCTGATGGTGCACCGACGTGGCCGTAGAAGTTGGTGCCCCAGCACATGATCGTGCCATCGGTGCGCAACCCACAGCTGTAGAGATCGCCTGCAGCTACCTGGCTGAACGCGCCCTGGGGCGGATCGGATTGGCCATACGCGTTAGCACCCCAGCACTCCACGGTCTGGTCGGCGCGCAGTCCGCAGGCGTGGCCGTGCCCTGCACTCACCGCCGTGAACGCGCCTGGCGGCGCGCCCAGCTGACCCCGGTCGTCCTCGCCCCAGCAGGCGACCGTCTGGTCAGCGCGCACACCGCACGAGTGCTTGTTGCCAGCGTCAATCTGCGTGAACGACCCGGCCGGCGCGTCGGACTGGCCATCGGGGTTGCCACCCCAGCACAAAACCGTGCCGTCAGCGCGCAACCCGCACGAATGAAGGTTCCCGACGGTCACCGCGACAAAGGCGCCAGCCGGCGCGTTCAGACGCGACGGACCGCCACGCCCCCAGCAAACGATGGCATCGTCGGCGGCTCGTACGCCGCACGAATGAATAGCCCCCGCCGAAACAGTGCTGAACGCGTGAGCAGGCACCGCCAGCAGGGACGCGTCCCGGGGATCGTCGCTGCCCCAGCACGTCGCCGTGCCGTCCGTGCGCAGCCCGCACGACACGCTAATACCAGCCGTGACCGAACTAAAGGCACCCCAAGGACTGCCGCCGCCGGACATCTCGTGTCCGCTCCATCCGTCGCCCCAGCAGGCGACGGTGCCGTCTGTCCGCACGCCGCAAGCCATGTGACGACCAGCGGTGACCGACCTATAGGACAGAGTCTCGGCAAGCGGGCCGGGTGAGGCCTCAGGCATGACGATGGTCGGCACTTCGTCACTAGGTGTCGATTGGCCACCGGCGACGGTCTCAGGTGGTGCTGGCTTGTCTCGCTGATCGAACTCGTTGTCGCCCCAACATGCAACCGTGCCGTTGGCGCGCACCCCGCACGTGTGATCATCACCAGCGCTGACCGACCTGAACGCGCCCGAGGGCGTCGACGTACGCCCGTCGTCGTTCTTGCCCCAACAGGTAACCGTCTGGTCAACACGAAGCGCGCACGTGTGCTCATGACCAACTGACACCAACGTGAACTCGCCCGACGGCGCGTCACCCTCGCCCCACTGATTCAAGCCCCAGCAGGTGACCGTCTGATCGGCGAGCACCCCGCACGCGTGCCACGTGCCCGCCGAAACCGACCGAGCCTCTCGTGGAGCGTCAGCGCCAAACACGCGGCTCGTCTCACCCCAACACGCGACCGTGCCGTCGACGCGCACGCCGCAAACAAATCGTCCACCACCAGCGTCAACCGATGCGAACGAACCCGACGGCGCATCTAACTGCCCATGGGTGCTCTCGCCCCAGCACACCACCGAGCCGTCGACGCGCACACCACACGAGTGACGATGACCTGCCACCACGCTCGCGAAAGAACCCAATGGCACATCCAACTGCCCGAAACCGTTGTGCCCCCAACACTCAACCGAACCATCAGCCGCCAGCGCACACGCGTGACGATCACCATTAGAGATCGACACAAACCTCCCCGACGGCACCGAACCAACGCGAGTCACCCCCCAACACTCAACCGAACCCTCCGCGTCAAGCGCGCACGTGTGATACATGCCAGCCGACACAGCCGGCAACGCGCCCCGCACCGGCGGGGGCACCGTCGTCGTGGGCACGGGCAGCGGCTCGGTCGTGCTCGTCGTCGTGGGCGGCTCGGTCGTGCTCGTCGTCGAACTCGACGTTGTGGTCGTGCCGGGCATCGGAACCTCAACCGGCGGTGGCGCTGTTGTACTCGTCGTGCTAGTCGAACTCGTGGTCGTCGACAGCTCGGTGGTCGGCGGAGGCTCGGTCGTTGAGGACGATGTCGTTGACGGCGGTGGTTGCTCCGTCGTGCTCGTGGTCGAACTCGACGAGGTCGTGGTCGGCGCGGGCGCGGTCGTCGACGTCGTCGTGCTCGACGAAACGGTCGTCGTTGGCCCGGGCAGCGCTTCGGTCGTGCTCGTGGTCGAACTCGGCGAAGTCGTGGACGGCGCGGGCGCGGTCGTCGACGTCGTCGTGCTAGTCGAACTCGTGGTCGTCGACGGCTCGGTGGTCAGCGGAGGCTCGGTCGTCAACGTCGTCGTGCTCGTCGTCGAACTCGACGTTGTGGTCGTGCCGGGCATCGGAACCTCAACCGGCGGTGGCGCTGTTGTACTCGTCGTGCTAGTCGAACTCGTGGTCGTCGACGGCTCGGTCGTTGACGGCGGTGGCTGCTCCGTCGTGCTCGTCGTCGAGCTTGACGAGGTCGTGGTCGTCGACGACGGCGCGGGTGGCTGTGCGGTCGTCGTCGGCAACGGCGCGGTCGTGCTGGTGGTAGAGCTAGACGAGGTCGTGGTCGTGGCACGCAGCGGAGCCTCGGTCGTTGTAGTCGGCAGTGCCGGTGGCACAGGCTTCGTCGTTGTCGTGGTCGGCGGCTCAGTCGTCGTGGTGTAACTCGACGAGGTCGTGGTCGGCGCGGGCGGCGGCGACGGCTGGGGCGTGGTCGTCGGCGATGGCAGCGGCTCGGTCGTGCTCGTAGTTGAACTCGAAGAGGTCGTGGTCGGCGCGGGCGGCGGCGCGGTCGTGCTGGTGGTCGAGCTAGACGATGTCGTTGTCGTCGGAGACGACGTTGTGGTTGTCCCGGCCGGCGGAACATCAGCCGGCAGAGGCGCGGTCGTTGTTGTGCTTGACGAACTCGTTGTCGCCGTCGCAGTGCGCGCGGTGGAGCTGCTGCTGCGGATGACCACGGGGGTGCGCTCGCTGGGTTGGACGCGAGGGCTGACGGCGGCGTTGGAGTCGATGCCGTCTGTGGCGTCGCGTTCGCTGTGGCCGGTGAACGCGGCGTTGGTTGGGTCGGCGGCGTCGAGGGCGTCGCGCATCAACTCGGGGGTGATGCGGGCGGTGCCGCCGAGCGCGTAGAGCGTCACGTCGTCCGACACGGCCGCGCGCTGCGCCAGGTACCTGGCGACGTGGGCTGGCAGGTCCTCGTCGACCGCGAGCACCGGCACCAACCCGCGCCGGTCCACGCCGTGCTGGCTGATGCCGTGCGCCAGCAACGCGGCCGCCGCGACGCCGTCGACTGGCACGGCCGCGTCTAAGAGCGCGAACTCGGCCGACGCCGCGCCGCATGAGCGCACCGCGTCTGCCAGCGCGACCGAACGCGCCGCCGCGCTCGCGCCGTCGACGCGGGTAACCGACACCCCCAACCCGCGCAGCTCATCGCCAACCGTCGACCCGATCTCCGCGTCGCCACCGACCAGCACCGCCCGCGACACGTCCGCGCGAGACACATAGCGACGCACCACCGCCGGCAGCGCGCCAGCGCGAGTGAACAGCACCGGCAAGCCCATCGCATACGCCACCGGCGCAGCCAGCACCCCATCGACCAGCGACTCGCCGTTCACCAGCAACACCGCCGAAGCTCGCTCGCCGCACCAACCACCCGGCGCGCCCGCCGCACGAGCCGCTGCCACCGCCGTCTCATACCGATCAGCACCCGCAAACCGCTCCAACGAGCCAACCTGCGCCAACCCCACCAGCTCCAACGCCACCGCGTCGCTCACCGCCGCCGAACCGCCCACCACCGTCACCTCAGCCGGACGACGATCACCCAAGAAGTCCGCGACCACCTCCGGCAACGCGCTCGACTCCGTCAACACCACCACGCTCGAACGAGCCGCCGCCAACGACACCGCGCTCAACGCATCAACCAAACTCTCCCCCGAAACCACGACCACCCCGCCAGCGCCAGCACCCAAACCAACAGCCTGCCGCGCCAACACCACCGCCGTCGAATACCTCGAATCACCAGCCAACAACCGCTCACCCGAAACACCCAACCCACCCTCAGACGCACGAGCAACACCCGCACCCTCAACCCGCTGCGCCGCAACCGCAGACGCGCCAACCACCAACAGCGACGAACACAACAAACACCAAGCCAGCGCAACGCGACCAACGCCGCCACCACAACGAGCCATCGCGCGCGAGATTACTAGCACCCGCAAATCATCTCATAAGCTAGGACGAGCCCGCGCAGAGCGGGTTGCGAGCGGGCGCTAGGCGTGGGCGAACAAGCCGTTGTCGATGACGACGCGCTCGCCTTCGCCGTCTTTGTCGGCGACGGTGCGGAAGATCGTGTTGCCGTCTTCTTGCCAGACCTGCACGGTGAGCGGGTCGCCGGGGAACACCGGCGCGCTGAAGCGGGCGTCCATGCTGATGAAGCGAGCCGGGTCGCCGTCGCAGACGGTGTGCAGCAGCGCCCTGCCCGTGAAGCCGTAGGTGCACAGCCCGTGCAAGATCGGCTTGGGAAAGCCCGCCAGCTCGGTGGCAAACCACGGATCTGAGTGCAGCGGGTTGTAGTCGCCCGACAGCCGGTAGGTGAGCGCCTGGTCGATGCGCGTCGGGTACGTCGTCTGGTGGTCGGGCGCACGGTCGGGCGCGCTGACCGCCGGCGCGGTGCTGCCCGCCTCGCCGCCAAAGCCGCCCGCGCCGCGAATGACCACCGACGAGCGCAGCTCGAACAGCGCCTCGCCGGTCTCGTCAACCGCAGTCGCCTCGGTGTCGATGATGGCGTTGCGTCCCTCGCCCTTGTCCCACATTCCGCTGATGCGGTCGGTGATGGTGACGCTGCCCTCGACCGGAATGGGGCGGTGCACGGTGATGCCTTGAGAGCCGTGCAGCAGCTTGCCCCAGTCGAGTTCGCCCGCCTTGCCCATCGCCCCGCCAGCGCCGAAGCCGATGACGACGCCCTGGGTCGGGAACGTCTTCTGGGTGACCTCGTGTGAGTTGTTGGTGGTGAACTCGAGCTCTTCGCTGAATGGGTCGCCGGCACCGGCGCCGATGCCGACCGCGTAGAGCAGCGAGTCGCGGTACGTCCAAGAGCGCTCGGTGGGAGTTCCTTGCGCGCCGACCGCATCTTTGTTGAGTGACATGTTTGCCTGCCTTTGTCAGGTAGAGGGTTAGGTAGAGGGTTGGGTTGAGAAACGTCGAGCTAGTCGAGGCCGCCGTCTGACGGCTTGCCGCTCATGTTCGGGTTGAGCTGCGCGTCGCGCACCAGCTGGCGGGCGGCGTCGCCGATCTTGGTTGGGTCATCGATTGGCTCGATCGTCGGGCCGCGGTGCCAGCTGTTGGCGACCCCCAGCAGCGAGCCCGACGCCTCGAACACTCGGCCGCTCACGCCAGCTGAGTCGGTGCTGCACAGCCACGTCACGATGGGCGCGATGTAGCGCGGGTGCAACAGCGCCTGCTCTTCCTCTGACGCCGAGCCCATCTGGAGGTCTTCGGTCATGCGGGTGAGCGCGCCCGGCGCGATGGCGTTGACGCGAACGCCGTAGCGGGCCAGCTCGCGGCTGGCGATGATCGTGAACGCGGCGATGCCCATCTTGGCCGCGCCGTAGTTGGTCTGGCCGGGGTTGCCGTAGATGCCCGACACGGATGTGGTGTTGACGATGGAAGCGTCGACGGTTTCGCCCGACTTCACCTTCTCACGCCAGTAGCTGGCCGCCCAGCGTGCCGGAGCGAACGTGCCCTTCAAGTGCACCTTGATGACCGCGTCCCACTCGGCTTCGGTCATGTTGACGAGCATGCGGTCGCGCAAGATGCCCGCGTTGTTGACGACGGCGTGCAGGTCGCCGAACGTCTCGATGGCCTGGTTGACGAGCCGCTGCGCGCCTTCCCAGTCGGATACGTCGTCGGCGTTCGAGACCGCCTCGCCGCCGGCGTCGCGAATCTCGGCGACCACATCATCGGCTGGTGCTTGGTCGGTGCCGGTGCCGTCACGAGCGCCACCCAAGTCGTTGACGACGACCTTGGCACCGTGCGCCGCGAGCATCAAGCAGTGCTCGCGGCCGATGCCGCGGGCGCCGCCCGTCACGATCACGACGCGTCCATCACAAAGCTGTGCCACGGTTCCCCCTTTAGTTGGCTGGTGTAGCTGCGAGAAAGCTACCCGCTCGTCCGCCCCCTTCGTATCCTGCGGCAAGTGTTTCGAGCGCGGGGCGTGAGGCTCAAGCTAAGGCGACGCTTCGCGTTGAGCCGCACGGCGCGTGCGATGTGGTGGGCCGCGCTAGGGCTGGCGGTGGTGGTCGTGCTGGCGGGCTGCTCGGGCGGCGACGAAGTGCCGGCCGCGACCTCGACGAGCGGCGCGGCTTCGGCACCCAGCACCGCAGACGGCACGCCGGCGCGCACTGCCGAGCAGCTCGGCGCGCACCTGAACGATCTCGCCGAGGCGGTCGCGCGAACGCCGGTGAGCGTGACGACCGAGCTGGGCGCCGCCACGTTCACCGCAGGCGCGCTCGGTATCGAGCTTGACGCCGAAGCGACCATGGAGGCCGTGCGCGCCGAGCGAAGCGGCGGCGACGGAGAAACTTGGCAGCCCGAGCCGACCGACCCGACGGCTGCGCACCTGCGGTTCGCCATCGACCGCGACCTAGCTCGCTCGACCGTCGACGACGCGACCGAGCTAGGCCAGCCACCCACTCCCCCGGACGTGTTTGAGCAGAACGGAACGCTCGCGGTGCACCTCGGCGAGCAGGGCTCGAGGGTCAACGTCGACGACCTGGTGGCGAGCACGACCGCCGCGCTGAGCGCGTCGATCACCCAGGCCGCTGCGGCGGCGAGCGCGCCCGACGCGCTGGAGCCGATCGCGGTCACCGCCACGCTCGAAGAGGTGGTGCCGGTGTCTGACAGCCCCGAGCTGCGCGAAGCACTTGAAGCGGCGAACGAGCAGTTCGGGTATCCGCCCACGCTGCGGTTCGTCGACGACATCGAGCAGCTGCCCCTCGCCACCGTCAGCTCGTGGCTGCGGCTGACCGAGGCCGACGACACGCCACACATAGAGGTCGACATCGAAGCTGTCGACGCGTCGCTCGCCGAGATGTTCGCCGACGCCAACGCCCCGGAGGGGCCCGCCGGGTTCAGCGTCGACTACTCGGCCGACGCCGCCGGAGTGCCGAGCATCGTCAACACCGAAGGCGGCGTGCGGTGCTGCACGGCCGAGTCGACGAGCGCGGTCATCGATGCGCTGGCGCGCGACGGCGCGACCCAGGTGACGCTGCGGGCGCGGCCAGCGATCTCGGCTGACGACCACGAGCGGCTGGCGAGCTTGGGCATCGTCGAGCGGGTCGCGACCTTCACGACGCCGCACAACGCCGCGCCGTACCCGAGCCGGGTGACCAACATTCAGCGCATGGCCGACCTGGTGCGCGGCGCGGTCATCGAGCCCGGCGGCAGCTTCTCGCTCAACGACCACGTCGGACGGCGCACCCGAGACAAGGGCTTCGTGGAAGGCGGCGCGCTCGCGCTGGGCGTGCTGGTGAAGGAGGTCGGCGGCGGCGTGTCGCAGTTCGCCACCACCGCGTTCAACGCGGCGTTCTTCGCGGGGCTCGACATCGACGCGTACCAGATGCACTCGCTGTACTTCCCTCGCTACCCCTTCGGACGCGAAGCCACGGTGTCGTACCCGGCGCCCGACCTGCGGTTCACCAACAACACCGACTACGGCGTGCTGCTGTGGACGCGCTACACGCCGACGTCGATCAGCGTCGACGTGTACTCCACCAAGAACGTGTGGGTCGAGCCCGAGCCAGCGTCGTTCGTGTGGAAGACGTGGCAGTGCTCGGGCGGCGCCTACTCGGCCAACTGCCGGGCGGCCGTGGCGTCGCCGTATTCGATCACCCAGCGCCAGCTGTGCCTGCGAGTGGTGACGACCCGCAACCGGCGCTACGCGGACGGTTCGACGCAGAGCGACACATTCGCCAACACGTATCAGCCGAAAGAGGGCTACGGCTGCGACGGACGGCCGCGCGACCCGGCGGCGAAGATTTGCCCCGAGCCCGAGCCGGAGGTGCCGCCGGTTGACGACACGGCGGGCGGCGAGACGACGACGACAGCGGCGCCGGCCGAGCCAGAGCCGGCCGAGCAGCCGGCCGATGAGACGCCCGCCGAGCAGACGCCAACCACGACGACGGTGCCAAGCGAGCAGGCAGGCGAACAGGCAGGCGACGAAGAGGGGCCCGCCGAGCAGCCGAGCGAACAGGCGCCGGAAGAGCAGTCACCCGCCGAGCAGGCGTCCGAAGAGCCCGCCCCGACAACGACGACCGCCGCCCCCGACGAGCCCGCCCCTACGACGACCACGGCGCCATCCGAGCCGGCCGAAGACGAAGAGCCCTGCTGGCCGCTGCTGCCCCTTCCGGGCGAAGAAGCGTCGGGCTAGCCGAGCCCCGACGACGCCAGTAGCGACCCAGACGCCAGTGCCGACCGACACGTTCGATCTCATCGCCGTGGGCGCCGGGCCCGCCGGCTGCGCCGCCGCCGTCACGGCGGCCCGGGCGGGGCTGACGACGCTGCTGATCGACCGAGCCGAGCTGGGGCGAGACAAGTGCTGCGGCGACGGACTGACCGCGCTCGCGCTCGACGAACTAGCGCGTCTCGGCCTCGACACCAATGCGATACCCAGCGGCACCGCGCCCGACGAAGCCGTGCTGCGGTCGCCCTCCGGGCGCGTGGTTCGGCTGCCGCTGCGCCACGTCGCACCGCTCGCGGCGGTCGCCAAGCGGCAAGACCTCGACGCCGAGCTGGTGCGGCTCGCGCAATCCTCGGGCGCCGCGGTGCAGCTCGGCAACGCAGCGGTGGGCGCTCGGCTCGACGCCTGGGGCGGCTGCGAGGTGACGCTCGCCGACGGCGCCCGTCACCGCGCCCCGTTCGTCGTGGCCGCCGACGGCATCTACTCACCGATGCGACGCATGCTGGGGCTGCGCGCCGAGCCCTACACCGGCGACTGGCACGCCATCCGTCAATACCGCAGCGCGACCGGCGCGGCGGCCAGCGCGATGTGGGTGTGGTTTGAGCCCGACTTGTTGCCGGGCTACGCCTGGAGCTTCCCCGTAGGAAAGGGGCCCGGCGGCGAGCAGCACGTCAACTTCGGCTTCGGAGTGCCGCGCGACGCGCGTCGCGGCTCACGTCACCGCCCTCACACCAGCACGGGCAAAGAGCTAGCTGACACCTGGCAGCGCCTCGCTGAGCGACCACACATCGCGCAGGTGCTGGGCGACACCGCGCCGCTCGACGCTCACCGTGCGTGGCCCATACCGACCCGGTTTGCCCGCCTTCCGCTCGCGACGGGCGGCGTGATGTTCTGCGGCGACGCAGCAGCAGCAGCCGACGCGCTGACCGGCGAAGGCATAGGGCAGGCGCTCACCAGCGGACGCCTGGCCGCTGAGGCGGCGAGCGAAGCCGCGGCGCGCTCGCTGAGCGCGAGCGACACTGGCGCGCTGTACCGCGACCGCGTCACCGCCGCGCTCGGCGCAGACCACCGACTGAGCAGACACCTGAGCGCCCTGATGCGGCATCGGCTCACTGCTCGCGCAGCCATCCGGGCGGTCGACGCGTGCGAGTGGACTCGCCGCAACTTCGCCGACTGGCTGTTCGAGGCGTACCCCCGGGCCGTCACCCTCACGCCCAGCCGCTGGGCTGCGCTGCGACCCGCTCGGTTGCACGCGAGCCGCCGAGCGGCAATGCTGTGCGCCGTGCTCGCTGGCCAGCTACCCCACCCGCGCCCGTCGGTGAGCGAGGGCCAGTGAGCGCCAGCCAATGAGTGAGAGCACCGCTGGCGACAGCCAGCACCTCCGCTTTTCGCGCGAGCAGTGGGCCTCACTCGTCAACGCCACGCCGCTGCCGCTGTCGGCCGAGCAGCTGGAGGGGCTCGCCGGACTCGTCGAGCCGGTTTCGGTCAACTCGGTGCGCGACCTCTACGTGCCGCTCTCGCGCCTGTTGAACCTGCGCGTCGCGTCGATGTGTCACCTGCAGCGCGAGACGGGTCGCTTCCTCAGCCGACCCACGCCGAAGCGTCCGTTTCTCATCGGCATCGCCGGCAGCGTGTCGGCGGGCAAGAGCACGACGGCTCGCATCCTCCAAGCGGTGCTGGCCACGTGGACAGAGCACCCGAGGGTCGACCTCGTCACCACCGACGGTTTCTTGATGTCGAACGCGGACTTGGTCGAGCGCGGGCTGCTCGGCAAGAAGGGGTTCCCCGAGTCGTACAGGCGCGGCGCGCTGGTGGAGTTTCTGACCGAGGTGTGCGACGGTGCCGACCGGGTAAAGGCGCCCGTCTACTCACACGTCGTCTACGACGTCACCGATGAGGTGCAAGAAATTTCGAGCCCCGACATCTTGATCGTGGAAGGGCTGAACGTGCTGCAAACCGGGCCCAGCCAGAACACGCCGTTCGTGTCTGACTTCTTCGACTTCACCATCTACGTCGACGCCGATGCCGACGACCTAGAGCGGTGGTACGTCGAGCGGTTCCAGCAGCTGCGCAAGACGATCTTTCGCGAGGAGGGCTCGTATTTCGCGCAGTTCGCCGACCTGCCGCACGAGGCCGCCGAGGCGGTGGCGCGCACCATATGGAGGTCGATCAACCTGGTGAACCTCCAAGAGAACATTCTTCCCACCAAGGCTCGGGCCGACCTCGTCATTCGCAAAGGCCCGGCGCACGAGGTGGAGCACGTCGAGCTGCGTCACCAGTAGGTGGCTGCCCGTTGATGACTGACTGTACCTTTTGCTCGATCGTGGCGGGCGCGACGCCGGCGCTGGTCATCTACGAAGACGAGCACACGCTCGGCTTCCTCGACCGGCTGCCGATGACGCTCGGGCACAGCTTGGTGATTCCCAAGCGGCACGTGACCGACATTTTCGAGCTGACAAACGAAGACGCCGCACACGTGCTGTCGTCGTGCGCCGCGGTCGCCCGGCTGATGGACGAACGGCTACCGATGGCTGGCGTCAACCTGGTCAACAACAATCGAGCTGCGGCCGACCAGACGCAGTTTCACTACCACTGTCACGTCATCCCCCGCTACGGGCACGACCGGCTGCTGCATCCGTGGGAGCGGTCGTTTCCGATGAACGGCGAACTAGAGCGGGCCTACGAGCTGCTGGCTGGCGAGGCGAGCTAGCAAGAAACGACTCGCGCACCAGGGCTACGCTCGCCCGCCGTGAACACCCGATACAGCGACTTCGACGCCCTGACGATCAGCGACCCCGACGAGCACGGGGTGCTGACCATCTGCATCGACAACCCCGGCAAGCTCAACTCGGTCGACGGGCCACGGCACCGCGCGCTGGCAGACGTGTGGCGCGAGGTCGACCGCGACCCGGATGTGCGGGTGGTGGTCATTCACGGCGCGAGCGGCACGTTCTCCGCTGGCGGCGACCTAACGATGATCAGCAAGATCATGGACGACTTCGAGTACCGCATCGAGACGTTTCGCGAGGCCGTCGATTTGGTCTACAACATGGTCAACTGCAAGAAGATCATCGTGTCTGCCATCGAAGGCGTCGCGGTGGGCGCGGGGCTGGCGGCCGCGCTGATGGCAGACATCTCCGTCGCCGGACGCAACGCCCGCATCTTGGACGGCCACACCAAGCTGGGCGTCGCGGCGGGCGACCACGCGGCGATCATCTGGCCGCTGTTGTGCGGGATGGCGAAGTCGAAGTACTACCTGCTCACGTGCGACCAGATGAACGGCGAAGAGGCCGAGGCGATGGGCTTGGTGAGCAAGGTGGTCGACGACGACGCGGTGCTCGATGAGGCGCAGCGCATCGCGCGCGAGCTAGCGCAAGGCAGCCAAACCGCCATCCAGTGGACGAAGTACAGCTTGAACAGCTGGCTGCGCTCGGCCGGGCCGGCGTTCGACACGTCTGCGGCACTGGAGATGCTGGGCTTCGGCGGGCCCGACGTGCGCGAGGGTCACGCCGCCATCGTCGAAAAACGCAAGCCGAACTTCGGGTAGGAGGAGCTAGAAGTGAACACCGAAGCGATCCGCGAGCAACGGCGCGAGCAAGCCGACGACCGCCACCTGTCGGCCCACGAGCGCGCCGCGCCGATGGCTGCCGCGCCGACGGGCCCGCTAGCCGGCGTGCGCGTCATCGACTGCACCCACGCGCTGGCTGGGCCGTGGTCGGGAATGATGCTCGCGGACATGGGCGCGGACGTCATCAAGGTCGAGCCGCCGCGCGGCGACCTCGCCCGCCCGATGGCACCGTTCACCAAAGAAGACACCGAACGCAGCTACGGCGGCGGCTTCGCCAACTACAACCGCAACAAGCGCGGGATGGTGCTCGACCTGACCACGCCCGACGGCAAAGAGACGTTCCTCTCGCTCGTCGACACCGCGGATGCGCTGATCGAAAACATGCGCGCCGGGGTGATGGACGGCCTCGGGCTCGGCTGGGAGGTGCTGCACGCACGCAACCCGCGGCTCGTCTACGGAGCGATCCGGGGCTTCGGCGACCCGCGGTCGGGCGAGAGCCCGTACGTCGACTGGCCTGCCTACGACGTGGTCGCGCAGGCGATGAGCGGGCTCGTTTCCGCCAATGGCAGCAGCCCCGACGACAAGCACCTGGTGGGGCCGTTCATCGGCGACATGTATCCCGGCACGCTCGCCGCGATGGGCGTGATGGCTGCGCTGTACCACGCGCAGCGCACCGGCGAGGGGCAGTTCGTCGACGTTGCGATGGTCGACGCGGTGATGGCGCTGTCTGAGGTGGGCGTGACTCGCTACACGACCGCCGGGCGGCGAGAGACCCCGCCGAACGGCAACCGCAACAAGTGGATCGTGCCGTTCGACGTGTTCAACACGTCTGACGGGGCGATGGCGATCGCCGCGCCCACCGACAACCACTGGCGCGAGCTGGCGGTCGCGATGGGCAAGCCCGAGTGGGCGACCGCGCAAGAGACGGCGCGGCTGCGCGAACGGGTGCGCAACCGGCACATGATCGACGCGGCGCTGGCTCAATGGGCTGGCGGCCTCACCAACGAAGAGGTGATGGCTGCGCTGGGCGGCAAGGTGCCGTGCGGGCCGGTGAACGAGCCGGGCGACCTGTTCGACGACCCGCACGTGGCAGCGCGAGAGATGCTGGTCGCGGTCGACCAGCCGGTGGGCCGGCCCATCGTGCAGATCGCGCCGCCGATAAAGATGAGCGCGACGCCGCCGGGCATCTACCGGCGAGCGCCCAAGCTGGGCGAGCACAACGACGAGATCGTCTCCGAGCTTGGCGCCGCGCCTGCGAGCAATGCCGGTTAGCCGCCTGGCTACCCGCAGCTAGCCTCACGCCAGTGTCTAGGCGCAAGCGGCGACCGGCGCAGCGTCGCAGTGCGGCGGTTGTCAACCGGGTGCGGCCGGGTCGGGTTTCGCCCGCTCGGGCCGTGCCAGCAGGCATCGCTCGTCCGCCGTATGCGGCGAGCGGGAAGGTTGATGAGCGCGACGCGCCGTGCGACGACCCGTACGAGCTGGCTCAGAGCGCCGAGACGCTCGACCGGATGCGGCTCGCGGGCCGGGCGGCCCGGCGGGTGCTGCGCGCGGTGGCGGCGCAGATCGCGCCCGGCGTCACCACCGACCACCTAGACGCGGTGTGCCACCAGGCGTGCATCGACGAGGGCGGCTACCCCAGCCCGCTCAACTACAAGGGCTACCCCAAGTCGCTGTGCACGTCGGTGAACGAGGTGATCTGCCACGGCATTCCCGACGACCGGCGGCTAGTCGACGGCGACATCGTCAACTGCGACGTGACGATCTTCTTGGACGGCGTGCACGGCGACCACTCTGAAACGTTCTTGGTGGGCGAGGTAGACGAAGCGTCGCGCGAGCTGGTCCGCGTCACCCGCGAGGCGATGTACGCGGGCATCGCGGCGGTGCGCGAGGGCGCGCTGGTGTGCGACATCGGCGCGGCGATACAGCGCCACGCGCATGCGCACGGCTACGGCATCGTGCGCGAGTTCGTCGGGCACGGCATCGGCACAGTGTTCCACCAAGAGCCTTCCGTTCCGCACTACTACACGCCGACCGCGAACTTTCCGCTGGTGGAAGGCGTGACGTTCACCATCGAGCCGATGATCACCATCGGCCGGCCCAATGCCGCGCTGTGGGATGACAACTGGACGGCGGTGACGCGCGACGGCAGCCGCACCGCGCAGTTTGAGCACACGTTGTCGGTGACTGCGGCCGGCGCTGAGATTCTGACGGTCGACGCCGACGAGCCGCAGCCGTTCATCGCCGGCGCGCAGAGCGGCGGCGCGCAGAGCGACCCAGCCGACGGCGACCTCACGGCTGGCTGGCCAGCGCAGCTGCCGGTCGGCACGGCCGCGCCAAGCTCGCTGCTAGGCGTCGGAACCCGCGCCGACTAATGCCGCTTCGCCGACGCACTCGGGCGATGCTCGGCGGGTTGGCAGCCGTCGCCGTTAGCGCTGCGGGGTGTTCGTCGGCCGAAGAGCCGCTGATCGTGCCGACCACCGCGCCGGTGCTGACGACCCTACGGGTTGACCTCACCACCACCACGCTCGCGCCCATCGTGACAGAGCAGGTCTACGTCGTGCAGTCCGGTGACACGCTGGGGCTGATCGCCACACGCTTTGGCATCACGGTGGCCGAGCTGAAGGAACAAAACGGCAAGACCGACGACGTCATCTTGCCGGGCGAGAGCTTGGTGATTCCGCCTGCTTCGGTCGAGCCCGGCAGGCAAGCGCCCGAGTTCTACCTGGTCGAAGCTGGCGACACGCTCGGTGCGATTGCCGCGCAATACGGCGTGACCGTTGCAGACCTGATGGAAGCCAACGGCAAGACGTCGACCGTGCTCTCCATCGGCGAGCAGCTCGTCATTCCCCGATAAGACGACAGGTGAGATGGCGGGCGCGGCGGTGGCTGGCGGGACTGGCGGTTTTGCTGGGCGGCGGCTGCGGCATCTTCGAGCCAGCCGACACCTTGGTGGTGCGCACGACCACCACCGGAGCGACGACGACGGTCGTGGCGACCACCCAGCCCGAGCTGGCGCGCTATGAGGTGGTCGCCGGCGACACGCTGATCGCCATCGCCGGCCGGTTCGGGGTGACGCTGAACGCGCTCGCCGCCGCGAACAACATCGCCGACCCGACGTTCATCACCATCGGGCAGGTGCTGATCATTCCCGAACCGGGTGAGCACGTGGAGCCGCAGCTGAGCTTGCCGCCGCCTACAAACCCGTCGCTGCCCGAGGTGCTGCCTACCCTTGCGCCGGTGACGACGCTGCTGCTGGAGCCGACGAGTTGAACCCGACCGCGGCCCTTGGCCAGCTCGACGAAAAGATCGACGTCTGGTGGGAAACGCTGCGAGGCAACCCGACCGCAGATCGCATCTTCTACGCCGCGTCGAACGCAGGCGAGTTTTCGCTGGTGTGGCACGCGCTGGGCGGCATTCGCGCGTTGGGTCGACGCCGGGGGTGGCGCGACGCGGCGCTGTTCAGCGCGGCGATGGGGCTCGAGTCGCTGGTGGTCAACCGACTCATCAAGGGCTACTTCGAGCGGGAACGCCCCGGCGCGGCTGCCGACAACACGTCGGTGCACCAGCTGCGCCAGCCGATCACGTCGAGCTTTCCGTCGGGGCACGCGTCGGCGGCGTTTTTCGCTAGCGCGATCTTGTCGCGCGGCTCAAAGCTGGCGCCGCTGTACCGGCTGGCGGCCTGCACGGTTGCGCTGTCGCGCGTTCACGTGCGGCTGCACCACGCCAGCGACGTCGTCGTGGGCGCGGCTATCGGCGAAGCGTTGGGGCGGATCGCCCGGTTGGTGGTGCGCTAGCTAGCTGCGCTGGGCAACTTGACGCCGGTCTTCTCGGCCTTCAGATCGACCGGCGCGTAGTCGCCGCTGCGGAGCATCGACCGCACGTCTAGCAGCACGTCGGTCACCTCGCCGCTCGACACCAGCTCGCGGTGGCCGAACGTTCCCAGCGCGCCGTCGATCAACTCGACTACGTCGGTGACGATTTGCGGTTCGGCGGTCTCGGTGGTCTCGGTCACGGGCTGGCTCCTTGTGGGCTGTGCCTACATGTCTACTACGTTCGCATCCGTGAACCAACCACCTTCTCGTGTGCCGCTCGGAATGACCGTCGGGAGCCTGGGCTCGCTCGGCGTCGACGCCGTGCCAGACCTCGCTCGGTCGGCGGCCGATCTGGGCTACAGCAGCTTCTGGACGGTCGAGGCGACCGGCAGCGACGCGCTCACGTTGCTCGGGGCTGCGGCGGTGGCCGCGCCGACGCTCGACCTCGCCACCGGCATCATGCCGATACAGCTTCGTCCGCCGTCGCTGGTGGCGATGTCGGCGGCGACGCTGGCGGCGCTCAACCCCGACGCGCAGGTGTGGGTGGGGCTGGGCGTGTCTGCGCCGGCGATCTTGCGTCAGCACGGCGTGAGCGTCGACGACGCGAAGCCGCTCGCGATGGTCGAAGAGTACGTGGCGGTGCTGCGGGAGTGCTTCAGCGGCGAGGCGGTGACGTTCGAGGGCGACTACTGGACGCTGCGGCGGTTTCGACTGGGCGTGCGCATCGGTGAGCGGCCGCCGAAGATCGTGCTGGCGGCGCTGGGGCCCAAGATGCTGCGACTTGCCGGGCGCATCGCGGATGGGGTGCTGCTCAACTACCTGCCCGCCAGCTGGGTGGGCGCATCTGTCGAGCAGGTGCGCGCGGGTGGCGACGCGACGATCTTTGCCAACGTGCACGCCGCGGTGAGCGATTTTGAGCAGCACGCCCACTTAGCGCGGCGTGACCTGTTCAACTACGTGATGTCAGACGGCTACGCGAAGATGATGGGCGCGGCGGGCTACGAACGCGAAGTGGCGGAGGCACGCGCTCGCTTCGCCGAGCGTGACCGCACCGGCGCGCTGGAGGCGATCTCTGACCGGATGATTGGCGACATCGACTTCATCGGGTCGGCGAGTGACGTGACGCAGTTTGTGCGCGCGTACGTCGACGCGGGAGTCGAGCACGCGGTGGTGATGGCGCTGCCCTGGGGCGACGACCGGCGGGCTGTGACTCAGGCGACGCTCGAGGCAGCAGCCGCGGCGGTTTGAAGGCGGCCGCTACGCGGTCGCGACGCCGACGGGACAACTCAGGCCCGTGCCGCCCAACCCGCAGTAGCCGTTCGGCACCTTGTGGAGGTACTGCTGGTGGTAGTGCTCGGCGTAGAAGAACGGCCCGGCGTCGCAGATTTCGGTGGTGATTTCGCCAAAACCTGCGCCGGTGAGCACCGCCGCGAAGCGCTGCTTTGAGCCTTCGGCTGCGGCCCGTTGGGCAGCGTCGAACGTGTAGATGCCCGAGCGGTACTGCGTGCCGACGTCGTTGCCTTGGCGCATGCCCTGGGTAGGGTCGTGTCCTTCCCAAAAGAGCGTGAGCATCTGGTCGTAGCTGGTGATCTGCGGGTCGAACACCGCCAGCACGACCTCGTTGTGGCCGGTGAGCCCGCTGCAGACCTCTTCGTAGGTCGGGTTGGGCGTGAAGCCGCCTGAGTAGCCGACCGCGGTCGTGTAGACGCCGGGTGCTTGGTAGAACATCCGCTCGGCACCCCAGAAGCAGCCCATGCCGACGAGGATTTTCTCATGTCCTTCTGGGAACGGCTCGGCTGGGGTTTCGGCTAGCGGGGTGCCCAGCACCGCATGGCGGTCGGGCACGGGCATCTGCTCGCTGCGTCCGGCCAGCGCTTGGGCTGGCTCGGGCATTTCGGTTTTCTTGCGCCACAAAGGCATGGCTCACCTCCTGGCCCTATTGTGGCAGCCGTGAGCGACGCAGACACCACCGCGGCTGGCGGGCTCGTTTCCGCCGACCTCGTTCCAGCCGAGTCGCGTGAACGCGTCGGTGAAGTGCTGGCGGGGCCGGTGACGTTCACGATTGAGCGGCGAGAGGCGCAGCGCTACGCGCACGCCGTGGGCGACGACAACCCCGTCTACTTCGACGAAGCAGCCGCCGTCGCGGCCGGCTATCGCACGCTCACCGTGCCGCACACGTTTGTCACGCACGCGATGGTTGCGCCGCGCCCGATGAGCGACTTGCGCACCGACGGGCTGTATCGCGACGGCTCCGGCGTACGGCTCAACGTTGCGCGGATGATGTTCGGCGGCGAAGAGTGGGACTTCGACGAGCCGGTCTGCGTGGGCGATGAGGTGACGGCGACCACCCGGCTGGCGGCGCTCGATACCAAGGCCGGCAGCAAGGGGCCGTTCGTGCGGATCGTGCGCGAGACGACGTACGTGAACCAGCTGGGCGAGCGGGTCGCTCGCAACCGGCAAATCGGGATCGCTCGGTAGGGCTGCGCGTTTGATGACTGATGTCGCCGCCGTGTGTCCGTGCGTCGCCGATCTGTCGGTGGGCGATGAGCTGCCGGTGTCGGCTCGCTGCGCGGATGAGGCGCAGCTGTTTCTCTACAGCGCCGCGTCGCACAACCCGCATCGGATTCACTACGACCGCAACTACGCGCGCCTTGAGGGTCACGACGACCTGCTGGTGCACGGCCCGCTGCAGGGTTCGTGGCTGACGCAATACGTGGCCGACTGGGCTGGGCCCGGCGCGCGGCTGCTGGGCGTCAGCTGGCAGAACCGTGCGAGCGCGTATCCGAACCAGCGGCTCGAGTTCGCTGGCACGGTCACGGCGGTCGACACCGACAGCGGCGTAGTTGAGCTGGAGGTCGTCGAGCGCGACGCTGCTAGCGGGGCCGTGCTGATGCCCGCGACCGCGAAGGTGAGATTGGCCCGATGAGATTGGCCCGATGAGATTGGCCCGTGACGCGCGCCCTGCGAGAGTGTTCCCTGCGAGACTGATGCCATGAAGATTGCAGTTGACTTTCCGTCGGTGTCGTTCCGCGAGGGGCCCGAGCGCGTGCTCGATCTGGCGCGAGCCATCGAAGACATCGGCTACGACGAGATCGCCGCGTTCGACCACGTGGTGATGGGCTACCCGGGCGAGGGTCGGGTCACGATCTACCCCGCGCAGATGCCGATCCTCGAAGCGTTGATGCTGCTGTCAAACCTCGCGGCGGTGACGACGCGGGTGTCGCTGTCGACCGAGGTGCTGGTGCTGCCGCAGCGCCAGCCGGTGCTGGTCGCCAAGCAGGTCAGCACGCTCGACACGCTGTCGGGCGGTCGAGTGCGGCTTGGCGTGGGCGTCGGCTGGCAAGACAGCGAATACGACGCGCTGGGTGAGTCGTTCGGCGACCGGGGTGCGCGGATGGACGAAGCCATCGGCGTGCTGCGGGCGTACTGGGCTGGCGGCAAGATCGGTTTTTCGGGCGCGCATTACAACAGCGCAGAGATGGGCATGGAGCCGGTGTCGCCGCAGGGCGCGGGCATTCCGATTTGGATCGGCGGGCACAGCGAAGCGGCGCTGCGTCGCACCGCGACCGTCGGCGACGGGTGGATGGCGTCGGGCGTGTCAGACGAAGACGCTCTCGCTTTCGTTGCACAGCTGCGCGAGCGTGCAAGCGAGGCTGGCCGCGACCCGGCGTCTATCGGCACGCAGATGATGCTGGCGCCGCCTCCTCGCAACGAGCAAGACAAGCTCTTCTACACCGACCTCGACACCATCGGCGAGCGCGCTGCGGTGGTAGCCGCGATGGGTTTCGACTGGACGTCGGTGAACGCGACCGCGGTGTTTCAAGCGGGAGCACGGACGGTCGACGCGATGATCGACCGGCTCGGCGAAATCTACGAACGCTTGCGCCGCGAGACCGGCTGAGCGCCGCCCATCTACCGACTAGCCCTAAGGAGCACCAACTCTCATGAGCCCTTCCACGAGCCCTTCAACGAACCCTCTCATGAACCGGCGAGAACTCACCGTTTCAAACTTGAACGCCTGCTGGGACAGCTGCTTAGAGCTGTTTTCCGGCCTCACCGATGAGCAGTTCGCGGTGCGTTCGCTGTGCCCAGATTGGGACGTAAAGGGCGTGGCAGCTCACCTCACGGGCGTCGAACAGGCGCTGTCTGGGTGGCTGCCGTCTGCCGACAACCAGATGCCGCCGTTCGAGTTGATGCCCGCCAACATCGAAGCCGCGAACGCGCTTGAGCCCAAAGCGCTCGTCGCGAAGATGGCTGAGGTGCTGGACGAGCGTCGAGAGCAGCTGGCGTCGGCGACCGATGAGCTGTTTGCGGCCGAGTCGGGAACGCCGGTCGGGCCGTCGACCTACGGGCGGTTCATGGCGATCCGCGAGTTCGACTTTTGGATGCACGAGCGTGACTGCCGCACGCCGCTGGGTTTGCCGACGAACAACGGCGGCCCGGCAGCCGAGATGGCGCTCGACGAGGTGCACCTGTCGATCGGCTTCATCGTCGGCAAGCGCATCGGGATGAGCGAGGGCACGTCGATTCACTTTGAGATAAGCGGTGCGTGCGAGCGTGACATCTACGTGGAGGTGACCGACCGGGCGCGCGAGGTTGACGCGCTGGCCGATCCGACCGTGACGCTGCGGTGCGACTCGATGGCGTTCATGGATCAAGCGTGCGGCCGCGTTGACCCGGCCGAGCCCATCGCCGCCGGGCTGATCACCTGGAGCGGCAACGACGAGCTGGGTCGCCACGCCGCGTCGCACCTTCGCTTCACGATGTGACGGCGGGAGTTCGCAACTACGTCGTTCACGGCGCGGGAGCTATCGGCGGGGTGATCGCGGCGCGGCTGGCTGACGCTGGCTGCGAGGTGCGGCTAGTGGCGCGGGGCGAGCACCTGGCGGCGATCGAGCGCGGCGGGCTGGTGATGAGCGGTCTGACCGAGGGTCGGTATGAGCTTGTTGCTGCTGCGGACGCGCAGGGGTTTACGCTCGATGAGCGGTCGGTGGTGATCTTGGCGATGAAGACCCAAGACACGTTCGATGCGGTGCGGGCAAACGTTGCGGCCTACCGGCAGCTGCCGCTGTTTTGCTTTCAGAACGGCGTCACCAACGAGGAGTGGCTCACCGACGAGGGGTTCGCGGCGTACGGCGTGATGGTGCGCATCGGTGCGCGCATCGCCGAGCCTGGCCACGTGCTGCACACGGGCGCTCGCCACGCGCTCATTGGGCGTTGGCCGACGGGTGTGGACGAGGTTTGCGACGACGTGGTTGACGACCTGGTGGCGGGCGGCATCAAGGCGAAGGCGGTTGACGACGTGCGCTCGATCAAGTGGGGCAAGCTGGTGATCAACCTGGCGAACGCTTACCTGGCGCTGGTTGACCGCAGCGTCGCGCACAGCTACGCGGATGTGCCGACGAGGCGCTTTCTGGCTGACGTCGAGGCCGAGGCGTTGGCGGTGACGGAGGCTGCGGGCGTGAAGGTGGCGTTTGAGAACGGCGAGACCCAGGCCGAGCGCATCGAGAAGCTGCGCGCCGAGCCGTCTGCTGAGCGCTTCGGCGACATGCCCGCGACGCCCACCTACCCGTCGACCCACCAAGACTTGGTGGCCGGACGAACGAGCGTCGAGGTCGAGCACTTCAACGGCCGCATCGTGCGGCTGGGCCGCGAGGTGGGCGTGTCAACTCCGCTCAATGAGGTGCTGTGGCGGCTCTGCGACGAAGCCGCGGCTGCGCAGCTCGGCGTCGGCACGCAAACCGAGCAGTCAATCCGCCAAGCCGCCACCACCCTCACTGGCTAACGCCTCTCGCACGTCTCGCTTGACCTGCAGCGCTGGCTGCGACGGAAGTGCCCGGGGCGGGACTCGAACCCGCACGCCCGATACTCGAGCCGAGGGGTTTAAGCCCTCTGCGTCTGCCAATTCCGCCACCCGGGCCGCCCCGCCAGGCTACGCCCACTCCGCTAGGCGAAGATGTCGCAGCCGAGGAAGTGGCGGTCGCAGGCGTGGGCCGATTCCATGACGCTGAACGAGCCGGCGGCGGGGTCGACGACGATGTCGCCCGGGTCGGTGACCGCCTTGATCAGCTCTGACTGAAGGTCGACCGGCTTCCGGTGGGCGTGGAGCCCGCGCTCGACCGGCTCTTGCCACACGTCGGGAATGGTGTGCACCGACCAGACGCCCTTGGCGCGACGGGGCTCTTTCTGCAGCACGATCAGATACTCAGACGTGCGCCGCGTGCGGTAGCCCATGCCGATGCGCATCTTGTGCCAGGTGACGAGGTCGACGACCGACAGGTCGGTGCCCTCTAGCCAGCGGGTGAAGCCTTCGCAGAGGTGGAACTTGTCGATCCACAAGAAGAGGTGGCCGGATGGGATCAAGATGCGGTCGATGTCCGCGACGATGGCACCGATGACGTCTTCGGTCATCTGCGGCAGCTCGCTGCGTTGCCTGCCGCGCGACTGCCCCTCGTTGCCGTAGGACAGCTTGTCGAGCACGCCGCGATACTGCGGGTCGAGGAACGCGGCGGGGATGGTCGTTTCGGGAACGCCGCCGAGCAGCGTGAGCGCGTCCATCTGTAAGCGTGCGTCGAGCTGGTGCGTGTCGGGCAGCGTCGGCGCGTCGAGCCGCACGTTGCGGGTGCGCGAGAAAACGTTGGGCGGGGCTTCGCTCATGCGGGGCAAGATGGCGACATCTTGCCGCATCGCCAGTACGCCTTGGCGGACTCCGGTAGCGGTCACGTCCGGCCAGGATGGCGCGGGGGTGGGACATGGCGGCTGGGCTGCGCGCGCCCGCAGCGTTCGGCGGCGTTCGGCGGCGGCGGGCGGGCTAGCGGCGGGAGGTGAGATCTTGGAGGTCGATGGCGCGGTGCTTCCACTCGTCAGACGTGATCGAGAAGTGCACGTGGTCTTCCCACGCGCCGTTGATCTTGAGGTAGTCGCGGGTAGTGCCTTCCTGGCGCAGCCCGAGCTTTTCGACGACCCGCAGGCTGGCGTGGTTGCGGGGAATGATCGAGATCTGCACTCGGTGGAGGTCGAGCTCGCTGAACGCGAAGCCAAACACCGCGACGACCGCCTCGCCGGTGAAGCCCTGGCCGGCGACCTGGCGGTCGATCCAGTAGCCCAGCGAGCCCGATGAGAACACGCCGCGCAGCACCTGGGTGAGGTTGACTTCGCCGCAGAAGCGCTCTTGGTGCCAGATGCCGAACGCGAAGCCCGTGCCCAGCTGGCGGTCGCGGTCGCGGGCAGCGCAGCGGGCGTCGAAGGCGGAACGGACGAACGACGGATCATCGGTGCCGTCAGGCAACTGCGGCTCCCACTTGGTCAGCCACTCGCCGCAACGCTGGCGCACCTCCGCCCAGTCGCCGAAGTCGTGCGCACGCAGCGGCCGCAGCGTCAGCCGCTCGGTGCGCAGCGTGGGCATCGAGCCAGAGTAGGTGCGCCTACGTCGCACCCAGAAGCTGCGCTGCTAGTGCGTCGGTCAGATCGGCCTCCCGAATGACGCAGTCGTTGAAACTCCAGTGTCGCATGATGGCGACCAGCACGCAGCAGCCGCCGACGATGACCGGCGCTCGGTCGACGGGCAGGCCCGGGTTGGCGACGCGGTCGGCGAGCGGCTCGGTGGCGAGCGTGCGGAACGTGTCTTCGGCGGCGGCGCGGGTCAGCGCGAAGCCGTCGACGGCTTGGGACCGATAGCTAGCGAGCCCGCACTCGACGGCGGCGATGGTGGTCATGCTGCCGCCGACTCCGACGAGCTGCGTCGCGCTGGCGTTGGCTGGCTCGGCGATAGCGGGCTCGGTCAGGTCGATGTCGCTGAGGTGCGAGCGGATGAAGCTGATGGCGGCCGACAGCTCTTCTGGGCGCGGCGGATCGCTGGTGAGGAACCGCTCGGTGAGGCTGACCGAGCCGAGGGTGATCGAGCGTGACGCGGTTGGTGCTGGCGCGGGGCGAGACTGGTCGGCGGGCTCGGGCTCGGCGGACTGGGCGTTCGGTTGCTCGTGCGCGTCGAGCGTGCCGACCGCCAGCTCGGTCGAGCCGCCGCCGATGTCGACCACCAACGCGGTGCGGCCGGCGAGCGGCTGGGTCGTCGCCGGCTCGTTCGACTCACACGCCGACACCGCGGCGGCGAGCCCCACAGACGCGCCCGCGAAGCTGAGCGCGGCTTCGGTGTCACCGTCGATGGTCTCGACCGAGGTGCCGAGCGCGTCGGAGGCGCGTTCGATGAACTCGTCGCGGTTCGGCGCATCACGCGCGGCGCTGGTGGCAACGGCGCGGACACGCTCGACGTCGTGCTCGACGAGCACCTCGCGGTAGTCGCTCAGCGCGGCGCACACGCGGTCGATCGCCTCGGGCTGAAGCCGCCCGTTCGGGTCGCGACCCCGCCCCAAGCCGGTCACCCGCTCGGTTCGCATCACCGCCCGAGGAGCCGCACCGTCGACCCGCTCGGCACCGCCTCCTTGCTCCGCACCCTCTCCCCGCGCCGCACCCTCTCCCCGCTCCGCCACCAGCAGCCGCGTCGAGTTCGTCCCGCAGTCAACCACCCCCACCCGGGTCATGGCGACGCCTGCACTGCTGACTCGTCGGCCAGGCGACGGAAGGTCCAGGAGCCGATGGGGTCGGTGCCGGTGGCGAGGTGGTGAGCGAGGTGCGCGTGGAGGCACTTCACTCCCCTGGCGGTGCCGCCGACGCCGCCTGAGGGAAGCGGGCCCGCGTGGTCGGCTGGCACGTGGGCGTCGCGCTCGGCGGCGTAGGCGGCGTGAGCCTCGGCGATGGCGGCGACGTCGACTGCGGCTTCTGCTTGCCGCACTCCCCCGGCTGACTCGAGGCGTGCCACCGCACGGCACGCGGCTGCGCCGACCAGCCAGTAGCGCGTCGGCATCGGGGTGCCGTCGTGCGCTAGCGGCTCGTTGCGAATGACGAGCGGCTCTCCGCTCGCGCTCACCGCGCTGATCGAGTAGTCGACGGTCGGCTCTCGCCCGAGCAGCGCAGCCACCTGCGCAGCCTCATCTGGCGTGGGCGGCCGCGGCGGGCAGAGACGCCGCCAGCCGTCGAGCGGGTGCGTCGGCGCCGGTCAGCCTCTCTTGCGGCGACGGCGGAACAGCCAGAACACCAGCAGCAAGCCGCCGATAGCCGGCAGCAGTCGCTTCAAGATTGGCGTGCCGGCGGTGTCGAGCAGGTCGACCGGCTCGGGCTCGGTCGAGTTGATCGTGCGGGCGGTGCCGGGGTCGCTCATCGTTTCGGTGTGCGGGCGCGCGCCGTTCGAGGTGCCAGCCGACATGCCAGCGCCGCTGGCGGCACTTCCGGCAGAGCCGTCGCCCCCCGACGCCTCCAGCTTCGCTTCGAGCGCGCTGACGAACTGGCCGATCAGCTTTTCGGTCACGTCGCCCATCACGCCTCGACCGAACTGGGCGACCTTGCCGGTGATCTTCATGTCGGTCGTGATCACCACGTCGGTGCCGTCGCCCGCCTCAGTCATCTGAGCGGTCACCAGCGCGGCGGCGTTGCCGGCGCCACGTGAGTCGCGTCCGCTCGCCTCGATGGTGGCGGTGTGCGACGCTTCGTCCTTCTCGACGAACCGGGCGCTGCCCTTGTATTGAGCGGTGATCGGGCCGACCTTGATCTTGACCTGACCCTTGAACTCGTCGCCGTCGACCTCGGTGAGCTGCGCGCCAGGCATGCACGGCGCGATGAACTCGATGTCGGTGAGCGTGTTCCAGGTTTGAGAGATGGGCAGCGCCACGTGAAAGCGGTTTTCTAGTTCCATCGGCGTAAGTCCTCCAGGGTGTCGATGTCGTCGGGATGACCCTCGCAGGCTACCCGCGACCACGCCACGCTTTCGCTGCGGATGAGGCTGCGGGCGCCTTCGTCGCCGGTGGTGGGAAGCAAGTGCCAGACGTCGCGCCGCAGCGCGACCGGGTTGGCGGGCTGGTCGTCGTAGGTGGCGACGGCGACCGGCGGCGCCAGCGGGTCGTCGACGGCGTGCGCGACGGCGCGCCACGCGGCGGGGCTGATGCCGGGCTGGTCGGCGAGGCCGACCACCAGCGCGTCGTGGCGCTGCTCGGTTGCCCAACCGACGGCGGTGGCGAGCGACGTGGCGATGCCGTTCGCCCAGTCGGGATTGTGGAGTTGCGCGAGCGGCGGGGCTTCGTCGTGCGCCGCGCCCGGGGCGGCTAGCGCGGCCTCCGCGACGAGCGCGTCGACGGTCACCGCGCCCCAGACGATGCCGTTGGCGGCAAAGCCCGCGGCCAGCATGTTGGCGAGCGAGCGTCCGCCGGCGGTGGCGGCCGTGGCACAGCCGCCGGCGCGCCGCAGCGGCGCGAGCAGCTTGTGGCTGTCGCCGGCGAACCGGCTTCCGCCGCCCGCGGCCAGCAGCACCGCCGCGATGCCAGCGGCCGGGCGGCGACCGGTTGGCGGTCGCTCGGGCGACGGGCCGCCGGGCGTCGTCAATACGACCTCGGCAGCCCCAGCACCTTCGACGACACGAAGTTCATCACCATCTCTTGGCTGACCGGGGCGATCTTCATCAGCCTCGCTTCACGCCAGTAGCGCTCGACGTCGTACTCCTTGGCGTAGCCAAACCCGCCGTGCGTTTGCATCGCCCTGTCGGCGCACTCGAACGCCGCTTCGGACGCCAGATACTTGGCGAGGTTGGCGTGCTCGCCGCAGGCCATTCCGTTGTCGTAGCGCCACGACGCTTCGCGCACGACCAGCTCGGCGGCCTTGAGGCGGGCGTGGCTGTCGGCGAGCGGAAACGCGATGCCCTGGTTTTGGCCGATCGGGCGGCCGAAGATGACCCGGCTCTTCGCGTAGTCGACCGCTCGGTTGAGCGCGACCCGTCCGATGCCGAGCGCTTCGGCGGAGATGAGAATGCGTTCGGGGTTGAGCCCGTCGAGGATGTAGCGGAAGCCCTCACCTTCCTCGCCGACCCGCCGGCTAACCGGCACTCGCAGGCCGTCATAGCGAACTTCGCAGCTGACGACCGCGTTGCGGCCGACCTTGTCGATGGGCGTGATATCGACCGCCGGGTCTTGGAGGTCGACCAGCAGCAGCGTCATGCCGCTCGTCGGGCCTTCGGCTTCTTCTTTCGGGGTGGTGCGGACGAGCAGGAGGCAGACGTCGCAGAAGGGCGCTTTGGTCGTCCAGACCTTCGCGCCGGTGATGACGTACTCGTCGCCGTCGCGCACCGCTCGGGTGCGGATGGAGGTGGTGTCGGTGCCTGCGTCGGGCTCGGTGACGCCGAACGCTGCGTGGAGCTTGCCGCTGGCGACGGCTGGAAGAATTTCGTTGACCAGCTCGGGCGAGCCGTACTTGCGGACGGGTTCCATGCCGAAGATGGACAGGTGAATGGCGGAGCAGCCGTTCATCGCGGCGCCGCTGGCGGCGACTTCTTCGAGCACGATGGACGCCTCGGTGATGCCCTGGCCGCCGCCGCCGTGCTCTTCGGGGATGGCGATGCCGACCCAGCCGCCGTCGGCCATCGTCTCGTAGAACTCCCACGGGAACTCGTGGCGCTCGTCGCGGTCGCGCCAGTAGGCGTCGGGGAACTTCGAGCACACCCGCTGGACGCCTTCGCGGATGGCTGCGTGATGGTCGGTTTCGACGAAATCCATGGGGCGAACTTAGCTGGCTTGGTGGACTTGATTGGCGGGCCGCCTAGTGGATGCGGCCTTCGCCGTCGGTAAGCGTGAGCACGGGGCGGCTGGTGCGGTGGGCGATGATCTCGGCGACGATGGAGACGGCGGTTTCTTCGGGCGTGCGTCCGCCGATGTCGAGCCGGATGGGCGCGCGTATGCGGGCGAGTTCATGGTCGGTGACGCCTTCGGCTCGCAGGCGGTCGACCCGCTTTTCGTGGGTGGTGCGCGAGCCCATCGCGCCGAGGTAGCCGACCCGGGTGGGAAGCGCCCCGACGATGGCGGGCACGTCGAACTTGGCGTCGTGGGTGAGCA
>CAYRJD010000023.1:0-7537 GCA_964424585.1 uncultured Acidimicrobiales bacterium | reverse complement strand
CGGCCAGCTCGCTTCGCCCGCTGCGGATGGTTGCGTTGGGTCAGCCGAGCTACGTCGAAGACCCGGCGCTGCTGTCTGGACGCTCGGCCGGCGAGCTGGTGCTGCGCAACTGGCTCGCCGGTGCGCACCACCGCGACGCCACCGCGTTCGGGGCGCACGCGACGCTGACCAATGAGGTGCTGCGGGCGGGCAAGCGCGCGCTCGTGTACGCCGACGTCAGCCACACCGCGACGCGCACGGTCGAGTGGCGAGACGGACTTGCGTGCGTGACGCTGGGCAACTTGTTGCACCGCTTCATGGGCGAAGGCGTCGTGCGAGTGGTGATGCACGGAGCCATCGCCGATGCCGACGCCACGCAGCGGGTCGAAGAGCTGATCGCCGCGTCGCCCGAAGCGTCGAGAGCCGACGCCGGTGATGGGCTTCGCTTCGGCTTAGACCTGGCGCGCAGCCCGCTCGGCAACGTGGGCTTGAGCGCGCTGCGAGCGAGCGTGGACGGCACCGCTGAGCGGTCGAGCGGGCAGCTGCGCCTGCGCGACGTCGCGGATGGCTACATCTACGTCGCCGCCCGGCGCGACTGGGAGCCGGTCGAGCTGCTGACGGAGTTGCTGCGCGACGACAACCTCGCTGCCGCCGAGACGCGCTATCGGGCGTTGGTGCCTCGCGACGTGCCGTATGAGCGGGCCGAGCTTGAGCAGGTGCGAGCCGAGGGCAAGCGAGCGTTGCCTGACGGGTGGCCGCCGCTGCCGGACGAGCCGGAAGAGCCAGCCAAGCGTCGCTGGTTTCGGCGGGGCTAACTCTCGCCTTGTCTGTCTGGGTCGCGCTCGCTCCCGCCCTGTCTGTCTGGGTCGCGCCCGCTCTCGCTCTCGCTCCACGTCCAAGCGGACTTCAGCATCGCGCATCGTCGGCGAGGGCCGGGCGCGCTCAAGTCGCCATCCGGGTATGCCGCGTCGCCTGGGTAGACCGCGACGAAGCCCGGGTCGTCGGCTGGCCCGTCGATCAGCTCGGTGTGGTAGCAGCGCGCCGGTTGCGCTGCCGCTAGCGCACTCTGCGCGCTGGCGTGACGCGCGAGGTAGGTGAGCGTCACGAACGTCGGGGTCACGTACTTGATCTCGCGCGCAGCTCGCTTGGCCAGAGCCTCTGTCGGCGTCACCCAGGCGTGGTCGACGATCTCAGAGTCGTCGACGCGCACGTTGCTGGCCCCGGGCGGTGCTTCGCACAAGAAGAACTGCGTCGAGAACCGCTTGGGTCGCACCGGCGGCGGCAGCCAGTGCGAGTGATGCACGAGCGTGTCGGGGTCGAGCACGATGCCTGCTTCTTCGTGCGCCTCTCGCACCGCCGCTATTCGGTAGCCGAGCCTGGTCGGGTCGGCGGCGTCGACCGAGCCGGTGCCGTGCGGAGGTTCGCAGTGCGGCACCACGTCGTGCGCGGGGGCGGCTGCGACGTCTTCGGTTTCGACGCGCCCGCCCGGAAACACCCACATTCCGCCGAAGAAGCCTTTGTCGTTGCGTTGCAGCAGCAGCACCTCTGGCTCGCCGGCGGACCGACCGGTAGAGCGTCCGCGCGGGCTGTTGCGTATCACCACGACCGTGGCGGCCTCAATCGGCGGCGGACTGGTCGACGGGCTGATAGACGAGCCGGCCGGCGGGCTCAATGCAGGTCGCCCGGCGGGTGCTCGCCCAGACGCTCCGAGCCCACCGGCACGCCGGGGAGCACCTGGGTGGCTGAGCCGGCGAAGGTGGTGAGCCGCGTCATCACCTGCTCTTCAACCTCGACCCACCCGCGGGCTCGGGGGCCCGGGAGGTCTCGGTTGTAGGGCGCGTCGAACACGATGACGTCACGCTCGGCCGCGCGCAGCTCGGCGACCTGATACGGGGCGTCGTCGACCGCGACGTGCGACGCGACGTTGCTCTTGGTCGAAAGAAAGCAGAGGTCGCGGTAAGGAATTCTGACCTTGTCGAGCCAGTGCGCAGTGTCGGCGACGACGATGTTGTGACCCCAGTTGGTGTAGATGCGGTGCGTGACCAGCCTGATCCACACGCCCGCGTCAGACAGCCGCCACAGCGCGTCGACGCAGCCTTCCATCACGTCCATGTCGCGCAGGAAGCGATACTCGCGCACGCCTAGGTCGTGGATGGCGTGAAACGCCTCTTCGTCGATGCCCCAGCTTGCGAAGTTCCACTCGGCGTGCTCTTCGAGCTTGGCGGGGTCGAAGTCGTCGGGCAGCAGCGGCGAGTTGATCGAGTGCTCACGGAGCAGCACCGTGCGCAGCGCGTCGTCGTATTTCGCGCACACGCCGTCTAAGTCGACGGCGAAGATGAAACTGTCGGCGGGGGGTGTCAGCACGGCGGTCAACCTAACGCCCGCGTGTTCGTTAGCTGCTAGCCCGCGCCACGCCCTCTATCAGCCCGCCCGCGCCACACGGTCTTCCCCCGCCCGCGCCACCCCGATCATCGCGTCGCGGCCGACGAGTTCGGCGAGCTGGGCTTCGGTGAGGTCGTCGGTGCCAGCGGGTCGCTCGGGCAGCACCAAATAGCGGGTCTCCGCGCTCGAGTCCCACACCGAGATGTGCGTGTCGGCGTCGAGGTCGAGGCCCATCTCCGCCAGCGTCGTCCGGGGTTCTCGCACGATGCGCGCTCGGTATTCGGGGCTCTTGTACCAGTCGGGCGGCAAGCCCAGCAGCGCCCACGGGTAGCACGAGCACGGCGTGCAGACCACGACGTTGTGGTGGCCCGGGCGGTTTTCTTTCACCTCGATGTGCTCCATCTCTGCACCCGCGACGCCCATTTCGCCGAGCGTCGCGTCGGCGTCTGCGAGCAGGCTGGTCTTGAACTGCGCGTCGACCCAAGCCTTGGCGACGACTGCGGCGCCGATGGTTGGGCCGTCTTCGTGCTCGAAGCGGTTGGCGAGCCGCCTGGCGCGGTCGCGGTCGACTATGCCGCGCTCGACCAGCAGGTCTTCGAGCGCTTGGGCGCGCTCGGTGGGCGACATCTCGGGGGCGTGGCTGTGGCCGTCGGTCATGGGGTCAACTCGCTTGTGGGTTGGGTTCAGGTGTGCTGGGGTCTGCCACGTCGTGGTCTGCCAGCAGGTAGCACTCATAGAGGTCTACGTGCACGGTGAGCGCCGGGTCGGTGCCTTCACCCCACAGCTCGGGGCCGCCGAAGGCGACGCTGTAGACGTGCTGGGGGTACTCGCCGATGCCGATGGCGGTGGCGTCGGGCAGCACTTCGGCAGGCAGCACCGCGGCGATGACGCCCGGGCGCGCCGCGGCGTACGCGGGCAGGCGGGTGTGGCCGTCGGGGTTGCGTGCGATGGTGCGCACGCGTTCGCCGGGCGCAAAGCGAGGCGGCGTCGCTAGCTCGCGCCGCACGAAGCTGGCGCGCTCGCCGGTGGTGTGCACGGCTGCGGGCAGCGCAGCTGGCAGGTGCGGTGGCGCGTCAGCGGTTGCGGGCGCGGCTCGCTGAGCCGCAGGCGTGGACGGCGTGACGTCGGCTTCGGCGAGCAGCAGCTCGAACGCGGCGAGCCAGCGGCCGTAGTAGCCGTTGTCGAAGTAGTCGCCGCGCGCTAGCCGCTCGATGGCGTAGCGGAGCATGCCGGGCCTGGTGGCCGCCGCCGCGGTGATCGACGGCATCATGCCGAACACCTGCTTTTCCCACGGCTGGTGAAACGCCGGAGGTGACGCGGTGTAGGGGACCGGCCCGTAGCCGGTCGCTCCGCCCAAGTCGTGCACGGCGCGCTCGTGCGCAGCGTGCGTCGAGCTAGCGGTCATTGGCGCTATTCAACTGCCTGGCGCGGCCGCTCGCGATCTAGAAGCGAGGTCGCCAGTTGCGAATGAGCTGTCTGCCGGCCGGAGCCTTTGTTTCGCGCGCCGCTACCCATCGCTCCCACGATGCAGGCGACATCGACGTGATGACGTGCGTGCGCTCTTGGCCGTGCTCGTTGCGGGCGTGAACGTAGAAGTGCGTGAACCACGTGAGGTCGTCGTCGGTCAGCCAGCCGCCGCGCAGAAACTTGCACATCACGTCTTCGCCGAGCCCGAACATGTTGCGCTCGACGGTGCCCCACTCGTACTTCGCCATGCTGTCGATGTCGAACGCTTCGCACACCGCCCCCATCACGTTTACGGCGTCGACCGTCTTGGTGCGAACGCCGTCGCTGACGACCCACGTGCGGGTGTCGGTGGGCGGGCCGATCTCGGTGGTGTAGTCGAGCAGGTTGGCGATGTCGTCGTGCGTCCAGTGCGACATATCGGGGTAGCCGACCGCCTGCTGGAAGTAGCGCAGCTCTTTCTGTGCGGGCGTCAGCCCGGCGTCGTCTTCGAGTTCGCCTTGAGCGGCGAGGCGCAGCCAGTCTTGGTGGGTTTCGGGCTGAGATATGTCGTATCCGCAGCAATCGCAAATTTGTGTCGTCATGCGGGCGCACCATAAACAGGGGGTGGGACATGGCTCCGCTACACGCCGTAGCTGAAGCGCACGCAGTCGGAAAAGCTGTCGATGAACGCCTGCACCACCTCTGGCGCCTCGTGCGCCCGTGCGTGCTTGGCGACGCGGCGGGTGTGGAGGATGCCGGCGTGCTCGAGCTGCGCGAGCGCGGCGCGGGCCGCCGCCTCACCCACGCCGTATCGCTCGACGACGAGCGTCGCGTCGACGACGGGGTGTGACGGCATGTGCGTCAGCAGCTGGCTCAGCAGGTCGCGCTGCGGCGGGTCTGGGAGCGCGTCGTCCGGTGGGTGGAGCCGGGCGGTGAGCGTGTCGCGCCAGTTCGCCGTCACCTCGCGCAGGCGTTGCCGCAGAGCCGCTGTTCGCTCTAGCGCCGTAGCGGCAGCAGTGATGAACGCATCGAGCACCGGCGTGAGCGCCCACGGGGTGCCGAGCGGCGCCGCTTCCGTTTGAAACGCGGCGAGCGCGGCGTAGTAGTTCGTTTGTCGTCGGGCGAGGCCGACGCTGAACGGCACGACCGAGTGCCGGGTGATGAGCCCGTGCTTGGCCCACAGCGTGTGCACCAGGGCTCGTCCGGTGCGGCCGTTGCCGTCGGGAAATGGGTGAATTTCCTCAAAGCGAGCGTGCGCGATTGCGCCGTGGGTGAGCGGCTCGATGTCGGTGCGGGCACAAAACGCGGCGAGGTCGTCGAGCAGCGGCGCCAGGCGGTCGTGCGGCGGCGGCACGAACCCGCCGACGGTGACCTGATGCTCGCGCACCGCGCCCGGGGCGTAGGTGTAGCCCGGCAGGTCGGTGGTGAGCGCGGCGTGGATGGCGAGGATGTCGTCGACCGAAACCGGCGACGGCTGCTCGCCGATCTCTAGCGCCTTGCGTGTGGCGGCGACGGCGGCCATCGTCTGGGTAGCCGACCGGGTGCCGCTGCCGCTGAACGCGGCGCGCAGCAGCGCGCGCGGTGAGGCGAAGATGTCTTCGATGGCGCTGGAGGCGGCGGCTTCGGCTGCGATCAGCAGCCAGTTGAGGTCAGGGTCGGCGGGCGGGCCGACAGACGAGTCGGCGGGCGGGCTAGCTGGCGGCCCGGCGCTCGCGGCGTAGCGGCGCATCTCGGCGACCCGCGCTTCGCAGTCGGCGAGCTGAGCTGGCGTGTCGACCACCTGCGCCTCGGCGATGGGCGCTGGCAGCCACGCACGAAAGCGCAGCGGCGGGCCGACGCGCTGCTCTTGGGTAGCGTCGATCCATCGCCCTAGGTGAGCGTTCGCTGTTGCCATCGGTAACAATGGTGCCAATGGAACACCAAACACCCACACCGCAAACCACAACGTCGACGCCGATGGACGATCCGCCCGACGAGACGTCCGACGCATCGCACGCATCGCCCGACGACGTGCCTGGCCTGACCACGCGCGGCACCGTCGTGCTGAGCGCCGACGTCCGTCAGCGCGTCCTGCGGAGTTCAGACTTGCCCCAAACCGGCAGCCAGCTGCTGCGTGTTGCTCTTCGTCGGTTCGGGCCGCGCTTGATGACCGGCCTCGCTGACCGTGAACCCGCTCGCCTCAGGCAGGGCATCAGGCACGAGTTCCGGCTCGAACCAGTTGACTGGGAAGAGATCGAAGCCATCGCTCGGGTGCGGCGTTCGACGAAGTCGGCGGTCTCGCGGTTGCTCGTCGAGATGTACCTCGAAGAGCACGACCGGTCGGGGGCGACCGCACGTGCGACCACCGCTTGGGCACCAAGCGTCAGGCCGCACGGCGGGTTGTGGTATGAGGAGCTGACGCCCGGGTTGGTCGTTCAGCACCGGCTGCGGCGCACGGTTACCGAGGGCGACAACGTGATGTTTACGACGATGACGATGAACCCTGCGGCGTTGCATCTCGACTTCGACTACGCCGCGAACGAGACGCCGTTTGAGCAGCCGATAGTGAACTCGATGTTCACCGCCGCGCTGGTGGTCGGCATTTCGGTGCACGAAACGACGCACGGCACGACGGTGGCGAACCTCGGGTTTGAGCGCATGGACTTTCCGGCGCCCGTGTTTCACGGCGACACCCTGCGGGTCGAGAGCGAGGTCATCTCGGCGAGGCCGTCGGCGAGCCAGCCGACCCAGGGGATCGTGCTGTTTGAGCATCGGGCGTTCAACCAGCGCGACGAGGTGGTGGCGATTATGCGCCGTAACGCGCTGATGCACCGCCGTCCCGCCTAGCCCGACGCGGCGCCGCGCTGCGGGCGCGTTCCGTAAGCGCGCTAGTGCTTGTCGCTCTCAATCAAGTTCTGCGGAGGCGATCTCTCTCAATGAAGCCCAGCATGGAATGGAACCAATCGAGGCACTCGTTGATGATGAATCTGGTTGGGTTGCCGCTCTTGTGCAGCAGCCCAGCCTCTGCTAGCGGCGCGAGCAGCTCTGACGACGACGAGAGCACCGCGGTGATAAACGCATCTTGTTGCTCGTCTTCGTTGTCGTATGCGGTGGTGTAGATTTCGCGCCAGGCCGCTTCGGCGACTTCGTCTAGCGCCTCGCGTATGGCGTCGTCGTCGACACTTGCGGACGGGGGCTCGACAAAGATGTATTCGGCGATGTCATCGACGTAACGCTCGACATCGACGGTCGTAAAGTTGCTGTTTCTTGGGTCGCTCTGTCTGTCTGCCAGTGCTTGCCTGACCGCCTCACGGCAGTCATTCATGCTGGTGGGATCGAGGTCTTCCGAGTCGTGCCAATCTGTGATGGCGAGCTTGTCTTCCGCGCTGTAACATGCCTCGCGCAGCAAGTACGGAAACGGAATTGTGCCTGTCGCCCACTCGTGCATCGGCATCGATGGAATGTGGAGGCCTGCGGCTGGCATTGCCTCAACTGTCAGCACGGCGTACCGCTGTGGTTGGTCGTGGTCGGTTGAGAACTCGATCTCCCAGCCGGTCTCGTGTGGGCGAACGTCGGCGTGGGCAGCCAACGCTTGCCAGTTGATCACGTGTTGGTTCAGCGCCTCCAGCACCATGTCGGCGCTGAGCGGCGCATCGTCGTGTGGCGTTTGTGCCGGCTCGCCGATGTGCACCTCACCCAGCGCTGGCCCTGACGGGGGATAGGTCATGAGCATTGGTGGCTGCCCCACCAG
>CAYRJD010000022.1:0-7451 GCA_964424585.1 uncultured Acidimicrobiales bacterium | reverse complement strand
GTGTGAGGTCGTCACACGAGACTTCTGGGTCGAACACCCCACCACCGGCAGCAACACCTACACCAATGGCCCGCTGCTCAACCGCAGCTGCGCCTACACCGTCACCTACCCCACAACCTCCGCACACGGCAACCTGCGGCTGGTCACGCCGGTGGACGACACGGAAGTGAGCGCCGACGATCCGGCGACCCAAGCGACCTACGTGGAGGCGTTCTTTGAGCCGCAGGTGACGATCAACATTCCCGACGGGCACGCAGGCGGCTGGGAGATTGGAGGCTGGTCGCCGCAGTATGGGTGGGCGGTGTTCTCGCCGTTGAGCTTCAGGCCGGTGACCGGCTCAACGTCTGAGTGCACCGCACGCGCGGTGGTGTCCTACGCGCACGATGTCGGCGACCAGACGGTGCCGCTTGCGACGCTGCAGCGAGACCGCCGCTGCGTCTATGACGTGTCGTATCCGACGAACAACAGCACGTTCGGCACCGAGCGCACCATCACCCTCGTCACGCCGGTCGACGACCCGAACACCACGGCCCGTGAAGACCAGGTAGCCGCCGACGACCCGGACACCGCGTGGGACGAGCGGGCGACCGAAGCGACCTACGACGACGCGTGTCCGCTGCCGTCGTCGATGTCGGCGTGGCCCGTGCGCACCGCACGCCGCATCGGACTGCCCGCGCTGTTAGGCGGCACACCGACCCAGCATTGGGAATGGGAATGGGACGAAACCCCGCCCGCCGCGTTCAACTGGAACAGCGACACCGGCACATCGACGCAGACACTGACGTTTGAGCCGATGGTGTCGGCTGTCACTGTGACGAAAGTATGAAGAGCCTGGTTGCGATGCCTCACCGGCGTGGCAAGATGGTCTCTGCAGCCCCTTGAGACCTAAGGAGGTCGGCGATGAAGTTGAGACACCTTGTCCCAGTAGTTCCGTTGCTGGCGTTGGCCGTGCTGGCTGCGGCGTGCGGATCGTCGGCTGCCGACGACGCCGAGCCGGGCGAAGTGCAGACGCAGAGCGCGGCGGCGACGTCCGACTCAACGCCGTCAGATGCGAGCGACTCGGCCAATGATGCCGCCGGAACCGAGAGCGACCGACGGCAGACGGCCGCCGACCTCGCGAGCGAGCCCGACTTCGACCGAGCTTCCGAGCCCGAAGCGCTGGCGCTCATCGAGCGGGCGCGCCAAGACTGCGGCGGATTCATGGGCGCGGTTGAAGGCCACGTGTCGGTTTCGCTCGACTTGAGCGAGTTGGGCGAAGTAGGAGGCGGCAGCGGCTTTTCGATCTCCATTCCGTTCGCCGTTGACGCCGACGGCGACACCGAGGTGGTGGTGTCGAGCGACGCGCTCGCCACCCCAGACGGCAGCTACAACGACGACGACTGGAGCTACACGGTGCGCTGGGTTGATGGGGGTGACTACTTCATCCAGCCCTCCGAAGACGAGCTCGTGGAAGAGGGTCACCCGCCGGGAACGTGGTTCACCGAGCCCGAAGGCATGGCACAGTTCAGCTCGGCGCCGCTCGAGCTGCGTGAAGGCTTCTGCGGCGACGACAGCGGCGTGTTCGCGCAGCTAACCGGAGCCATCGTCGGCGGCACCGAAACCATCCGCAACACGCCCACTAAGCGCGTCGACGGGTTCGTGCCGCTCAACACGCTTGCTGCCGAACAGTCGGCCGACGAGGCAGACGATGACGACCTCGACCTGCTAGGTGCGTTCCTGTCTGCAGGCGGCGGCGCGCCGTTGAACGTGAGCGTCTGGCTCGACGACGACGGCAACGTGCATCGCTGGACGTTCACTCACTCCAACTTGGCGGACATGCTCGTGTCGATGCTGAGCGACACCGACGACGCGTCGCTCGACATCAACGTGACCGTCGAGCTTTGGAACTTCGGAGCAGTCGCCGACCTGGTCGCGCCGCCACCCGAGCAGGTCGTCGACACGCCGACCGACGGACGCTTCGCACAGGTCTAGCTAGCCAGGCTCACGCCGCGGTCAAGTAGCCATCGATCGGGGTGACGTCGGCGGGAAGCTCGTCTTCAAACAGCGCGGCAGTGCCGACGCCGTGAATGGCTCGAGGCGCGACGGCTAGCGCAACCTCTCGCGCGATGCGCAAGCCCACCGGCCCGCAGAGAAACGACGTAATCACCGGCCGCACGCCGCGCACCGACGCCAGGCACGCGAGGTCGTACGCGGCCTGCGGTCCGCCGACGGTGGCCGGCTTGATAACCGCGACCTCCACCGCGTGCGCGTCCATCGCCGCGACCAGCGAGTCGCGGTCGGTCAGGTGCTCATCAATCGCCACCGCTACCTGCGCACGCCTGATCAGCTGCGCCCAGTCTGCAGGCTGGCGGGTCGGCTCTTCGATGAAGTCGATGTCCATGTGCGACACCTTGCGCAGCACCTTCGTCGCGGTCGGCAGGCCCCACGCGCCGTTGGCGTCGAGCCGCAGCGCCGCCGCCGCAGGCAACGCCCGTCTCACCGACGCGATGCGAACGGCGTCGGTGCCAGCGTCGACGACCCCCAGCTTGAGCTTGACCGCGAGGTAACCCTCTTCGGCAGCCGCGATCGCAGCGTGAGCGGCGGCCTGCGCGCCGGTGTCGCTGATGAGCTTGTGCACCGCCAGACGGCCAGGCACGCCGCCGGTCGTCGCGTCGCCGATGGCCTGCGGCGGTTCGCCGCTCAGCAGCTCCGCCAGCGTGATGCCTTCACTGGCCGCGTCGAGCGACGCCAGCGCGCTCGACACCGCCGCCGCGGCCGACGGCGTCACCGGCAGCTGGTGCGCCGGGTCGTCGAATTCGGCCCAGCGCCGCAGCTCGGCCAGCGCCTCTTCGTACGTTTCTAAGCCGAAGCCAGCTAGCGGCGCGGCTTCGCCCTCGCCGACGAAGCCGTCATCTCGCACCCGCACCTCGACGGCGCGTCGCAGCGTCGTTTCGCCGTGCGCGGTAACCAACGGTGCCTTGAGCGTGAAGGTTCGCTCGGTCAGCTCGACATCCACGGCGGCTCAGCTGTGCTTGACGACGTGATACGCGACCTCACGAGCAACCGCAGCCGGGTCTTCGGCGGGCGCGGCATGACCGAGACCGGCGAGCGACACGTGTCGAGCCGAACTCAGCTGCTGGGCCATCTGCTTCGCGAGCGCCACAAACTTGGCGTCGTTCGCCCCGCTCAACAGCAACGTCGGCATCGACAGCTCGCCTAAGCGATCCCACACCGGCTCCATCGCGCCCGCACCCGCGACCCGCAGCGAGTTCGCGATGCCGACCGGACGGCTGCGCGCCCGCTGCTTCTGCCGCCGCTCCCACGCCTTGTCGTCGATGCGCTCTCGCAGCGAGTCCCACATCGGCTGCGCCCCCCACTGCTCGACGAACTCGGCCATCCCCGCCCGTCCGCCAGTCTCGGCGGCCTCGGCAAGCTCGTTGTCGGACGCGATGCGCGCCTCACGCTCGGCCGCATCGGCAATGCCAGCGCTCGTGCTGATCAGCGTCAACGACCGCACGTGCTCGGGGTAGGTGAGCGCGAACACCAACGCCGCTCGCCCGCCCAACGAGTAGCCGACGAAGTGAGCGGGAAGCATCTCTTTCGAGCTCTCGTATTCGGTCAGCGTCTCGACGATCGATGCGGCGGTCGCACCCAGCTCGTACGGCTCGGGCTCGCGCGGCGACGGGCTATCGCCGTGACCCGGCAAGTCGACCCCGATGATCTGGTAACTGCGGCCCGCGACGGGCTTCGTTCGCAGCTGCTTGACGATCTCGAACTGGAAGTCGCTCATCTCCGCGGCGCTGCCCAGAAATCCGTGCAGCACCACGACAGGCGTGGTGCCCATGGCCGTCATATCCCAAGCGAGCCGCATGGCGCTAAGACAGCCCTGCTCGGAGGGAGGCGTCGGCCGCGTCGGCTACGCGCGCTCGCACCTCGGCATCGAACGTCGGGTCGACCTCTGTGGTGATGACGCTGACGGCTGGCCCGTCGCGTGGCGGCCCGTCGCTCGGCGAGTCGCACAGCGCGTTGCCGAGCGCGTCGGAAAGCTCACCAGCCGTCGCGGCGTGAGCGTGACCGAAGCCGAACACGCCGCTCAACGCCGCCGCGACGTCGGCCGCCCTGCCCTTGATGGGCGTCACAAAGAGACGCTCAAACTGCTCGGCTTCTAGCCGCTGTGCCACTGCCAAACGCCGGAAGATACCGCCTCCGCCATCGTCGACCACGACGACGCTCAAGCGTGCGGGCGGAGCAGTGTCGTAGAGCCCTGCCAAGCATCCGATGCCGTGGCGGAACGCGAGGTCGCCCATCAGCACGGTCGTGTTGCGGCTGCCGGTTGGGTGGCTGACGTGCGCGATGCCAGCGGCGGTCGACAGCACGCCGTCGATGCCGCTGGTGCCGCGGTTCGCGTAGACAACCGGGTTGTCGACGCCGAGCGGCATCACGGTTTCGACGTCGCGCACCGGCATCGAGTTTGAGCAAAACAGCGCGTCGTCGCGACCTAGATGGTGCAGCACCGCTGCGGCGACCGACAATCCAGACAGCTGCGCGCGCGACCCTGCGTCCAGCAGCTTCGCGATTGCCGCGCACAGCTCGTCGTGCGTCGTCGCGAGACGTGCGCGCCACTTTGAGACAGCAGCGTCGATGTGCGCGAGGTCGTCGTCGGTCGCTGAAAGCGCGAGGTCTGCCAGCACCGCTACCGGGCAGTCGAAGGCGTGCGTCGCGGTGAACGTCGGGTCGTCGAAGCCAGCGCCCGGGCCCAACAGCACGTGTTGGGGCGTGCTGCGCGCGAGCCACGCGCGCAGCGCGGCCGACGTGGGTGGCGCGCCGACGCGCAGCACCGCGCCGGGCGCAGCTTCGCCAGCGGCGGCGCGCGCCAGCGGCGAACTCAGCAGCTGTTCAAACGCGGTGAAGACCGAAACGTCAGCGAGTTCGACCGCGCTGCGACGCAGCTGCGAGGTGGCCTCCGCCAGCAGCGGCCAGCCGGTCGCTGCGCAGAACGCGCGCAGAGCGTCGACGAGCTGATCAGAAGCCGCTGTGGGCGGCATCGGCCCCGCCACCACTACGCCGCCGGTCGTCTCGCCGCCGGTTATCTCATCACCGGCCGGCGCGCCACCCACAAACAGCGCTTCGCGCAGGCGCGCCAGCGTGTCGGCGGAGTTGTGGCGCGCCGACGCAGTCGCCTCTACGCCGTCGGTGGTGACGCTCGGCACACCACCGTCGGGCGGCGTGAGCGGCTCTTCGAAGCCGACGTTGACGTGCACCGGGCCAGCCACTGGGCCGACCGCAGCCGCCACGGCGCGGCTGCCCACCCTGGCTACGTAGCGCGCCGCTTCGTCGAGCGGCAAGGTGAGCGGCAGCTGGACTTCGTCAAAGCGTCGAACGTGTGTGCCGTACAACCGGTGTTGGTCGATGGTCTGGTTCGCGCCCGAGGCGCGCAGCCGAGCGGGGCGATCGGCGGTCGCGACCACCAGCGGCACTCGGGCGTTGTGCGCCTCAGTGACTGCCGGCAGGTAGTTGGCAGCGGCGGTGCCCGACGTGCAGATCAGCAGCGTCGGACGCCCCGAGCCGAGCGCTTGACCGAGCGCGAAGTACGCGGCGCTGCGTTCGTCGACGCGCACGTGAACGTCGAACGCTCGGTGAGAGTCCGCGCACAGCACGAGCGGCGTCGAGCGCGACCCCGGCGACGCGACCACGTGACGCACGCCGGCGCGCGCCAGCGCGTCAAGCAGCGCGGCGACGCACGTGTACGTGCGCATCTCGTGTGACGCCTCGTGTGCAGACCGCTGGCCGTCACCGCTCACGGCGTGGCTGCCTGCGTCCGTGCCGCGGGCGCGACCGCCAGCAGCGTGGTGAGCTTGGTCGCGGTCTCGGCTAGCTCAGTTTCTGGCTCGGCACCAGCCACAACGCCGCCGCCAGCGAAGAGGGTCATGTCGAAGTTTCCATCCGCGCGCTCGGCCATGCGCGCGCAGCGCAAGCCGACCCGAAACTCGCCGATGCCGTCAGGCGTCGTCCAACCGACTGGCCCGCAGAACCAGCCTCGGTCGATGGGCTCGTTGTCGCGCAGCCACTCCAAAGCTGCGGCGAGAGGGTGCCCGCCGACGGCGGGCGTGGGGTGCAGCGCCGCCACCAAATCGAGCACGCCGCTGCGCTGGGCGCCAGCCCGTTGAGGCACGGTGCCCGAGACCGGCGTGTGGAGGTGCTGGATGCGCGCCAGCGCCATGACCTCGGGCGCGGCGACGGGGCTGACCGACACGCCCGCGCCAGCTAGCGAAGCGGTGATGGCGCGCACGACGAGATCGTGCTCGGCGCGCTCTTTGTCGCTGGCTAACAGCTCGCGTCGCAGCGCGGCGTCGAGCTTCGGCTCGCCGGTGCGGGGCCTCGATCCGGCGAGCGCGCAAGTGGCGACACGCTCGCCGTCGAACCGGGCCAGCACCTCGGGGCTCGCGCCGATGAACGACTGCGCTCCAGCGGTGAAACAAAACAGGCTCGGACGGTGCACAGGCGCGCCAGCTTCGTGCGCGCGCGCTGCGTGCACGCCAGCCGCGGCCTCGGCGCGCAGTCTGGCCAGCAGCTGCGCCGGCGAAGACGACGTGGCGTGCTCATAGCTGCGAGCCGTGACCACCTTGGCGAGCACGCCGTCGTCGATGGCGGCGAGCGCGCCGGCTACGAGTGCGAGGTAGTCGTCGTCGGTTGCCCACGAGCCAGCCGAGCCGTCTGCGGCCGGCCACTGACAAGGCGCGGTCAACGCTCCGTCGTGCTGCATCTCGCACGCAGCCGCCAGCGCCGCGTCGTGCGCATCTCGCGAGCGAGCCAGCCCGACCGCGAACGCTTGTGGCCCGCGACGCACCACCAGCAGCTCGGGCACGATGAGGTGGTCGCTGCCTGGCCCGCCCGGCGTGAGCGACGACTGCTCGCCCGCAGCACCGGACGCGTCGCCGCTCGGCTCGCACGTGAAGTCGAAGCCGCCTAGCGCGACCACTCCCGCGAGCGAAGCGGTGCCAGGGCCGGTGACCTGCGCGTCGAGCGCAGCTAGCTGGCGCGCGACGTCACCAAACCGCTCGGCGGCGCGGGTGCCCGACAGCGGCCGCAGCACGACGGCTGCTCCGATCGCGGCGATCTCTAGGTCGTCGTCGGGCACCGCCCAGTAGGCGCGCCAGCTGCTCGACTCGCGACCCTCAGCGCCAGACGTCGCGTACACCGCCAGCGGATCGACCGGCGCATCTGGCGCGACGGGCGCAAGCAGCCAACGCTCAAACCTCACGCGCTAGTTGACGGCCTTCTCCATGCCTTCCCAATACGGCGCCCGCAGCTTGAACTTCTGCAGCTTGCCGGTCGCGGTGCGGGCGAGTTCGTCGCGAAACTCAACCGAGGTGGGGCACTTGTAGCCAGCCAGCCGCTCCTTGCAGTACGCGATCAACGCGGCTTCATCGAGAGTGGCACCGGCATCGGCGACGACCAGCGCCTTCACCGTC
>CAYRJD010000021.1:0-4526 GCA_964424585.1 uncultured Acidimicrobiales bacterium | reverse complement strand
TGCGCCTGAGGACGGCGTCGACGCGGTGCTGACGCACTACCCAGACGGCGACACGTCGACGGCGTGCGCGTACGAGGTGGTGTATGCAGACGCGCTCGGGCTCATTATCGGCAGCGCCGACGTGACGACCCGGGCGTCTGATTTGCCGACCCGCGCGCCCTATGACGCGCGAACCACGATGTTCATGCCTGGCGTGTCGGTGCTGGTGCCGTTCGTCGACGCGAACAGCGACGGCACGAACGACCTCAGCGGCGTCTCGGTGGCGGTGAGCTACACGCCGGCTGCTGGCTCCGATGGTGGTTGTCTCGCGGGGACAGACACGTTCGTGATCGCGGACGAAGCGCACGCCACGAACGCGCGACAGGGCACCGTGACGCCGCCGGGCACGCCGGAGTCGCTGGTCGACCGACCTCGCGGCGTAACCGCGCGCTGCTCATACACCGCCGACGCGCCAGATGCCATCACCCCGACCGGCGGCGACCCGGTCGACATCGCAGCCGGCAGCGACAATCAGAACGTCGCCGCGACCGGCGACCCGATCACCATCACCTACGGCGACGTCTCGCCACCTGCTCCGCAGCTACCGCCCCCGCCACCGCCGTCTAGCGGCACTGGCGGCTCAACTCGACGTCCGGCTAGTGGCGGCGGCGGCGGAGGCCGGACCGGCGGTGGCAGTTCCGGGGGCGGCGGCTCCGGCAGTACCGCCACGGGCCCGTTCGTGCCGTCTGCGACCCAGCGCGTGCCGGTGGGAGTGTCGCTCACGTTGCCAGCCGACACGTTCACCGCGCCCACGCCGGTCGAAGTGCTCGTTAACGCGCCCGGCGAGTGCGGCACCGACGTTCGCACCTTCGACGGCTTGCCAGCAGAGATCGGCGTCGTCTACGCGTTCGACGCCGCGGCGGGCGCGACCGCGCAGGTCATCGCCGCCGGCGCACGCCAACTCGCGCAGTTCGCCGAACGCGGCACCCAGCAGCGCCCCTGCACGCTGCGGGTCACGCTGCTGTCGGCTCCCGCCAGCTGCACCCTCGGCGCCGCCGACGACGCGAGCGCTGCTGCTCGCACGGACTCGGCTGGCCGCACCTACGTCGAACTTACCTTCAACGACGGCGACACCTCCCTCAACCTCACCCCAACCCTGGTCTGCGTCGACCCGACCTAACTCTCGCGCGCTGCGGCGCGCTGCGCGCTAGCCGCTGACGCTGCCCGCTTGCGCGACCGCGCCCCGCTTGTCGGCTGGTGCTGCGGTCGTCGTCTCCGCTGGCGGCGACGTGCTCTTGGTGGCTCGCTTCGACGTGCCCGACTTGGGTGCGTCCGACTTCGACGTGCCCGAGTTCGAGTCGTCTTGCTCGTCGTCTGTCGCGTCAGTCGCTGGGGCCGCTGCGACGGGCACGCCGGTGGCGCCGCTGATGCGCTGACGCTCTTCCTCGCGGCCTTCTTGCCGAGCCTTCGCCTCTTTGAGTTCGCCAACGGCGCCGGTGAGGTCGCTGACCTTCTCGGTGAGCGCGGTGATGGCCTTCGCCATGGTGTCGATGGCTTGCTTGACGACGGCCATGTCCGTGGTGAGCACGCCGACGTTGTCGGACATGGTGTTGACCTTGCCGGTGAGGGCGGTGATGGCCTTCGCCATGGTGTCGATGGCTTGCTCGTGCTTCGCGCCTTGTTCGGCGAGCGTGCCGAGCTTGTCGGACATGGTGTCGACCTTGCCTGTCAGCGCGGTGATGGCCTTCACCATGGTTTCGATGGCTTGCTCGTGCTTCGCCCCTTGTTCGGCCAGCGCGCCGAGCTTGTCGGACATGGTGTCGACCTTGCCGGTGAGCGCGGTGATGGCCTTCGCCATGGTGTCAATGGCTTGCTCGTGCTTCGCCCCTTGCTCGACGAGCCTGTCGACCTTGCCTGTCAGCGCGGTGATGGCCTTCGCCATGGTGTCGATGGCTTGCTCGTGCTTCGCCCCTTGTTCCGCCAGCGTGCCGACTCTGTCGACTAGCTCATCGGTGCGCTCGGCGTGCTTCTTGGCTGCCTTGCGCGCCCGCTTCGCTTTGGCAGCCTCCTCCTCGCGGCGGCGCTCGTCTTCTTCGCGACGGCGTCTGTCGAGCCACTTGAGCAGCGCCCAGGCGCCGGCGACGATGGCGAACGTCGCGCCGAGGAGGGAGAAGAAGAGTTGGGTGTTGGACATGGGGCTGGTCGCTTGGCCGATCAGGGGGATCATGGCTGCGGTTCCTTTCCGTGGATGGTAGTTGTGCGGTTGCCGCCGAAAGTAGCCACGGGCGCGAATCCGATCAAGTGGGTTTCGCGTCCGCCGCCGACCGCCAGCGTTCACCTCAGTAGTAGCCCACGACCGACCGAGTTATTTCAGAGTTTCCGACGAGCCACCGCGACGGCGCGCCACCTGGCGAGCGTGGTGCTGTGGCGTGGTGCGCGCCAGCCGTTGCGGTGACCGGTTCGTGTCCCACCCCAGCCATACAGTGCGCTCGGTGACGACCCCGCCCGAGTATGAACACGAGCCGTCTCTCAACATCAAGCTGGGAGAGCTGATCGACTCCTGGCCGGGCCTGCCCGACGACGTGGTGAGTGCTCGCGGAGAAGCGCCCTGTTCGACCGGCCGCGTTGACGTGCTCGTAGAGGTCAACGGAGCGACCGTGGCGGTCGAAGCCAAGATCGCTCGCGAACCTGTCAGCAACACTGCGCGTGCGGTTGAAGGAGCGGTGACGACGGCAGTTGCCGAAGCGACAGACGACGCCGCATGGCTCACGTGGGTGCCGCTGGTTGACGACCAGGCTGCGCTGGCTGGGCGTCTTGAGCGAGCTTTGGGGCGCGCAGCGAGTTCGATGCACGAGCGAGACCTGCTGGTGTTGACGCAGCCGCTCGGACTGCGGGCACAAGACACGCTCGCGAAGAAGCACCGAGCGGCCAAGCGAGTGCTGCTGGCGATAGCCGCAGCGACGATGTTTCACGCTCGCTTGCACGCGCGCCTGGCAGATCTTCCAGCGGCCAGCCGCCCGCGATGCCCTCACGCTGATGCACGGCAACCCAGATTTCGCCAACGCCGTGCGGCAGGTCACCCACGATGCGCTGAGCGTGACGTCGCAGACCCGCAACCTGCGCTACGACCTGCTCGGCGGCGTGTTTCACCGCGTGCTCGACACGGCCCGCTACGACGGCTCTTACTACACGACCGCAGCTGCGGCGACTCTTCTTGCAGGTTTGGCGATACCCGACGACTGGGTTGACTGGTCAGACGCCGAAGCGATCACCGACTTGCGCGTCTGCGACCCAGCTTGCGGCTCGGGCACGTTGCTGCTCGCCGCTCTAGAACGCATCGAGCGGCTCGGCACCGCCGCTGCGGCTAACGGCGCGAACAATGGTGCGAGCGCTGTGAACGGCGCAGCGACCGTTCACCTCGGCAGCATCGACCTGCTGCCCGGCGCCGACGTGCAGTTTGAGACGATGCGCGAGTACGGCTCGCACTCCCAAGTCGAGGTGGATGCCGAGGACGTTCGTGCCGGCAACCCGCCGAAGATGAACCTGGTGATCATGAACCCGCCGTTCACCCGTGACAGCTGGCGCCACGACCAGCTCGGCCCCGGTGGCGAGGCCGCGATGAAGGCCGCTTCGCCGGTTTCTGGCCTCGCACTTTCGCATCGACACCATCGTCATCCCGCACGACCCAAGCCGCATCGCGCTGTCGGGCAACACCAACATCTCAGAGATGCTGGTGATCGCTCAACGTCGAGCGCCTGGCGCGTCGCCGAACGACGACCCGCCGACCAGGTTGGTGTCGCTGCTGCGGAACCCGGCGAACATGCTGGAAGCGCACGAGACGCTTGCCGCCATCAAACGAACGCGATCTGGCGAACTAGATGAACGCAGGCGTGTCGCCGTCTACGAGATGGCGGCCGCACGAGTCAACGTCGGCGACTGGCGCCAAGTCGTGTTCGCAGCCGACTGGCTACACGACGCGCTGCTGCGCCTCGAAGCCAACCTCACGTCGCCGAGCGGCGACGCTGACGGCCAGCCGTTGCCGCCGACGTGCAGACGGCTCCACGACGTTGCGCCGGTCGGGCCAGCCGGACAGCGCACGCGCGACGCTTACGCGCAGCGCGACTACGCCGAGCTAGCCACCGGACGAGCGGGGCTCTGGCAGCACGCGAGCGACCACGTCACCCAAATGGCGGTCGACCCAGATTCTTGGCTCGTCACCAAACCAGGCAAAGCCGAGCTCGCCGACCGCTACTGGGGTCAACGCTCGCGCCTGCTGCTGGCCGACCGCATCTACTGGCACACGATGCGACTCGCGGCGGCGCGGCTGCCGACGCCCGGCCTCGGGTGTCTGTGGATTCCGGTCGCCGCCGCAGACGAGACCCACGAAAAGGCGCTGTGCGTCTGGCTGAACAGCACGCTAGGCGTGCTCGGCCTGTACGGCAGGCAGACGCTGCGCAAGTTGTCGTACCCGCGCTTCGGTCTCGACGATCTGCGCGAGCTGCCGGTGCCGCTGCCGCGCAGGGCTGGCCACAGAGCCCTCCATCAGC
>CAYRJD010000020.1:0-3478 GCA_964424585.1 uncultured Acidimicrobiales bacterium | reverse complement strand
CTCACGTTGAAGATGGCCGAGGTCGACATCGAGGCGTACCCCGTCGTCGACGCCGCCAACCGCGTCGTCGGCGTGGTGACCGAGAACGCGATCGTGAAGATGGTCGACGTGCTCGCGCAAAGCCAGCCCAGCTAGTCGTCGGTGAACCGGCAAGCCCATTTCGGCTGCGGCGTCGGCGGGTTCACGTGATCGGCTTCGACGCTTTCGTCGCAGTCGCAGCACCACTGGGCCCGCAGCATGTAGGTCATCTCGTCGAACCAGGTTTGCGGCAGACAGTCTTCGGGAAAGTACAGCCACGGGTCGCACGGCCACTCGTAGCCCTGGTGCCCGAGCCACTCGTACAAGCACGCGACGGCGCGTCCGTTCAGGTCGACTCGCAGTTCATCTTCGGTGAGGGTGACGAACTTGTAGCCGGTGTGCCGGTGCCCGCCTAGCTGGTGGTAGCTCCACTCGCCGTTCTCGTAGGTCGCGTGGGGCACCTTGCCGTACATCGCATACGGGCCGTTGTGTTCGAGGGTATCTTGCAAGTAGTCCCACAACGCCAAACCCTGAGCTTCGGCGGCTGCGCGGATGGCTTCCCAGTCTGCGGCAGACATGAACAGGTGGGCTGGCGGGACGTAGATGTCAGTGCTCACGTCGCAACTCTACGACGAGCCAGAGGCAGACCAGAAGGCAAGCACCGCGGTTGTGCGCGCGCCGGGCGCAGTCATGCGCGAGACGGTTGCCGTTATGCGCGCATTCGGTAGCATCGGATGGAGAGAGGAGCATCGCCTGTGTCACCTGAGCACCTGCTTCGCCAGACCCCGTTTCGCCCGTCGTTCGGCAAAGTCGTCGGCCCTGAGATGGTCGGGCGCGAAGGTCTCGTCGGCAACTTGACCGACCGCGCCACTGGCGCGTGGCTGACCGAGCCAGACGACATCGACGCGAACCTCCCAGCTTGCGTGCTGCTGTTCGGAGCGCGCGGCTCGGGCAAGACGGCGACGCTGACCGAGTTGCGTGACCGAGCAGAGGCTGCCGGGCTGATCGCCATGCACGTCCAAGCCACCACGTCTCGGTCGTTGGAGAACGCCGTGCACCGCGCCATCAAGCGTTCGCTGCAACGCGTTCCGTGGGCTGACCTTGGCAACGACGCGTGGGAGAAAGAGTTCACGGTCGGCTATCCGAGGGTCGCCAGCGTCACCTTTCGTCAGCGGGTAGAGGCAAACGAAGCACCTTCGGTGGAAGACCTGCTCGAAGAGGTCACCAACCTTGCTCGCGACCACAACACGTCGGTGCTGCTGTGCGTCGATGAGTTGCAAAACGCGGCCCACACGGTGCGGGAGTTTCACCGATGAGGCTCTGCGTGCGGCCGTCGAGATGGTGAAGGGGTCGCCCTACATGCTTCAGCTCGTCGGGCACCACTCATGGCTGGCGAGCCTCGCGCCGCTCGAACCCATCTCGCTGGCCGACGTGGAAGCCGCGCGCGGCGAGGTGGACGATCTTTATGAAGAGAACGTGACCGAAGATACGGTCAACGAGCTGACCGAGACCGAAGCGACCATCGTTGCGTACCTGCTGGCGAACGCTCAGCCGTGCGACGTTCGGAACCTGGCCGACGAGGTGGCTGAGCGGTGCGAAATCACGCCTGAGCGCGCGGCGAAGGTCGTCAAGCAGATGCGTTTGCGCGGCACGCTGCAACGACGACGCAGCCATGCGGTGGCGATAGCCCCTGGCAGCGGCATCGAGCACGAATCAGCTGGCCAGCTGCTAGCCAGCAAGCTCGGCGTAACGCTGCCGCGCTCGCAAGCTGTCATGGGTGTCGGGCCAGCCGATGCGTCCTCCATTCGGTCGCCGAGCGCTCGACCATGCAACGAATGGATGCCGCGCGCCCAAGACCGCTGCGTGCTCAAGCGCGGACACAAGGGCGGACACCGCCGCCGACGCGACAACTAACGGCGAGTAGGCACCGGCCAGGGCGCGCTGTCGCACAAGCAAGCCAAAGTGGTCGCTGTGGATGCCGCCAAGCGTGTCGTAGCGCGTGGTGAGCGGCTCACGGGCCCAGCAGCGCCGCGGGCACTACAGCGAAGCCGGTCCCGGGGTCGCGGTAGGTGTACTTGCCAGTGCTGACGATGGCGGCGTCCAACAGCCGGTCGCCGATCGTGCGCTGAAGCCAGCGCAGGTGCCTGAAATCGGCGGCGTCCGGCGTGCTGTTCAGCTTGACCTCCAGCGCGACAACGCCGCCGTCGTCACGTTCAACGATGAGGTCAATCTCACGCTCGCCCCGGTGCATCCGCAGGTGATAAACGAGCGCGTCGTTGTGCTCGGCGTAGACCCGCACCGACTGAGCCACCAGCGATTCAAAGAGTGCTGCGACTAGCGGTCGCTGCTTGCCTACGAACTGTCGTGGCCCGTCGATCTTCGCTAGCGCTGCCGCATCGACACCGAGGCTGGTTGCTGCGAGCGCTGGGTCGACGAGGTGGTGCTTCTCTGCCTTGCCCAGTTGCCCGAGCCGGCTCAACGACGGCTGCCACGCTGCGAGCGGATCGACGACGTACGCATCTTCCAGGGTGCTGCGTATGGCTTTCCCTCGTTGCCGGGAGGGCTTTTCTTCTTCGCCGGGAGTGGCAGCGTCGCGGATGGTCTCATAGGAGGTGGTGGTCGCGGTGGCTGCGGCGTACGACCGGGCCCAGCGTCGCAGAGCACCTGGGTCGTGACGTGGCTCGCTCGCGTCGCCGCCGCGAATCGCGTAGGTGAACGTGTGCTCTAGGTAGCCGAGCAGCTGGCGCCTGCGGACTCGTGACGACAGATTGCGAATGCCTGGGAAGCCCGACTTCGCGATTTCCTCGGCGTAGTCGCTCAACGTGACCTCGGTGCGTCCGCCAGCGACGTCGTCACGAGACCCGCTCAGCAAGGCGCCCAGCGACACCAGCGGCTGAGCCGCACCTCGTTCGACGAGCGACATGGGCCGCATGTGCAGCACCACGAAGCGACCGGCGCCGGAGTGAGACGGCTGTTCGAGTGGTTCGGCAGAGCCAGCGAAGATGAATCGGTTGGGCGACGGATCGTCGTCGACCGCTCGCCGCACTCGGTCCCACGCCGGCGGCCACCGCTGCCACTCGTCAACGAGAATCGGCGTCTCGCCGATGAGAATCGCATCGGGGTCAGCTTGAGCGACGAGCAGCGCGGCAGGGTCGTCTAGGCGGTAGGTCGTCTTGGCGCGCCGGCCCGCGGTCTCAGACTTGCCGACGGCGCGCGCGCCTCGCAGCACCACGGCTGGCAGCTCTGCCAACAGGTCGTCTAGGAGCGCGTCGACGACTCGGGTCTGGTACGCCACGGCTGCAGCCTACGAGGCAACGACGTGTGGAACGACTTTGTAGGTGATTCTGGAACAACTTTGTAGATGAATTCGGAACAACTTTGTCGGCCACGTTGGAACGACTTTGTAGGTTCACCGGCTGCCGCTAGAGCGAGCGCTCAGTCGCGCGGGTAGTCCGGTGCG
>CAYRJD010000019.1:0-30090 GCA_964424585.1 uncultured Acidimicrobiales bacterium | reverse complement strand
CCCCCGCCCACCAGCCCGACAATGCCGCCCGGTGTCCCACCCCTCGCGTAACTTGTAACTCGCGCAAAGCAACCAACACTCACGGCACCGAGCTAAGGAGGTACCGGTGAGCATCACCACGGTCCCATCGGATGCAGGTGTCGGCGTTCTCGACGACGACGCGCTCGACCGCGAGTTGCGAGAGTTCGATCAGTTTGGGTCGGTTAGTCGCACCGAGACCAGAGAGGGCGTGCGCTACTATATCAACGAGTTCTGGACGTCCAGACAACGGCAGGCGCATCGAATCCATGAAGTGAGCTATCGTGCTTGCTTCAAGCCTCAGCTGCCTGCCTTCTTCATCGACCGGTTGAGCCAGCCCGACGACTTAGTTTACGACCCATTCATGGGACGTGGCACCACCCCCATCGAAGCTGCGATCAGGCACCGTCGACCAGCTGGCAACGACATCAATCCGCTGAGCAAGGTACTGGTTGAACCGCGTCTCAACCCTCCTTCGCTTGATGCCATTGAGCGGAGACTGTCGGAGATCCCGTGGGCCGACTTCGTCGCCTTTCATCACAGCGAGTTGCTAGTATTTTATCATCCCGAGACGCTTGCACACATCGAGGGCCTACGTCGCTGGTTCCTGTCACGCGAAGCTGACAACCAACTCGACATGACCGACAAGTGGATTCGGATGATCGCCATCAACCGTCTGACCGGCCATTCAACAGGCTTTTTCTCGGTCTACACTATGCCGCCCAACCAAGCAGTGTCGGTCGAGCGCCAGCGGATAATCAATGAACGGCGAGGGCAAGTGCCGCCGTCGCGAGATGTGTCTGCCATCATCTACAAGAAGTCGATGAGCCTGCTGTCCCAGGGTGCGCCACGTGCTCAACACAATTTGCTGCTCGCAACGGAGGCACACAACACCTGCGAAGTCGAGAGCGGCAGCGTCACGCTCACGGTCACTTCTCCACCGTTCTTGGACGTGGTGAACTACGAGGCCGACAACTGGCTTCGCTGCTGGTTTGTGGGTATCGACCCCAAGTCGGTGAAGATCACCCAGTTGCGTAACCTGGAGCAGTGGCAGTGCTTTGTTGCGAACACTCTTAGGGAGTTGGCAAGGGTGACAAAGCCTGAAGGCCACATTGCCTTCGAGGTGGGAGAAGTGCGCAACGGCACGATCAATCTCGAGTTGAACGTCATGGCAGCCGCACAGGGCTTGCCGCTTGATGTGCGTGGCGTGCTCATCAACCAACAAGAATTTACCAAAACCGCCAACTGCTGGGGCGTGTCCAACAACCGCGCTGGCACAAACACGAATCGTATCGTCCTCTTCCGGCGCACCTGAGGTCGCTGTGTCGCAGTTTCCGAATTCGTCCCTCAGCGGCCAACGACTTGAGCGGCTTAGCGATGTACTGTTTCAGGACGCGATCAACGAACTGTTTGGCGTCAAGGTGGTGAAGTTTGATCGCAATAGCGCTCCAAACCAGGCAATCATGAAGAACTTACGCTCTGCCATGCGAGACGTGTGTTCGCAGCTCCAAACTGATCCGATAGAGCGTCCGCGACCGAATGAAGTTGGCAATGACTTGGAACAGCATGTCATCGATTCGCTCGCCAACAACGGACTTGAAGCAGATCGGCCAAAGACCAAGGCAGGCAAGGGAATGTCCGCGGGCTATCCGGATGTCGTGATCACGCATGATCCTGTAGTTTACCTTGAGGTGAAGAGCTACAATCCAAAACACCACGGCAGCACTCCGCGTTCTTTTTTCTTTTCCTACTCAGATGATCCGAAGGTAACTCAAGACGGTTACCATCTTGCCGTAGGGTTTGAGATGCAGCGTGACGGAAACCTATTTCGCCCTACGTCTTACACGGTGGTCGACCTCCACGGACTGCTCTGCGATCTCAAGTCCGAGTTCAACTCGAACAACAAGCGGCTGTACGAGGCTGATCGTGTGCTTGCTGCGGAGCGGGTGCAGTGATGGGACGGTGAAGACGTTAGGTGGTGAGGATGAGACGGGCTACGAGGTCGGTGCCGAAGCCGGTGAGGATGGCTAGGTAGAGCAGGCCGGTGGCGGCCATGACGGCTGAGTAGGCGCGCTCGCGGAGGGCGAGTTTGGCGATGTAGGCGAGGATGCCAGTGGTGGCAGCGCAGGCGAGCCAGAACCAGGTGAGCAGTCCGCTTGCGCCGTCGTCGACGGCACCGGTGACGGCAGCGATCATGCCGATGGGCAGCAGCATCACCGCAACTTCAATCGGCCACAGCACCAACAGCAAGTTGATGAGTTGCAACAGCGGCGCTCGGCGCAACCCGGGCTGGACGAGATACCAGTGACCCAACAGCATCGAGTCTCCCACGACGCCAACAAAGGCGGCGCCGATGAGCAGGCGAGCGACGTGCAACGTCGTGTGCCACGCCCCGAGGTCGGCTGCGGTCGCCTGAAGCAGCGCCACCGCGACCAGCAGCGGTACGCCGACGAGGGGCGCGAGCAAGTCCCACGCAGGCGAAAACGCGCCAGCCTGCTGAGCGTGGCGGACGGTGCCGCGGTCGGGGTCGCCATCTGCATGGCGGTCCGCCGACAAAACGGCGTGGCGTGCGCGAGGAGCGGCGGAGACGACCAATGCGACCAGCGCGGCCAAGGCGACGGCCGCGCAGCCGACAACGGTCAGCACTGTGGCGGCCGACGACTCGTTAGACCAGCGCAGCGCCGCAGCGAAGCCGCCCAGCGCAATGACGGCGTAGATGCTGCGCAGCAACCAGCCGTAGCCCAGCCCAAGCTCGCCTCGTCGCGTGGTGACCCACAGAAAGCCGAGCCCGCCAACAGCCCAGCCGAGCGCGAACGTGGCAGCGTCGAAAGCCAGCTGGTCGGTCACGAGCCAGTCACCGAAGTCGTCCAGAAAACCGGACGTTGCGCCCCAACGTCTAACGCCAGCTGGTCGGTCAAGTGGCGCTCGCCAGCGCGCCGACCCCGCGTTCGGCGCGGTAGCTCGAACGAGTCAGCGGGCTCGACTCGACGTGGCCGATGCCGAGCGCGAGACCCAGGTCGCGCCAGCGGTCGAACTGCTGGGGTTCGACCCAGCGAGCCACCGGCAGGTGCCGCCCAGACGGCCGCAGGTAGTGGCCGATCGTCACGATCTGCACGCCAACCGCGGCGAGGTCGGCCAGCGTTACGTCGACCTCGTCGTCGCGCTCGCCCATCCCGACGATCACCCCCGACTTCGTGACAAAGCCTGCGTCCGCGGCCCGCGCCAACAACGCCAAGCTGCGGGCGTAGCCCGCCGACGGTCGCACGGCCCGCTGCAGGCGAGCCACGGTTTCGATGTTGTGGTTGACGACGTCGGGCTTGGCCGCCAGCACCGTCGCGAGCGCATCAGCGCTGCCGCCGAAGTCGGGCACCAGCAGCTCGACGGTCGGCCCGTCGCTGGCCCGCCCGTGAGGGGCTCGCCCGTCACGGGCCCGCGCGTCTCGCAGCGCCGCGACGGTCGCGGCGAAGCCAGACGCGCCGCCGTCGGCCAAGTCGTCGCGCGCAACCGCCGTCACCACCACGTGACCGAGCCCCATCTGCGCCGCAGCCGCAGCCACGCGCGCCGGCTCGTCAGCATCGAGCGGCTGCGGCTTGGCGGTGCCGACCTGACAGAACCCGCACGCGCGGGTGCAGTCTGCGCCGTTGATCATGAACGTGGCGGTGCCCGCACCCCAGCACTCGAAGATGTTCGGACAACCTGCTTCCTCACAAACAGTCACCAGCCGCTGGCTCGCCATCACCCGCCGCAAGTGTCGGTAGCGATCGTTGACGTCGAGCTTCGCGCGCAGCCACGGCGGCTTGCGCTCGCGCAGCGCCAAACCGTCGCGAACGCCCGCCTGACTGAGCCGCCGCAACGCACGGCCGCCGGTGCGCCCCTGCTCCAGCGTCACCGGCACGCGTGAAGACAAACTCGCCACGTCGGCGCGCTCGACAAGCCGCTCGCCGCGCCGTTCACCGTCGGCACGAACCGGCGCCCACGCGCTCGCCGCGCGCCGCACCACCGCGTCGACGACCGCCGCCATCGACACGTCGACCCCCTCCGCCGCCAGCGACGTCACGCCGTAGTCGGCTATGCCGCAGGGAACGATGTGGCGATACCAGCCCAAGTCGGTCGTGACGTTCAGCGCGAACCCGTGCAGCGTGCGCCCTCGCCGAAGCCGCACGCCGATCGCCGCGATCTTGCGCGGCGCGGCGCCGTTCGGCTCAACCCACACCCCCGCGTAGCCCCGCAAACGGCCACAGCCGACAAGACCCACGTCCGCCAGCGCATCGATCAGCACCTGCTCGACGCTCGCCACGTACCGGCTGGTCTCCACCAGCCCGCCCCCACGCTTGCCGCCCAACGTCAGCAGCGGGTAGCCGACCAGCTGGCCCGGCCCGTGGAACGTCAAGTCGCCGCCCCGCTCGACGCGGGCGAAGTCAGCGCCGACCGACGCAGGCTCGACCAGCAGGTTCGCCATGTCGGCGTGCGCGCCAGCCGTGTAGACGGGCGGATGCTCCAGCAGCAACAGGTAGTCGGCGTCGCCGTGCGCGCTCAGCCGCCGCTGCAAATCAAGCGCCTCGCCGTAGCCGACGCGCCCGAGCCACCGAACCCGCAGCACTTACAGCTCGTCGACCCAGTTGCCGCCTTCGAGCGTCGCCTTGATCTCCCCCAAAAAGCCCGCCGCGTAGGCACCGTCGAACGCCCGATGATCCCAGCTCAAGCACAGGTGGCCGACCGAGTGAACAGCGATGGCTTCCGCGCCGTGCGCGTCGGTCACCACGACCGGCCGCCGAGCGACGCCGTCGGTCGACAGCACCGCGACCTGCGGCTGGTTGATGATGGCGGCAGTCGCATACGTGCCGAACGAGCCGTTGTTGGAAATCGTGAACGTCCCGCCGGCGACGTCGTCGGGGCGCAGCTTCTTGGTGCGAGCGCGGCCCGCCAGGTCGTCGATGGCACGGGCTGCGCCGCGCACGTTGAGCCCGCCCGCTTGCCGCAGCACCGGCACGATCAAACCCTGGTGGTCCATGTCGACCGCCACGCCGATGTTGCGGTCGCGGTAGAGACGCAAGCCCGCCGCGCCGTTCACCTCATCGACCGTCGCGTTGACGCGCGGCCACGCCGCCAACGCGCTGGCGGTCGCCACCACCACGAACGGCAAGAACGTCAGCGAAAACCCTTCGTCGGCCTTGAACTTGTTGCGGTGCTGGCGGCGGGCCACCTCGACCGCCTCGTAGTCGACCTCCATCACCGTCAGCACGTGCGCTGCGGTGGCGACCGACTGCGTCATCGCCTGCGCTGTGCGACGACGGATGTTGGTGAACGGCTCGAAGTGCGTGCCAGCAGCTGCGTCAGACGTGGGCCCGACCGGCACGGCACCGGGCGCGGCTGACGTCGCAGCCGGGGCCGGGCTGCCGCCCTGACGCAGGTCGTCGATGGCATCCAGCACGTCGGCGCGGGTGATGCGGCCGCCGGGCCCGCTGCCTGACACCTGCGATGCGCTCAGCGCGTTCTCGCGCATCAGCCGGCGAACGAGCGGCGACACCAGCAGCGCGTCGTCGGGCGAGGCCGACGGCTCTGGCGGAGGCGTTAGCGCCGCCTGAACCGGCTCTGACCGCAGCCGCAGATCGTCGACGGCTGGCGATGGCGTCGTCGTCACGACGTCGGGTGGCGCGGGCGCGTCGGGCGGCGACAGCGGGATGACCGTTTGGTCGGGCGGCTCGACGCCCGGGTCGAGCTGGATGCGCGCCAACGGCGTGCCTACGTCGACGGTCTCGCCCTCGGCCACCAGCAGCTCGACCACCACGCCAGCCATCGGCGACGGCACCTCAGAGTCGACCTTCTCGGTCGAAATCTCGTAGATCACCTCTTCGAGTTCGACGCGCTCGCCGGGCTTCTTGAACCACCGCACGACGGTACCTTCGGTCACGGTCTCGCCGAGCTGCGGCAGCACCAGCTCGACCACGACGGCTGTATCGGTCACGTCACCCCCTCACGTCGTTCACTAGGAATGCAGCCCACGGCCGGTCAACGCCAGCACAGCTTCGCCGAACGTCTCGGTCAACGTCGGGTGCGGCGTGATGAACGCGGCGACGTCATCCGCGGTCGCCTCCCAGTTGACGGCGAAGTAGCCCGGCGCCAGCAGCTCGGTCGCCCACGGCCCGACCACGTGCACGCCCAGCAGCGCGCCCGCGCTGCCGTCGGCGTTCTTGGCCGCGACGAGCTTGACCATCCCGTCTGGTGTGCCGACAATCTGCGCCCGGGCGTTGCCGGCGAACGTGTGCTTCGCGCACGCCACGTCGTAGCCCGCTTCGATGGCCGCCTGCTCGGTCAGCCCGGCGAACGCGACCTCGGGGTGGCTGTAGATCGCCCAAGGCACGTTCGCGTAGTTGACGGGCTGAGCAGGCTCGCCGAGAATGTCGCGCACCACCACCATCGCCTCGGCGAAGCCGACGTGCGCCAGCTGCGGCGTGTCGATGAGATCGCCGGCGGCGTAGATGCCGTCGACGTTGGTGCGGCACCGGTCGTCGACCGTGACGAACCCTCGGTCGTCGACGCCGACGCCGGCGCGCGCCACGCCCAGCGGATCGGCGAACGGTCGTCGACCGACGCTGACGACGACCAGGTCGACGTCGAGCTGCTCGGCGGCGGGCGCAGCGTCGGCGGCGGGCGCGTCGAGGGCCGCCGCCTCATCGCCCGCGTCGCGCGGCGCGAACGTGACGGTCGTGCCCCCCTTGCGGCGGGGGGTGTGCCCGCTCACCGCGACGCCGGTTCGCACGTCGATGCCGCGCTTGGTGAACGCTCGGGTGAGCGCCCGGGCGATGTCGGCATCCGCGCCGGGCAGCAAGCCGTCTGCCAGCTCGAGGATCGTCACCTCGCTGCCCAAGTCGACCAACGTGGAAGCGAACTCACAGCCGATCGCCCCGCCGCCAACCACCGCCGCGGTGCGCGGGCACTCGGTGAGGTCGAGAAACTCATCAGACGTCACCACCGTCTTGCCGTCGACGTCGAGGCCGGCCACTGTGCGCGGCACCGACCCCGTCGCCAGCAGCACGTTGCTGGCGGCCAGCGCCACGTCGCCCGATGCGTCGTTCGGCGCCACCACCACAGTGTTGGCGTCGTCTAGCCGTCCGGTGCCGGCGACGACGCGCACCTTGCGCCGCGCGAGCAACCCCGACACTCCCGCGTACAGCCCCTCGACGATCTTGTCTTTGCGAGCGCGCGCCGCGCCGAAGTCGACACCGTCGAAGCTGGCGGCGATGCCGTGCTCGCTGCTGTGCTTGACGGTGCGCGCCACGGCGGCGGTTTCGAGCCACTCTTTGGCCGGAACGCAGCCCCGGTGCAAGCACGTGCCGCCAACCTTGTCACGCTCGACCAGCGCCACCGACAGTCCGGCTGCGGCGCCATACAGCGCCGCCGCGTAGCCAGCGGGGCCGCCCCCGATGACCACCAGGTCGTAGCGATCTTCGGCCATCACGCCGCAGGGTAGCTAACGGCGTTTGCCCTCTATTGGGCTTGCCACCGAACTGGCTACTGGGCGAGCAGCACCTGGACGGTGAAGGCCACCAAGATCACCACGCCGGTCGCCAGCGCAGTCGCAATCAAACCGCGTGTGCTCACGGGCGCGAACCTACCGACAGTGCTCGCGGCTGTGGCGCGCTTAGGCTGTGCGTCGTGGCAGGCAACGCCGGGCGACGGCAGCTGCGGTGGCGGGCGCTCTTTGTGGCGTGCGCGTTCGCGCTGGCGGCGGCCGGGTGCGCTTCAGACGACGCCAGCGTGTCTGTCGGCGCTCCGTCGGAGACGCAGGTCGAGACCGGAGCCACGTCCGGCCAAGACACGCCAACGACCTCTGCGGCCAACGAGCCAGCTAGCGCCAGTGCCAGCCCAGAAACCCGGGCGTTGCTGCTGGCGCTGGGCGACTACGAAACGCTGGGCGGCACGACGTTCGACACCAGCCTCACGGCTGGCCGTGACGTGCTGCTGTGGTTTTGGGCGCCGTGGTGAAGCTCTTGTCGGCGTGAAGCGTCGCAGGTTGCGGCGCTGAAGGAAGCTCACGGCGACAACGTCGCGCTCATCGGCGTCGGGGGCCAGGCAGACCTATCTGAGATGGAAGCGTTCGTGACCGAGTTGGGCGTCGACACGTTCCCGCAGATCGCCGATGAGCAACGTGACACGTGGGCTGACTTCAACGTCAGCTACCAGCCGTGGTGGGCGGTGGTGAGGGCTGACGGCACGTTCACGAGCGGCAGCGGTTTCTTTCCGTCTGACGTGGTTGACGAGGCGGTGGCGAGTTGACGGCGGCAGCTGGCGGCATCCGGGTGGCGACGCCCGCGCCGCTGCGCAAGCGGGTCGTCTGGCTGACGCTCGCGAGCGTGTTCGCGCTGCTCTCGACGTCGTGCGGCACGGGCGCTAACGAAGCCGACGACGCGCCCGAGCAGGTGAACGTCGCGACCGAAGACCCAACGACTGACGACATCGCGGCCGACAGCCAGGCGACTGACGACGAAGCCGACGACCAGACGGCTAGCGACCCGGCGACGACGACGTCGGCCGCGTCATCGGCGAGCAGCAGCACCACGACTAGCTCGCCGCCCGACGACGACTCGTCATCGAGCGCTGCTGAGAGTTCGACCACGACGACCACAGCAGCAACCGCAACCACGGCGACTGCGAGCAGCGCCGCGCAACAGGTCGAGACCTCAGCCACCGAACCAGGGGCGGACGCTGACGGCGGCTCGGCAGCCAGCTCGTCAGACACTTCGGCGGGCCGTTCAACAGACGCCGACCCGACAACCACGAGCACCGAAGCACCGACCACAACGCAGCGCCCGACGACGACCGAGCCAGAGGCAACCACGACCTCTAAACCGGCAACGGCTACCACCAAGCCAACGACGACCACCCGACGGACTACGCGGACGACGGCGCGCCGTTCAAGTTCGGGCGGAAGCAGCGGAGGCAGCAGCAGTAGTCGCGGCAGCTCCACTGGTGGCGGCAGCAGCTCCGGCACGGGCAGCACTGGCTCAACGGGCGGCGGATCGACAACGCGAACCATCGCCCCGGCAGGCGGCTCGGGCAGCCAAACGACTACGACCCAAGCGCCAGCCACCACGACCACGCAGACGCCGACCACCACAACCGAGCCGCCCACGACGACGAGCACGACAACGACAACGACGACAACCACAACGACAACGACGACAACCGAACCTCCGACGACCACGACCAGCAGCACAACCACGACGCGTCCTCGGCGCGTCACCCGACCTACCACGCCACGCAGCGAGACCCGGGCCGACGCGCTCGCTCTACAGGGCAAGACGACCCTGGGCACCGCCAGCGTGACCTCCAGCTACACCCGCGGCAAAGATGTCTTGCTGTGGTTCTGGGCACCGTGGTGACCGACTTGTAACCGTGAAGCGCCGCAGGTTGCGGCGCAAAGATCAGCGCATCGAAGCAGCGTCGCGCTCGTCGGCATAGCCCGAGAGGTTGGTTCGACGCTGTCGCAGAGGCAATCTTTCGTTACCGGCAAGGGGGTTGGTGCTTTCCCTCAAATCACCGACACCAACGACGTGCTGCAAGGCCGATTCGGTGTCAGCTACCAGCCACGCTGGATTTGGATCAAGAAAGACGGCAGCCGTCAGCGCGTGACGGGTTCACCCGCCCAAGTGTTTGCCGAAGTCACCGGCGGCTAGGCGCGGTCGGAGGCTCTAGCTCTGCTCGGTAGCGAGGGTGGCGAGACGCTCAAGCGAGGCAGCCATTGATGCGACGTTGCGGCGATGGAAGCGGGCGAGTTCGATGCCCCGGGGCCACTTGGCGGTTGAGTAGTCGAACGTCTCCCGCACCAGCGTCTGAACATCGGGCGTCTGGGCGTGAGGTGTCTGGGTGTCGGGCACGGCGACGGGCAACAGCTCGTAACGCCAGGTCTGGCCGAAGTTGGTCTGCCAAGCGATGAGTCGGTCGGTCTCGTATTCGACCACCCGATTCTTCACTCGATATGCCAGCCCCATTCGCATCTTCATGCCAAACGTGCTGCCCAGAGCCAGCCGCGACTGGCTGGCGACCGGCTCGCGCACCGTGCCCGACCCGTCGATGAGCGGATGCATCGCCGGGTCGCATACCAACGCGAAAATCGCCGCCGCTGGCGCGGCAATCAGCTTTTCGACGCTGACGCTCTGACTGGCTGGGCTCTGTGTCACATCACAAGTCAACTGGGTAGCGCTAGCTGACGGCCTCACCGAGTTGCTGACACTGAATGATCGCTCGTGCCGCCTGCTCCATAGCCGTATAGGCGGGCTGGTCGCCCAGCTCGCCCTGCCAGCCCATCGAGACCAGACGCTCGAACAGCTGCTGATTGCCGGCGCGCTCCTCCGCGCGCGCCAGCCAGCCGTCTGCCGCCTCGACGTCACGCAGCGCCGAACGTCGCGTGTCAACCCAGTCGGGCGCGTCAAGTCCGGCGGGTGGCGTCGCCGGCGTGCTCTCAACCAAGCTGGAAGCGTGATCGCGCCAAGCCCGTGCCACCTCGACGCTCACCGCGCCTGGGTAGGTGCGAATGAGGCACCGCTCGACCTCTCGGTCGTCGGGCTCGACGTCGTCGAGCAAGCTCACGTCAACGACCGATTCGGAAGGAGGGCTATCTGACACGCCCCCAAGGTTGTCACAGCGCAGACACGCAGTGGCGCCATCGGTAGCGTCACGGCGTGACGTCCACGCCAGCACGACGCATCGACGAGCCGGGCGCCGTCAGCTTCGTCAAGCTCTCCATCGGCAACTTCGCCGACGTCGTCGGCGCGGCACGGACGCTCGCCGACACTCCGGGCAGCGTCGTGCGAACGCCCTTCGGCGTGCTCGCCTGCGGCTACGAGATGGCGCGCACGATCTTGCGCGACCAGCGGTTCATCTCGTTGTTCTCGGCCGCCGCCGCGACCGACCTGGGCGAGGTGCCCGAGTCGCCGAACGAGCCACCGCTGCTGGCGCTTCGCCGACAGACCGGACGCCGGCCCCGCCCCAACGTGCTGGCGACCGAAGGCGAAGACCACCACCGCCTCAGGCGGCTCGTCGCCGGAGCGTTCACGCCAGCTGCCGCCGACCGCCTGCGACCGTTCATGCGCAGCCACGTCGAGGGCCTCATCGACAGCATCGTCGCCACCGGCGGCGGCGAGCTGGTCGAGCGGCTGTGTCGGCCCTATCCGGTGCCCGTGATTTGTGAGCTGATGGGCGTCGACGCGACCGACTGGAAGCTGTTCGACCGCTGGGCCGAGCTGATCCTCGGCGCGCTCGACGCGAACGTCGACGCGGTGATGGAGCGAGCCGGCGACATCATCGCCGCGCAAAGCGAACTCGCCGACTACGTGACCGAACTCGTCGCCCAGCGCCGCAACTCGCCAGGCGACGACATGATCAGCGCGCTCATCTGCGCCCAAGACGACGGCGACCGCCTCAGCGGCGACGAGCTGACGGCGATGGTTGAGGCGTTGTTGCTGGCGGGCACCGACACCACCCGCAACCAGCTCGGCGGCACCCTCGCGGTGCTCGCGGATCACCCCGACCAATACGAACTGCTGCGCCGGGATGCGTCGCTGGTGCCAGCGGCCATCGAAGAGTCGCTGCGTTACGTAGCGGCGGTGCGCAGCACAGCCAGGGTCGCGACCCAAGACGTCACCATTGGCTCACTGACGTTTCCCGCTGGCACCACCGTCATCGTCGGGTTGCACGCCGCCAGCTTGGAACCGCCCGAAGGAGCCGACGACACGTTCCGCTTCGACATCAGCGCCGAGCGAACGCGCCCGCATCTCGCGTTCGGCAGCGGCATTCACCACTGCCTGGGCGCGTTCTTGGCTCGCGCCGAGCTGCAGGAGGCACTGAGCGCGTTCACCGAGCGCGTGGACGCGTTCACGCTCAGCGCGCCGGTCGAGTGGAAGCCGCTCTCGATGGGCATCTGGGGGCCGAGCCGCCTGGTGATCGCCATCGACCAGGACTCGCCCCAACCGGGCGCACCCGATCGGGGCACGTCCGCCAAGTTCTCAGCCGGCACCGTCACCGACGCCACAAGCCCAACCTCAGACAACGAGGCCGCCCTCGACCGACATCTGACCGACACGGCGAGCATCCGGGCCGCCACAAAGCAGCGCACCGAGGCGCTGCTGGTGCCCAAGCGCCTTCCCCCGCTCAGACGCATGGCGGCCACCGCTGCGCTGGTCGGAGTGGCGCTCGGCGTCGGGCGAGTGGTCGACCGTCGGCTCAGCCACGACGACAGACGGGCGCGCACCTATCGCCGCCTCCGACGAGCCGCCGAACGGCTCGGGCCCGCGTACATCAAGCTCGCCCAGCTCATCGCTGCGGGCGAAGGTGTGTTTCCCGATGCGCTGGTGGATGAGTGCAGGCTGTGCGTCGACCGCGTGCGGGCCGAGCCGTGGCACCGCATCCGCAAGGTCATCGAAGCCGAGCTGGGGCCGCTCAGCCACACGTTCAGCGCTATCGCACCGGCGCCGGTGGCTGCGGCATCCATCGCGCAGGTTCACAAAGCCACGCTCACAGACGGCACGCCCGTGGTCGTGAAGGTGCAGCGCCCCAACATTCGCCGTCGCGTCGAGCGAGACATCGCGGTGCTGGCCTGGGCTGCGCCCAAGCTGGTCGGCCGCATTCCGATCACCGCGCTCGCCAACCCGCCCGCGCTGGTCGAGCTGTTTGCCGAGACCATCGGCGAAGAACTCGACTTTCGCGTCGAGGTCGCCAACTTGATCGAAGTCGACCGAGCGCTCACCACGGTGCCCGACGGGCACAGCCAACGTCGCTGGCGTCTGCCGAAACCTCGGCTATCACAAGTCACCGAGCGCGTCATCGTGATGAGCCCGGTTGACGGCCAGCCGATGAGCAGCCTCAAGCCAGGCACGCTCGACGAAGGCCAGGCAGGCGCAATTTTCACCCAGATGAGCAGCGCGCTGCTAGAGGGCGCGTGCGTGCACGGCGTGTTCCACGGCGACTTCCACGCGGGCAACGTGTTCGTCGCGCCCGACGGCGATTTGGGCTTGGTCGACTTCGGCATCACCGGCCGTCTCACCGGCGCGCAGCGCGTCGCGTTCATGCGCTACGTCGTCGGCCTGCTGACCGGCGACGTGAGAGCGCAGCTCAACGGGCTCGCGTCGCTCGGTGCGTTCAAGCCAGACACCGACGTCGACGGTCTCATCAGCGAGCTGAAGCTCGACCGCGAAGACTTCGACCCGCTGGCGCTGAGCGAAGAAGAGTTCGTCGCCGAGTTCAGAGAGCTGGTGAGCGGGTTGTTGACGCACGGCGCTCGCATTCCCAAAGAACTCATGCTGTTCATCAAAAACTTCGCCTACATGACGTCGGTGCTCGGAGCCATCGACCCCGAGATGGACATCTTGGGCGAGTTTCAGCGCAGCGCTACCAGCTTCTTCGCCCGCAACGGCGTGCAGATGGCGAGCGAGATCGGCTACGCACCCGAGCCCACCCACGTCACGCAAGACGCTCTGCGCCAAGCGATGGGCGTGTCGCGCGCCGAGCGCGACGTCAACTGGAAACTGCTGCGCAAGCGGCGACGGCTGTTCAGCGACCGGGTGTCGACGGCCGGCCCGACGGCCAGCCCCGCAGCCAGTCCCGCAGCCAGCCAGGCGGCGCGCTAGAACCTCACCCATGACAACAGCACAAACGAACGGACGGCTCGCCAACAAGGTCGCGCTCATCACCGGCGGAGCTTCTGGCATCGGACGTGAGTGCGCCCTCACCTTTGGCGCGCAAGGTGCCGCGGTCGCCGTCGCCGACCTCAACGCCGAGCGCGCAGCAACGGTGGCGGCCGAGCTGGAAGCGACCGGAGTGCGCGCCGTCGCCGTCGCCGCAGACACGTCCGACCCAGAGCAAACCGACTCGATGGTCGCAGCCACCCTCGACGCGTTCGCACGCATCGACGTTTGCGTGGCCGCCGCAGGCATCTCCCACGCCAGCTACGTCAGCCGGCCAGCCGAGCAGCAGCGCGGCGCCGACATCTACGACCGCGAAGACATGTGGTTCATCAACAAGTCGCTCGAAAGCTGGCAGCGCGTCATCGACGTCAACCTGACCGGTGTGATGCTCACCAACCAAGCCGTCGCCCGACAGATGCGCAGCCAGGGCGCCGGCGGATCGATCGTCAACATCTCCTCCATCGCTGGCACCAACGTGCTGGCCGGCTCGTCCGACTACTGCGTATCGAAGGCGGGCGTGTGGATGCTGACCAAGTGCGCGGCAGTCGAGCTGGGGCGTTTTGGCATTCGCGTCAACGCGGTCGGGCCGGGGTTCATCAAGACCTCGATGAGCGCGGCGGCGAACACGAGCGAACGCTGGGTCAACGAACGCATTGCCGAAACGCCGATGGCGCGCCTGGGCGAGCCGTCCGACATCGCGAACGCATGTTTGTATCTGGCGAGCGACGAGGCGTCGTTCGTGACCGGAGAGATTCTCTTCTCAGACGGCGGCGTGATGGCCGTCGGCAGGTAGGCGGTGAGCGAAGCACCAGCCGTGCCGCAGGTCGCGGTCGAACCCGACTGCTGGCGGCGAGGCGCGCTCGCCGACGCGGTGGCAGCGGGCGGCGGCGAGGTGGTGCCGGCCACCGACGCGTCGGCGCTGGTGTGGGCAGAGCCGGCCCGAGCCGATCTGCTACCGCCGCTCATAGACGCGCACCCCCAGATCGACTGGGTGCAGCTGCCGTACGCGGGCGTCGAGCCGTTCATCGAGCTGCTTGAGGCCCGCGCTCATCTCACCTGGACGTGCGGCAAAGGCGTCTACGCCGCGCCGGTCGCCGAGCACGTGATCGCGCTAGCGCTGGCGGGCATGCGAGAGCTTGGCACCTACGTGCGCGCCACCACCTGGGAGCCGCCACAAGGTGCGAACCTGCTGGGCGCTCGGGTGCTGGTGCTGGGCGGCGGCGGCATCACCGAGCACCTGCTCGCGCTGCTGGCGCCGTTTCGCTGCCACGTCGACGTGGTGCGCAACCGCGTCGCGCCGCTCGACGGCGCCACCGCCGTTCACCCGCCAGACGCGCTGGCGCAGCTGCTGCCGCTAGCCGACGTGGTCGTGCTGGCGCTCGCGCTGACGCCGCAGACCGAGCACATCATCGGCGCCGCCGAGTTTGACCTGATGGCGCGACACGCGTGGCTCATCAACGTCGCCCGAGGCCGCCACGTCGACACCGACGCGCTCGTCGCAGCGCTGACGAGCCGCTCGATAGGCGGCGCCGCGCTCGATGTGACCGACCCCGAGCCGCTGGGTGACGGGCATCCGCTGTGGCAACTCGACAACTGCATCATCACCCCGCACATCGCCAACACGCCCGAGATGGGCTTGGCGCTGCTGGCCGACCGCGTAACCGCGAACGTCGCTCGCCGCGCCGCAGGCGAGCCGCTCATCGGGCCGGTCGACGTCAGCCTCGGCTACTAGCAGACGTCGCGCCAGCTGCCCGTGCACGGCAGCCACTCACGTTCGCAGCTTCGCTCGGTGCGCGTCTTGCGCCGCCGCGATGCAGCGCTCGCGGATAGCGGCGACGTCGGCGTCGGTCAACGTTCGGTCGCTCGCCTGCAAGCGCAACCGATATGCGAGCGACCGCACACCTTCGGGTAGCTGACTGCCACGAAACGTGTCGAACAGCACGAGCGTTCGTAGCTCGTCGCCGCCAGCTGCGCGCAGCGTCGCTTCGAGCTCGGACGCCGCGACCGTCTCGGGCAGCTCGAACGCGAGGTCGACGTCCGCGCTCGGAAACTGCGACACCACCGAGTAGGGCTTAGCGGTGTCGACCGTCGCGGCCGCCATCAGCGCGGTGGCGTTCACCTCCAGCCACGCGCAGCGCACGTCGAGCCCGGCCGCTTCGCAAACGGTTGGGTGCAGCTCGCCCACCTCGCCGACGACCACGTTGCTGGCTTCGTCGCTGGCGGCGTCACGCAGCACGATCGTCGCGGCTCGGTTGGGATGCATCCCGGCGGCGCCGTCGACGTTCACCAGAGCGGCATCGATGCCCAGCTCGGCGACCAGGAGGTGCCAGGTGCGCACCGCCGTCCATGCGTCGTGGCCGCACCAGATGGCGCCCAGCCGCTCGGTTTCGTCGGGCAGCGACGCGACGTTCGGGTCGTGCGGATCGGCCTCGCGGTTCGCCGGCGGCTGACCGAACACGACGCCCAACTCAAACAGCGCCACGTCGTCGATCTGGTGCGCGGCGTTGTGCGCGGCGGCGGCCAGCAGCCCGGGCAACAAGCTGGGGCGCAGCACCGATTCGTCGCTCGTCATCGGGTTGAGCAGCTTGACCGGCTCGACGTCACGCAGTCCTGCGGCAGCGAGCTGGTCGGCCGCGAGAAACGGGTGGGGCATCGCCTCGCTCAGTCCCTCGCCCAGCATCACCGCACGAAGTCGACGGCGTAGCTGTTGGGTGCGCGTGAGCGACCCAGGGTGCGGCGAGCGGGGCACGGTCTTTCCCAGGTTTTCGTAGCCGAAGTGGCGGGCGACCTCTTCGGCGACGTCGGTTTCGGTCGCGACGTCCGGACGAAAGCTCGGCACCGTGACGACGACCTCGTCGCCGTCGACGACGGCACCAAAGCCGATGGGTTCGAGCAGCGAAGCAGCCTCGGCGGCGGTGAACGGCTTGCCCAGCAGCAAGCTCAGGCGGCTCGATCGCACGCGGATGGGCTCGGGTGACCGCAGGCTCCCGAACTCGTCGATGTTGCCCGCGCACACCTGCACGCCGCCGGGTGTGATGTCGCCCAGCAGCTCGCAGAACCGGTCGAGCGCCAGCGGGTTCAGCGCCCAGTCGGTGCCGCGCTCAAAGCGAATCGAGGCTTCGGAGCGCAAGCCCAGCCTGGTCGACGTGGCGGCGATGGACGGTGGATCCCACCAAGCCATCTCGACCGCCACTGCGGTGGTGCTGGCGCTAATTTCGGTGCTGGCGCCGCCCATCACGCCTGCGATGCCGATGGGCTGGTCGTGCGCGTCGACAATCACGCCGTCGCCTGCGACGAGCGTGCGCTCTTGTGAGTCGAGCGTGGTGAGCGTCTCGCCCGCCACGGCGCGGCGGGTGCCGAGCTTGCCCTCGGGCAGCAGCGCGAGGTCGAACGCGTGGCTGGGCGTGCCGAGCTCGAGCATCACGTAGTTCGACGCGTCGACGACCGAGTTGATCGGGCGCATCCCGCACAGCCGCAGCCGCATCTGCATCCACAGCGGTGAGGTGCGCACCGCGACGTCGCGCACGACCTTGGCGACAAACCGCCCGCACAGCGTCGGGTCTGCGACGTTCACCGATAGCGCGTCGCCGGCGCGCTCAGTGCTTTCGGCGACGGCCGGCGTGGGTATGGCGAACGGCACGCCGAGCGCGGCGGCGAGGTCGCGCGCGACGCCGGCAACCGACATCGCGTCGGGTCGATTGGGGTTGACCTCGAGGTCGAACAGCACGTCGCCTGCCAGGCCCAGCTGGCTCATCAGCGGCGCGCCAACCTCGAGCCCGTCGGGCAAGATCAAGATGCCCTCGTGGTCGTCGCCCAAGCCGATCTCGGCAGCCGAGCAGCACATTCCATGAGACGGCTCGCCGCGCATCGTGCGCCGCTCGATCTTCATGCCGTCGGGCATTGTCGTGCCGACGGTGGCGACCGGCACCAGGTCGCCTACCGACATGTTGAACGCGCCGCAGCAGATCTGAGCTGCGCCTCCGTGGTCGGGCGCGTCGTCGAGCGCGGCCGCGCCCAGCTCGACGTCGACCAGCTGGATGCGGTCGGCCTCAGGGTGGCTTCGCAGGCCCGCTACTCGCCCGACCACGACGCCGTCGAGCTCGCCGATGGGCGCCATCTCTTCCACCGCCATGCCCAAGGTGTTCATCACTTGCGCCAGCTCGTCGGGCTCGCGGTCGATCGGCGCGAACTGTCGCAGCCAGTTGAGCAGAACCTTCATCGTCAGAACTGCTCTAGAAAACGCACGTCGTTGCTGAACATGTCGCGCAGGTCGTCTATGTGGTGTCGCATCAGCGCCAGCCGGTCGATGCCGAACCCGAAAGCGAAGCCCGTCCAGGCTTCCGGGTCGATGCCGCAGTTCGCGAGCACGTTCGGGTGCACCATGCCGCAGCCGCCTAGTTCGATCCAGCCGGTGCGAGCGCACGTCTGGCAGCCGCTGCCGGTGCAGATGGTGCAGGTGATGTCGAACTCGGCCGACGGCTCGGTGAACGGGAAGTACGAGGGCCGCAGACGGCTGCTGATGGCTTCGCCGAAGTAGGCCGACGTGAACTCTTCGAGCGTGCCAGCCAAGTCAGCGAAGCTGATGTTTTCGTCTACGACCAAGCCTTCCAGCTGGTGAAACACCGGCATGTGGCTAGCGTCGGCGGTGTCTCGGCGGAACACACGGCCGGGACAAACCGTGTAGATGGGCGGAGGCTGGGTCGTCATCGTGCGAATCTGCACGGGCGACGTGTGGGTGCGCAGCACGATCTTCGACGCCGCCCCGCCGGCGCCGTCGCCCAGACGGGTGCGCTCGCCAGCGTCGACGTACAAGGTGTCCCACATCGAGCGAGCGGGGTGCGCTTCGGGCAAGTTCAGCGCCTCGAAGTTGTACCAGTCGGTCTCAGCTTGGGGGCCTTCGGAGACGGTGAAGCCCATGCCCACGAAGACGTCTTCTAGGCGTTGCGTGGTCTGGGTGACCAGGTGGAGGTGCCCTCGGCGGTGCGGCTCGCCGACCAGCTCGGTCAGGTCGAGCCGCTCGCTGGCGAGCTGGGTGTCTCGCTGCGCCGCGCTCAGGCGCGCCTTCAGCTCGTCGCGAGCTTCAGCAACGGCTCGCTGCGCGGCGTTGACGGCCGCGCCTGCGACCTTGCGGTCGGCGGTGTCGAGCTTGCCGAGCGACCGCTTGAGCGCGCCGAGCGGTGCTGCGCGGCCGAACAGCTGCGGTTCGATTTCGGCGAGCGCGTCGAGCGTGGTCGCGGCGGCGATGAGCCCGAGCGCGTGCTCTTGGGCGGCGGCGGCTTCGGCCGAGATCGACTCAGCGGTCGGCGCTCGCTCGCTGCTCGTCTGCTCGCTCACCGGCAAAAGGGTAGAAGTGCCGCCCGCAGGCTCACCCGCCTGGGCGCAACGCGTACATCAGCACGCCGGCCGCGACGCCGACGTTGAGAGAGTCGACCGGCTCACACATCTCGATGCGCAACGCCACGTCGGTGCTCTCAACCGCCGCAGGCGACGGGCCGACGGCCTCGTTGCCGACCACGAGGGTGAGCTGCTCGGTCGGGCGCAACCTCGACAGCTCGACGTCGCCGTTCACCGCGGCGCGCACCCGCAGGTGGCCGGCCTCGCCGAGCAGGGTCAACGCATCTGCGGCGTCGACGTCGCGCACCACGTGCACCGCTGGCGTCAACCCGGCAGCGGCGCGGTGGCTCTTGGGGCCGAAGACGTCTGCGGTGCCGACGGTGGCGACGACCGCTTCGAAGCCAGCCGCGACCGCGGTGCGGATGATGGCGCCGACGTTGCCCGGGTTGCGCAGCTGATCGAGCAGCACGACGCGCGCGAGCTGCGCGACCACCTCGAGCGTCGATTCGCGGTGACGCACCGTGGCGATCACGCCTTGCGGGTTGACCGCGTCGGCCGCCTCTGCCAGCTGCTCCGCGGTGACCTCATAAACCGGCCCGTCGTAGCGATGCCAGCCTCGCCCAAAGAGCGCAGCATCGAGCCGATCTCGCCGCACGAACACGGCTTCGACCTCCGCCCCCGCGGCCAGCGCGCCGTCGAGCGCGCGAGGGCCCTCCACCACCGACAGGCCTCGCTCGTCGCGGTACTTGCGGTCGCGAGCCAGACGGGCCAACGCCCGCAGCGACGCCTTGCTGGGGCGCTGAAGGTCGATCGGGCCGGTCTTGACTGGGCCGGTCGTGACTGGGCTAGCCGTGATTGGGCCGGTCTGCTACTGGGAGGCCCCGGCCTGCGCCTTCGTGACGATGGCGCTGAACGCCTCCGGGTCGCTCACCGCCAAGTCGGCCAGCACCTTGCGGTCGACGGTGATGCCCGCCGCGCCGAGGTCGCACATCAGGCGGCTGTAGGTGGTGCCGTTTTGTCGAGCGGCGGCGTTGATGCGCTGTATCCACAGCCGCCGAAACTCGCCCTTGCGCGCACGCCGGTCGCGGTAGGCGTACTGCCCGCTGTGCATGAGCTGCTCGTTCGCCGCCCGATGCGAGCGGCTCTTGTTGCCGTAGTAGCCCTTCGCGCGCGCAAGCGTCTTCTTGCGGCGACGGCGGCTGGCGACCGCGTTGGTGGCTCGTGCCATGAAGTTGTCTCCTCGTGAGTCTCGGTGCGGACCGCTAGCGGCCCAGCATCCGGTTGATGCGTTTGGCGTCAGCCGGTGCGATCTCGCCCTCCATCGCCAGCCGACGCTTGCGGCGCGACGACTTCTTTTCCAAGATGTGGTTGCGGTTGCGCTGGCGACGGACGAGCTTGCCCGAGCCAGACGTCTTGATGCGCTTCTTGGCACCGCTGTGGGTTTTCATCTTGGGCATGGGCGTTACTCGCTTGGTGGGGGCAGCGCACCATTCTGCCCGCTCGGAGCCGCATCGCCACCTTGGGAGGCACCTTGGTCGTTGCGACGCTGGCGCATCTGCCGGTCGGGGCTGAGCACCATCGTCATGTTGCGGCCGTCTTGGCGGGGGTACTGGTCGACCTTGCCGACGTCCGCGATCTCTTCGGCCACGCGGTCGAGAATCTCCTGGCCTAGCTCGGGGTGCGCCAGCTCTCGCCCGCGGAACATGATGGTGATCTTCACCTTGTGCCCCTCGGTGAGAAACTTTTGCACCTTCGCCGTCTTGGTAGCGAAGTCGCCCTTGCCGATCTTGGGGCGGTACTTCATCTCCTTGAGCGCCGCGTGCGTCGCCTTGCGCCGCGTCTCCTTGGCTCGCTGCGCCGCTTCGTACTTGAACTTGCCGTAGTCCATGATGCGGCACACGGGCGGGTTGGCGGTCGGCGCCACCTCGACCAGGTCGAGATCCATGTCGCGGGCAATGTCGAGCGCCTCTGGGAGCGCCTTGATGCCGATCTGTTCGCCGTCTGGTGCTACGAGCCGCACCTCATACGCCCGGATGTCGTCGTTGATGCGAGTCTCGAAGTCGTCTGACCGGGCTATTGACAAGCTCGTGTACCCAAGTTGTCGCTCCTATTGCGTTGCGTGGAATGCCTTACGGCGGTGCGTGCCTACCCTAACAGCGATGAGCACGCTTTGGACGCCGAGAGGCGAGCACGAGGTTCCCCGCGACCAGCCGCCGGTCGACGGCGACGCGCCAGGTGAGCCCCACGATGAGGCGCTCGACGAAGAGGTGGCGGCACGGATGCGCGAGCTGCAAGAGCAGCTCGTGTCGGTGCCCGCCGAGGGAGTGGTCACCCAGCACGTGATGGGGCTGTTTGAGCTAGCGGCCCTGCACCTGCGGCGCGACCCGCCGGCGACCGATGAGGCGCAGCTGCCGATCGACGCGATTGGGCTGCTCATCGAGGGCTTGGGCGACCGGCTGAGCCAGCACGAAGGCCTCACCTCGATGCTGTCTGAGATTCGTATGGCTTTCGTCTCAGCTAAGCAGCGCGCCGGCTAGCCGGTACCTTCCGCCCCATGTTACGCCTAGTCCTGCCTAAGGGCTCGCTCGAAGAAGCCACGATGACCCTGTTCGCCGATGCCGACCTGAAGGTCGCTCGCAGCTCGGCGGTGAACTACCGGGCGACCATCGCCGATCCGCGCATCGACGACGTTCGCATCTTGCGGCCGCAGGAGATTCCCGTCTACGTCGCCGAGGGGCTGTTCGACCTGGGCATCGCTGGCCGCGACTGGATCGAAGAAACCGAGAGCGACGTGGTGTCACTCGGCACGCTCCAGTATTCCAAAGCCACCTCCAACCCCGTGAAAATCGTCGTGGCGGTGCCGAACGACAGCCCGTTTCAGACGCTGGGCGACCTGCCCCAGGGCGTGCGCGTGTCGAGCGAGTATCCCCGCCTCACGCAGGCTCACTTCGCCTCACACGGCATCAACGCCGACGTGCGGCTCAGCTACGGCGCGACCGAAGCGAAGGCGCCCGAGATCGTCGACGTCGTGGTCGACCTCACCGAGACGGGCCGGGCGCTCCACGCCGCAGGACTTCGCATCATCGACGAAATCCTCACGAGCTACACCGAGCTGTTCGCCAACCCTGAGTCGCACGCGAACGACGAGAAGCGTCACGCGATGAACCAGATCAAGACGCTGCTAGACGGCGTGCTCGACGCCCGAGGCCGCGTGCTGATGAAGCTGAACGTCGGCCGCGCCCAGCTCGACGACGTCATCGGCGTGCTGCCATCGATGAAGGCGCCGACCGTGAACGAGCTGTGGGGCGGCGACGCCTACGCGGTCGAAACCGTGGTGTCGAAGAACGAAATCAACGTGCTGATCCCGCAGCTGCGCGACCTGGGCGCGTCGGACATCGTCGAGATTCCGATCGGCAAGATCGTCCGCTAGCTGGGCTCGTCTGCTGGGCCCTCTTCTAGGCCGTCGTCCAGGCCTTCAATGAGGTGCCCCATGCGCTGCTGCTTGGTCTGGAGGTAGCGGAGGTTTTCCTCGGTCGTCGCGGGCGGCATCGACACCCGCTCGGTGATGCGCAGGCCGAAGCCGGCGAGCCCGCCGAGCTTGGCCGGGTTGTTGGTGATGAGGCGCATGTCGTTGACGCCCAGCTCGACGAGTATCTGCGCGCCGATGCCGTACTCGCGGCTGTCGACCGGCAAGCCCAGCTCGGTGTTGGCGTCGACCGTGTCGCGGCCTTGGTCTTGCAGCTGATACGCGGCGAGCTTGTGGCCGATGCCGATGCCGCGGCCCTCGTGTCCACGCAGGTACACCAGCACGCCCTTGCCTTCGGCCGCAATCGCGGCGAGCGCCGCGTGCAGCTGGCTGCCGCAGTCGCAGCGGGTCGAGCCCAAGATGTCGCCGGTCAGGCACTCGCTGTGCACTCGCACCAGCACCGATTCCGAGCCCATGATCTGCCCGAACACCAGCGCCAGATGCTCGGTGCCGTCGAAGTCTCTGAACACGTGGCCGACGAAGTCGCCGTAGATCGTCGGCACCCGCGCCTGCGACACCGGGTCGACGAGCCGTTCGTTCGCTCGTCGATACCGCACGAGCTGCTCGATGGAAACCAGCAGCAGCTCGTGCTCGGCGCAGAAACTCAACAGGTCGTCGACGCGCGCCATCGTGCCGTCGTCGTTGACGACTTCGGCCAGCACGCCCGCCGGTTCGCAACCCGCCAGCCGCGCGAGGTCGACCGCGGCTTCGGTGTGGCCGGCTCGCTTGAGCACGCCGCCGGGCCGGTAGCGCAGCGGGAGGATGTGACCTGGCCGCACGAAGTCGTGCGGCGCGCTGGCGGGATCCGCGAGGCACCGCAGCGTGCGGGCGCGGTCGTGAGCCGATATGCCGGTGGTGGTGCCCACCGCGGCGTCGGTCGTGATGGTGTAGGCGGTGCGCATCGGCTCGGTGTTGGCGGTCACCATGAGCGGCAGCGCGAGTTCGTCGAGGCGGGTGCCGAGCAGCGGCGCGCAGATGACGCCGGACGTGTAGCGCACGAAGAACGCGATGGCTTCAGGCGAGGCGTGCTCGGCGGCCATGATGAGGTCGCCTTCGTTCTCGCGGTCTTCGTCGTCGACGACCACGACGATCTCGCCTCGGCCGATCGCGGCGATGGCGTCTTCGATGTCCGCGAACACGGCTAGCTGCGGCCCGCGGCGAGCAGCCGCTCGACGTGCTTGGCAACCAAGTCGACCTCGAGGTTCACCTCATCGCCAGCCCGACGCGAGCCGAGCGTGGTGAGCTTGATCGTGTGCGGAATGAGCGCGACGCTAAAGCCGTCGTCGCTCACGTCAAAGCAGGTGAGGCTGACCCCGTCGACGGTGACCGAGCCTTTCTCTACGAGGTAGCGGCCCAGCCCCGCGCCGGGCGGCAGGGCGACGCGCATGTCGGGTGCGGGTCGCTCGACCGTGCCGACGCCGTCGACGTGGCCGGCGACGATGTGGCCTCCGAGCCGGTCGGCGTAGCGGGCGGCACGCTCGAGGTTCACCGCGTCGCCGGGCGACAGCTGCCCGAGCGTGGTGCGGCTCTGGGTCTCGGCGACCGCGTCGACGTCAAATGAGGCTGGCCGCTCATCGGCGGCGCTGCGCGCTGGCGCGTCGACGCCTAGCGCGACCACCGTCAGACAGCAGCCGTTCACCGCTATCGAGTCGTCAACGGCGGTGTCGGCGAGCACGGTCGACGCCGCGAAGCGGAAGCGGTCGCCTTCACGGCACACGAAGCTGCCCATCTCTTCGACTAGTCCGGTGAACATTCGCCCAGTTTCGCTAGTCGCGCCGCAACTCGCGCGCCGCGTCGCGCGTCGTCTCACGCACCGGGGGCGGGCGGAACACCAGGCGCACGTCGTTGCCGAGCTTGGCGACGTCGACCAGAGTGCCTCGCCAGAGCCCGTCGATGCTGGTCGCCGGTGGGTTGACATGCGGCGGCGTCGCCAGCTGGTCGGCGTCTCGCTCACGGGGCTGCGCGAGGTCGCCCAGCAGCGGCCGGCCGCCGCCCATCAGCGCGGCGGCCACGTACAGCACGTACTCGTTCACCAAGCCCGCTCGGTGAAACGCCGCCGCGACCTGCGCGCCGCCTTCGATGAGCAGCTCGACGACGCCGCTTGCGCCGAGGTCATCGAGCACGACATCGAGCGGGCCCGACACCTCTTCGCACGGGTGGATCTTCGCTTTGCGCGGCGCGGCGCCGAGCACGAACCTGCGCGGCTCGTGCGCGAGCGCGAACCGGTCGGCGTGCACCGCCTCGGCCGCGCGCACGGTGAGCGCCGGGTCGTCTTGACGCACCGTGCCCGCGCCCACCAGCACGCTGTCGCAGCGCGCCCGCAGGCGATGCGCATCGGCACGCGCCGCCTCGCCGGTGATCCACTGCGAGCTGCCGTCTGGGGCGGCGGTGCGCCCGTCCGCGGTGGCGGCGAGCTTGAGCACCACCCACGGACGACCGGTCAGCCGGTGGTGCACGTACGGCTCTAGCTGGCTCGCGACGAGTTCCGCGCCGATGCCGACGTCGGTCTTGATGCCCGCTAGGCGCAGCGACGCGACGCCCGCGCCCGACACCTGCGGGTCGGGGTCGATCATCCCGATCACCACCCGAGCGAGCTTGGCGTCGACGATCGCGTCCGCGCACGGCGGCGTGCGCCCTGCGTGGCTGCACGGCTCAAGCGTCGTGAACAGCGTGCCGCCGGCCGGGTCGTCGCCCGCGGCGCGCGCGGCGTCGAGCGCGACGATTTCCGCGTGACGCCCGCCGCCTGCGGGCGCTGGCGTTTCGGTCGCGCCGACGTAGGTGCGGTTGGACGTGGCGAGCACCACCGCGCCCACCGGTGGGTTCGGCGCGGTAGTGCCCCGCACGACCTCGGCAGCCTTGACGGCCACCTCCATCAGCGTCACGTCACGCACGTGATGCCCAGATCAGTGCAGCCGCTCACCCGCCAGCAGCGCCAGCGCGTGGCCCAAGACGTCCGCGACCGCCTCGAAGCACTCCACGCAGCCGGCGGTCGACCCTGGCGTGTTGATGATGATGGCGTGGCCGACGATGCCGGCTGTGCCGCGCGACAGCCGGCCCAGCGGGTTGACCAGCCGCATCGCCTCTGCCAGCCCGGGAGCCTCTCGCTCGATCACCATCTGTGTGCCCTCGGGCGTGAGGTCGCGCTCGGTGAACCCGGTGCCGCCGGTGGTTACGACGAGGCCACAGAAGCCGGTCGCCATCTCGCGCAGCGCCTCCGCCACTTCGTGCGCGCCATCCGCGCTGACGCGGCGTTCGACGACGTCGAAGTCGGCCGACGCCAGCGCCGTCGCCAGCGCCTCGCCGCTGCGGTCTTCGCGGGTGCCGGCGGCGACGCCATCTGAGACCGTGAGAACTTTGGCGGCGTGCGCCATCAAAGGAGATGCTAACGAAACTAGGCTTGCCTCATGGCATACGCGCAAGGACGCACCTATCTCGACGCAGACAGCCACCTGATGGAGCTGCCCGACTTTCTCACCGCCAACGCAGACGCGTCGGTGCGTGACCGACTGCCGGAGATCAACTTCGCCAGCGGCGGCCGCACCTCGAACAACATCGAGCTGGCGGCCCAGACCGGCGCGCACACGCCCGAGGCCGTGTCCGAGCTGGTGGCGCTGGGCGACGACCTCATCAGCGGGCCGAAGGGCTACGACGCGCTGGGCGCGTTCAACTCTGCCGAGCGCGCGACCGCGCTCGACCTGCTGGGCTTCACCCGTCAGTTCGTGTTCGCGACGTTCAGCGCCGAGGTCGTGTTCGACCGACGGCTCGACGCCGACACCGCCTACGGCGCGGCGCGGGCGCACAACCGCGGCATGGCGCAGTTCACCTCTGACGACGAGCGCCTCGTCGGCGTGGCGATGCTGCCGCTCGACGACCCAGACCGAGCGGTCGCCGAAATCGAGTACGGCCTGTCGCTCGGCTTGGGCGCGTTCTGGGTGCCCCATCGCGCGGCGGGCGGACGCTCGCCGGGCCACAACGACGTCGACCGCGTGTGGGCGGCGCTCGCGGACGCGGGCGTGCCGTTCTTGCTCCACGTCGGAGGCGAGCCGCTGCAGATGCCCAAAGAGTGGCTCAACACCGGACGAGCGGTGCCGAGCGACTGGCTCGGCGGCGGCGAAAACCTGCACGGCAAAGACATGGTGGCGCTGCACCACGCGGCCGAGCGGTTCGTCGGCGTGCTGGTGCTAGACGGCGTGCTGCAGCGTCATCCGAACCTGCGGGGCGGCGTGATCGAGCTGGGTGCTGGCTGGGTGCCGTCGATGCTGCGACGTCTCGATCACATCGCTGAGATCTGGAAGCGCTCAGAGCCTGAGCTGGCAGCGCTCAATCCAGCTCCGTCGCAGCAGGTCGCGGCGCAGATGGCGTTCACGCCGTACCCGTTTGAAGACGTGGGTCAGCTGGTGCGGCAGTCGAACGCCGATCTCTACCTGTTCTCGTCCGACTACCCGCACTACGAAGGCGGGCGCAACCCGCTGGGGCGGTTCAACGCCTCGCTCGCGGAGTTCGACGACGACGTGCTCGAGCGCTTCTACTCTCACAACATGGCCGACCTGCTGGGTCAGGCGGCTTAGGCGTCGAACTAGCCCACGAAGGGGTGTGAATGTTGAGTTCACTGCTAGCTCAAGTTGAAACCGGCCGCGGCGCCGGCTTCGGCTTCGGCGAGTTTCTGCTGCTGGTGCACATCTTGGGCGTCGCCGTGTGGGTGGGCGGCCAAGTGGTCATGTCCAGCGTCATGATGGCGCTGCGCTCGAGCGAGAAAGCCGACAATGATGTGCGCCCAGCAGCGGCACAAGGCTTCGCCAAGGTGGCGTGGCCGGCGCTGGCCGTCGCGATCTTCACCGGCATCTGGATGATGATCAGAGCGCTCGGCGAAGACCCTTCGCCGGAGTCGTCGTGGTCGATGGTGCTCGGCATCAAGATGATGTTCGTGGCCCTGTCGGGCGCCGCTGCGTGGGCGCACCAGAAGTCGAAGATGAGCGCGGTGAAGGCGGTCACGGCCGCGGTCGCGCTGCTGACGGCGCTCGCAGCTGTCGTGATGGCGGTCACGCTGGGCTAATCGAATTGGGCTAGTCCAGCACGGCGCGGCGCGTTTGGGGCAAAATAGAGGCGACACGAGTTCCAACCAACAAGGGGGTATTGGACGTGAGCAGCTTCGACATCGTCATCAAAGACGGCATGATCTTTGACGGCACCGGTGCGCCGCGCATCCGCGGCGATGTCGGCATCGCCGATGGGGTCGTCACCGCGCTGGGTCGGGTCGAGACCAACGACGCGGCGCAAGTCATCGACGCCACCGGCATGCACGTCGCGCCCGGCTTCGTCGACCTACACACCCACTACGACGCTCAGATCTTCTGGGACCCGTATTGCACGCTGTCTGGCTGGCACGGCATCACGTCGGTCGCCATCGGCAACTGCGGCTTCGGCTTCGCGCCGGTCGAGCCTGACATGCGTGACTACGCGATGCGCTCGATGACCAGGGTCGAGGCCATCCCCTATGAGGCGATGCGGCTCGGAATGCCGTGGGACTGGGTGACGTTCCCGGAGTATCTCGACAGCCTCGACCGCGCCCCCAAGGCGATCAACGTGCTGCCGTATGTGCCGATCGGCCCGATGCTGACGATGGTGCTCGGCCTAGACGACGCCAAGTCGGGCCGGATGCCCACCGAGGGCGAGCACGACATGCTCGCCAAGTTGCTGGCTGAGGCGATGGACGCGGGCGGCTGCGGCTGGTCTGCGCAGCGGCTTCCGCCGACAGGCCCGGCCGCGGTGCAGCGCGACTGGGACGGCACGCCGATGCCGACCGACATGATGAACGACGAAACCGCGTTGGTGCTGGCACGCGCGCTCGCCGAGCGCAACCAGGGCGTCATTCAGATGACGCTCACCAGCGGCAACGTCGCTCACGACATGGCGCACTTGGAAGACATCGCCGCGACCAGCGGCCGTCCGGTGCTGCACAACGTCGTCCAGGCGTTCGAAGATCGGCCGCACATTCATCGCCGCCAAATCGAGTGGCTTGAGCGGTGCCGCCACGAAGGCGTGCCGGTCTACGGCCAGGGCGTGACCACCGACGCCGGCTTTACGTTCACGTTCGAAGACTGGAACCTCTACGACGACTCAGAAGCGTGGATGGAAGCCTGCATGGGCACCAAAGAGGAGCGGCTGGCGAAGCTCGGCGACCCCGACCGACGCCAGGCGCTCAAAGACACGCTGCCCCGCGTGGCGACCGCGCCGATTGAGACGGTCACGATCCTCTCACCCCGCACCGACGGCACCGAGCAGTACCGAGAGATGTCTGTGGGCCAAGCCGCCGAGCTGGCGGGCAAGCACCCGGTCGACCTGATGCTCGACGTGGCGGTCGCCGACGGCCTAGACACGCTGTTCTTCGTCGCGCCGCCGCAGGGCGACTCCGGGCTGCTGAAAGAGGTGGTGCAGTATCCGCACATGCTGTTCGGCGTGTCCGACGGCGGGGCGCACACTAAGTTCCTCACCGCTGGCCGCTACCCCACCGAGACGCTCGCCGATCAGGTTCGCACCAACGAGTGGATCACGTACGAAGAGGCGCACCGGCGGCTGTCGGCTCTGCCCGCGCAGCTGGCTGGCTTTCGTGACCGCGGCCTCATTCGTCGTGGCGGGCCCGCCGACGTGCTGGTGTACGACCCCGAGACGCTCGCGGTCGAGCCGATGGAGGTCGTTCACGACTTCCCGGGCGGCGAGTGGCGGCGCATCCAGAAGGCGCGCGGCTACGTCAGCGTCATCGTGAACGGCCAAGAGACGATCTCGGGCGACACGCAAACCGAGACCTACAGCGGCGAGCTGCTGCGCCACGGCGGCTGAGAGCGAGCTAAGCCTGCTCGGTCACTATCGCGTCCTCGACTTGTGCGACGGCATCAGTCAGTTCGGCGCGTACTTGCTGGCATCGCTGGGTGCTGAGGTCATCTGTGTCGAGCCGCCAGCGGGCGTTCGCACCCGACACGAGGGCCCGTTCGTCGACGATGTCGTCGACGCCGAGCGCTCGCTGACGCACTGGGCGTACAACCAGGGCAAGGCCAGCGTCACCGCCGACCTGGCGACCGATGAGGGTCGCGCCACTTTGCTTCGCTTGGTGGCTGGCGCCGACGCGCTGATCGAAGACCGCAAGCCAGGCGAGCTGGCGGCGCTGGGGCTGGCGCACGAAGACTTGCTGGCGGTCAACCCGGCGCTCGTTCACGGCTCGGTCACGCCGTACGGGTCGACCGGGCCGCGCTCGGGTTGGATCGGCAGCGACTTGACGGCTACCGCCGCCAGCGGGTTCCTGCACATAAGCGGCGACGACGACCGCGCGCCGGTGCGGGTGTCGGCTGTGCCGCAGGCGTTTCTCCAGGCGGCCGGCGACGCGGCGGTCGCCACGCTCATCGCGCTGCGAGAGGCTCGTCGCTCGGGGTTGGGTCAGCACATCGACGTGTCCGCGATGGAGTCGATGACGCACGCGCTCGTTCAAGACGTCGGGCCGCGCATCAACGCCTCGCCCATCAAGCGGCTCGCGGGCGG
>CAYRJD010000018.1:0-2678 GCA_964424585.1 uncultured Acidimicrobiales bacterium | reverse complement strand
ACCTCATCTAGCGCCGGCCCGCTCGCCACCTTGCGCAGCACTGCGTTCACCAAACTCCCGCCTCGCGGACCGCAAGCCTCGACGGCGGCGTTCACCGCCGCGAACGGCGGCGTCTTCATGAACAACAGCTCGTACGCGCCCGTCCGCAGCGCCGCTCGCACTCTCGGCTCGACCGCACGCCGCAGCAGCGGATCGACGACGAAGTCGACCGCCCGACGCATCCGCGTGACGCCATGAACGAGTTCGGTGATAAACGGTCGGGCGCGTTCGTTCAGCTTCGCTGCCAGCGGCGCGTCGAAGCGGCGAGCGAGCGCGGCGCTGCTCGCGGCGCCATCTGAAATGTCGACCAGCGCCTCTAGCGCTACCCGTCGTTGTTGCGCTCCGACGACGTCGTTCACGTGCCGAGCGACGTCGTCGGGTCGAGGCGCGCACCTCTGAGCCAGTCGTCGGCCGTCATTCGCCCCTTGCTCTCGGGCTGAACGACACCCAGCCGCAGCGCGCCGCTGCCGCAAACGACCGCGCCATCAACCAGACGCCCCGCGGGAGTACGGCGCGCCGCAAGCTCGTTGAGTTCGTGAAACGACAAGGGCATCGCTTCGTGCACCTTCAGATCGCGACCGTCAACGGTCGTCCACGCGCCGCCCACCCGCACGAGCCGGTCGACTTGCTCGGCTGATTGCGTCCAGTCGATCTTGCGGTCTGACCGACTGAGCTTGTGGGCGTAGATCGGCTCGCCTTGCTGAGCGACCGGTTCGCCGAGACCACGAGACAAGCTGGCGGCCAGGCGCGCCGCGCCGACGTTTGCCAGCCGAGCGCGCAGAGCAGGTGCCGTGTCACCCGGCTCGACGTGAACCTGCTCGGTCCAGTAGACGGGGCCCGTGTCGAGCGTTGCCTCCAACGCCATCAGGCACACGCCGGTCAGCTCGTCGCCTGCCAGCAACGCCCGCTCAACCGGAGCAGCACCTCGCCAGCGAGGCAGCAGCGAAAAGTGCAGGTTCACCATCGGCAGCTGCGCCAGCACCTGCGCGCTGATGATCTGTCCAAACGCGACCACCACTCCGCAGACCGGCCCAGAGCTGCCCGGCTGGTGATCGAGCACCGAGTCGACGGCGTAGGACACGCGCAGCCCCAGCTCACGCGCGGCCAGCTCGACCGGCGTCGGCGTGAATCTTCCCCGACGCGAACGCCGCGCGGGCGGCGCGGTGACCACGCCGACGACCGCGATGTCGGCTGCGCACAGCGCGCGCAGCGACGGAACCGCGTCGTCGGGCGTGCCCAAGAACACGACCCGCTCGATGGGCACTCCGACAGGCACGCTCACCTGCTGCGGCTCCGACGACGCGGCGCGCCTAAACGGAAGGCTCGACTCCGCTGGCGATCGCCTCTTGACGCTGACCTGCTCGCCACGCTCGCAGCGCGTCACGGCGTTCGTCGCGTTCGAGCAGGTCGATCAGCATCACGCCGTCTAGGTGATCGAGTTCGTGCTGAAACAGCCGCGCCTCTAGCTCATCGGCCTCAATCGAGACGTCGTTGCCGTCTAGATCGACCGCGACGATGTGCACTGTCTTGGGTCGCACGATGTCAAAGGCGAAGCCAGGAAATGAGAGGCAGCCTTCGTTGAAACTCCACTCGCCGTCAGACTCGACGACCACCGGATTGATGAGAGTCTTCGCGCCGTCGCCCAGGTCGTAGACGAACAGGCGCTTGGCGATGCCCACTTGAGGTGCCGCCAGCCCGATGCCTTCGGCCGCTCGCATAGCGGGGAGCATTTGATGCGCCATCGCCGCGACGCGCCCGTCGATGTCGACGATCTCGGCCGCTCGGCTCCGCAGAACCGGATCGCCGAACAGTCGCACTTCATACGGCTGTGACATCAGGTTCGTCAAGCTACCCAGCCATCTGCCTACACCCGCAGCGGGTCGACTTCGATGCGGGTGCGCTCCTTGGGACGAGGAACCTGCGCCAACGCCGCGAGCAGCCGCTGAGCGTCGCTGCTGACCAGACGCCAGGTGTCGTCGCCCGCCGCGCCGATGTCAACCGCTAGGTCGTCGACTTGTTCGATAGCTCGCCGCGCGGTATCGACGAACTGACTGGCACCTGCGCCAGACACCAGCACCCAGCACGCATCGGGAGGCTGCGCGCGTGCTCGACGCTGCGCCGCCTCAGCGACCGACCAGCTGGTGGTCTGACCGGCCACGGCCGCCGCGAGCACCGAGTGCTCTGGCATCCGGGTTTGCACCAGCACCCGCCCGTTGCTCACGACGCGCGGCCCGACCAGCCGCGCCGCGCCGCACAGCAGCGCCATGGCTTCTTCGTTGGCGCGAAAACGCGGCGCGAGCAGCTCTTGATCGAAGTCCAAGAACACCACGTAGTCCGCTCGCTCGGCCCGGTGCAACAACGCATCGGTTCCGACAAACACGGCCGGGTCGCGTCCCACCCGGGCGGTCGGCTCGACCCCGCGCGAGCCGCCGCTGGCTTCGCCGACCACCTCGACGACCCTGACGGCTGCGGCGGCTTCGAGCTCGGCGGCCACGCCCTTCGTGCCGATGCGGGCGCGTCGAAACCGCAGCGCACCGCAGCTCAAGCACACCATCGGCTGACGCTCGTTCGTGGCTGGGTCGACGAACTCGCCTTCGGTCACCGCCAGCGCGCGCCCCGTCGCACTAGAGCGGGCCACC
>CAYRJD010000017.1:0-51394 GCA_964424585.1 uncultured Acidimicrobiales bacterium | reverse complement strand
ACCGACACCGCCGACACCGCGTCGACCAAGCTCTCACCCGACACCACCAGCACCTCACGAGTGGCAGCATCGCCAGCATCCAACGGCACCCCCGCCAACAGCACCGCCGTCGCATAACGGTCAGCACCCGCGAGCAGACGGTCACCTTGATCGTTCCTCGCGCCTTCGGTGACGGTCGGCTGCGCAGATCGCAGCGCGCTAGCAGGCAGGGCGGCGGCAACGGCGAGTAGCGAGAAAGCAGCGAGCGCGGCGAACGCCATGAGTGTGCGGCTCGGCGCCACCCGCGCCCGCTCGTCGCCGGTCGAGGCAAGTAATGTGTTATACATAGTCCCAGCAGAGTAGTGCTGGGCGAACGGCGGAATCGCAGGTCATCCTTGTGGGTGTGCTGCCACTGCGACAACGTTCGGTCCAAGAGTGACGAACTCCGGTACTAAAGTGACATAACCCGGCTTTCAAGCGACAAACTCCGATGTGCCCCTGTAAGGTGAGGCACGTCAGCGCATGAAGCGGAGGTCGTCTATGATGCCCAAACGCTCCCTCGATCATCTCACGCCCTTTAGTCCTCCCTTCGGGGCCATCGAAGGCCCCGAGTTGGTCGGGCGACAGCAGCTCGTCGACCGCGACGGCGATGCCGCTGACGGAGGGCCAAGCGCAGCGGGCGCTGCGCGTCTACGCAAGCATCGAAGGTGGCGACTTCCATCCAGACGCGCTCAGCCGGGCTTCTGCATCAGTCGCCGGATCGCCGTACATGATGCACCTCGTCGGACACCACTCGTGGTGCGCCAGCGAAGCACCAGCCAAACCGATAGATATCGCCGCAGTAGATACTGGCATCAAAGAAGCAACCCAAACGTACAACCAGCTGGTCAGCCTGCCGACGTTCAAAGACTTTGACGAGCGAGAAGAGCACGTCATAGCGCAAACCCACCAGGGCGGAGGCCGCTACACGCTCTCCGAAGCCATCACAGACGTCGCCGCACGATTCGGCTTATCGGAACGACACTCTAGGCGCATCGTTCAACAGCTGATCGACTCCGCAGTTATCGACGAGACAGCAGAACGCGCGCTCACGGTTTCCGCGAACTGCGGGATGCTGCCGGGCTTCGTCGAAACGTACTTCGGTGACCACGACAGTCGTGTCTCTGCCGCTCTCTGTAACGACATACTGCCTCGCGCCGGCGAGCGATGCGGGCTTCCGCGGGGCCACAAAGGGCACCATCGCGCCGCATAACCTCGAGGCACTAGCCGGGAGAAGCCGCCCAAGCCTGGGCTGTCAGTTCGAGGCTGCGCAGCCGCTCGGTTAGCGCGAAGGTGGCGGTGTTGACCATGATTTCGTCCGCGCTCGACGCGGCCGCTAGCTGCGCGAGCCCTGCTGCCACGGTCGCCGGTGAGCCGACTATCGAGTTAGACGACATGACTTCTGCTTGGGCCCACTGCGGGTGCGCCAGGGCCTCCGCCGGCTCGACTAAGGGAATGAACGCCCCGTGTCGCATCGCGAACTTCCGGAGCCGCGCCGGTGCCGCCAGCTCGGCGGCCATGTCGTCGTCGTCCGCGCAGATGACGGCCGCTGACACGATCGCGTACGGCGCATCGAGCACGTCTGATGGCTCAAAATGCGCTCGATACACGTCGACCGCTTCGAGCGTGCCGCCCATGTCGAAGTGGTTGGCGTAGGCGTACGCCAGCCCCAGCATTCCGGCTAGCTGCGCGCTGAAGTGGCTAGAGCCCAGCAGCAGCACCTCGGGCGAGCTGGTCGCCACGGGCGTGGCCGACAGGTGGTTCCACGCACCCTCGCGCGCCCGAACGTCGCCCAGCAGCCCCATCAGCTCGATCAGATCACGTGGAAACTCATCGACCTGCTCCGGGTGGTCGCGCCGGCGCAGCGCAGCCATCGTGTGGCGGTCGGTGCCGGGCGCTCGTCCGATGCCGACGTCGATGCGGCCCGGGTGCAGCGCCTCCAGCATCGCGAACTGTTCTGCCACGACCAGCGGCGCGTGGTTGGGCAGCATCACGCCACCAGAGCCCACCCGGATGGTCGTCGTGTTTGCTGCCAGGTGCGCCATCAGCACCGGCGGCGACGTGCTCGCGACCGTCGGCATGTTGTGATGCTCGGCCACCCAGAAGCGCACGTAGCCGAGCCGCTCGGCGTGGCGGGCGCACTCGGTGGTTTCCGCGAGCGCGGCTGCGCTGGTGGCGCCTTGGCTGACCGCCGCCAGGTCGACCACCGACAGCGGAATGTGGCGAAGCTCGTTCAACGCCTAGCCGAGCGCGCCGGAAACAGCGAGTTCGGCTACCTCGTCGTCGGCGAAGCCCAGCAGCTCGGTGAGCACTCGGTGGGTGTGCTCACCCAGCTTTGGCGCGGCGAAGCGCGGGCCGTGGTCGTAGCCGGCGATCTTGTATTGGTGTCCGGCGTACGGCACGATGTCCATCGCCGGGTGGGTGAGGTAGCGGTAAAACCGCAGGTGCGCGTATTGAGGGTCGGCCAGCAGGTCGCTGCTGCGCTGCACGAAACCGGCGGGCACGCCTGCTGCGCACAGGCGCCGTTCGAGCGCTTGCGGGTCTTGTGTCGCCGTGAGGCGCGCGATGCGCTCGTCGAGTTCGTCGTGACGTGCGAAACGGCCGTCCCACGTGGCTAGCTCGGCGTCGGTCGCCCAGTCGGGGCTGCCGATGGCTTTGGTGAATCGCGCCCAGCATTCGTCGTCGTCGATGGTGATGCCGATCCAGCGGTCGTCGCCAAGGCACGGGTATACGCCTTGAGGTGCAACACAGACGTCGCGGTTGCCGTTGCGCGTCGCGACCCGTCCGGTCACCTGGTAGTCGATCAGCTCGGGCGCGAGAAACGACAAGCCGCACTCGAGCTGCGCCGCTTCTATCACGCAGCCCTCGCCGGTGCGGGCGCGTCGTTCGAGCGCCGCGGCGATGGTCGTGGTGATGAAGCGCGGCGAGATGGTGTCGGTGTAGGCGAGGTAGGGGCCGTCGGGCGGCAAGTCAGGCCAGCCGACCATCGGATAAAACCCCGCGATAGCGGCGGCGTGATAGCCGAAACCGGCGATGTCGGTCAGCTCCCCCCCGCTGGCCATGAGCGAAGTGTGCACCACGATCGCGCTGGGGTTGAGCGCGCGGATCGTCTCGTCGTCGGCGACCGTGCGCGCGAACGTGCCGGGCGTCCAGCTTTCGATGACCACGTCGGCCCAGGCGATCATCTTGCGGGCTACCTCTACCCCTGCCGGATTGGCGAGGTCGATGTCGATGCTGAGTTTTGAGGTGTTGAACGTGCCGAAGAAGTGCGCCATGTCGACGTCGACGACGTCGTCTTTGAACGGCGGGTTGACGCGCAAGCCGTCCAGCCGAGTGTGCGACTCGATGCGCACGACCGTCGCGCCGTGATCGGCAAACGCCTTGGCGGTGATCGGGCCAACGCCGATCCAGCTGAAGTCCGCGATCTTGAGGCCGTCGAACGCCAGCTGATCTGAGCCCGGCGAACAGTTGCCGATCGAGCCGCCGGCGCCCGAGCCACCCGTGGCCGCGCCCTCTCGGGTCATCTCGGGCACGGCTGCGTCGTGCTCACCAACAGCAGGCGTCGTGCGCACGCCGCCGACGCGAACGCCGTCGATCTTCACGAAGCCGCCAGGAAAGTTGGCCTCGAACGCGTCGCCGCTCGCATCGTCGAAGCTCTTGTAGCCGCGCGTCCAGAACTCTCGTTGGCCAAGGTGCGTGAGTTCGACCAAGTCGGCGACGGTGTTGATCGGCGCGATCGTTTCGCCGCAGGTGAGCCCCTTTCGCAGCAGTTCGTCGTTGGTGTAGCGAGCGCAGAGTTCGGCGACCGCCGCTGACAGCTCGTCAAACGTGTGGTCGGTCGGCTCGCCCGCGACCATGCGCTGGTCGAACGTTTCCCAGTCTTCGGCGCGCCACGATTCCGGAACGATCTCCTCGGCGATCAGCCATTCCAGCAGCCGGCCAACCGGCACGCCGCGCGCCACCGCGATGACGTGGCCGTCTTTCGTTTCGTGCCGCAGCTGCAGCGGCGCCGCGAGCGGCACGATCGTGCCGGTTCGCTCGGTGTCACGTCCGCAGATGGCGTGCGCTTCCATCGCGTTCAGCAGCGTCCACGTGACGGCGGCTTGCGCCGAAACAGATACCAGCTTCGCGCCAGACGCTCGCGCCTGATGAGCGCGCGCCATCAGTCCGGCCACCGCACCTTCCGCGCCGGCGTGTCGCCAGACCTGCGGTATCGACGCCTTCACCGGCGCACGTTCGGGCACGCCTTGCAGGTTCGCCGAACCTCCCAGGCAGGCGAGCGTGAGTTCGGACGCCGGGTCGTCCGCGCGCGGCCCGTCAGGTCCGAAGGGCGTGATGACGACGTCTACCAGCTGGTCGTTCAGCGCAGCGAGCGTCTCGTGGTCGTAGCCGTGCTCGGCGAACGCCGCGGCGAACGGCCCGTCTGGAGCGCAGCGATAAACGAAGTCGCTGCTAGCCACCAGCCGCTCGAACGTCTCCCGGTGCGCGGCCGTGCCTAAGTCCAAACACACCGAACGCTTGTTGGAGTTGTATGCCGCGAACTCAAACCGGTGCGCCCTCGACGGCGCACCGCCCGGCGGCTCAACTTTGACCACGTCTGCGCCCAACTCCGCCAAGATGAACGGGCCGACCTCGCCGCGATGGTCGGTGACGTCGAGCACCCGCGTGCCCGCCAGCGGCGTGGCGGCCCTACTCGCTTGCGCAGCGTCGCTCACGAAAAGATGGGCGTGCTGTCGAGGTAGCCGGGCTCAAGCACGATCGTGCCCGGCCGCACTCGGGCGATCTCCTCGACGACGCTGGTGGTGTCGGTGGGAATGGAGAACCCCGGCAGCCAGTTGTCGTGGTGACAAAAGAGCACCTTGTGAGGGCGCAGCAGGTCGACCTGCCGGCCGATGAACTGCGCGAGCGTGCCCTGGACGGGTTCGCCGTCGACGTTGCCGCGACCCGCGACCGCCAAGATCGCCACGTCTGGTCGGAGGTCGCGCAAGACGCCGCTCCAGTGCCCTGAGGTGTCTTGAAACAGCACGGAACCTTCGGGCGACTCGATCAGGTACACCAGCGCGCCGCCGTCGCCGCGGTCGCTGTGCCCGCCGGCGCACGCCGCGATGTGGCTGCTGACCTCAGACGGCACTTCGCTCATCAGGTAGCCCATCAGTTCGGTCAGCCTCTGTTGCTGGGTTGCGAAGTCGACGCCCAGGTCGCCGATGCACACGACGTCGGGTTGATCCATCTCTTGGTGCGACCAAACGCACGAGTGCTGGCTCGGAAACACGCTGACGGTGACGTCGTCGCTGAGCTTGATGGTTTCTCCTCCCGCGACGCACAGGCAACGCTCGACGTCAACGCCGGCTTGCTCCAGCACGCGGATCGACTCGTATGAGCCGATGAGCGTGGCGTCGGTGTTGGCCATGATCTCGTGCGCTCCGTAGAGGTGATCGAAGTGCGAGTGCCCGATGAGAATCCAGTCGGCTTCGGTGACGTCTGCGGCTCGCACGCCGGGGCCGGACGCAACCTCGGCGCGGTCGATATACGCGTCGAGAAAGATCGTCAATCCAGCTGTGCGAAGGGCAAACGTGGCGCAGCCGTACCAGTCGAGAGTTGAAGTCACGACGCGCACGGTAGGCGCGCGAGCAGGGCCTCACAGGTCACCGGCGGCAGACTCTCACGAGTGCGACGGCCAGCCAGCAGCTATGTGACGGCTGTCGGGCTGCGAGCGGTCGCACTCGCTGGGGTAAAGGCGGGATTGTTGCTCGGTTCGTTGATGCTCGCCACCGGCTGCGCCGCCCCAGCTTCGACTTCGAGTGACGGCGCGCCCCTCGACGACCAAGCCAGCATCACCGTGCTGGTCGCCGCGTCGCTGACCGGCGTAATGGCTGAGCTGGCGAGCAGCTTCGAGCGCGACCACCAAGACGCGCAGGTCGTGATCTCGGCGGGCGGCAGCGCGACTCTGCGTGAGCAGCTGGCAGCCGGCGCGCCGGCAGACGTGTTCATTCCCGCCAGCCTCGATCACATCAGCGCCGCAGCGTCGCACCGTGACTTCGCGGATGAACCCGTGGCGCTCGCGACCAACCGGCTGGCCTTAGCTGTGCCGACGCACAACCCAGCCGCGGTGAGCGGACTCGCGGACGTAGCTCGCAGCGAGCTGCTGGTGGGCCTCTGCGACCCGGCCGTGCCGTGCGGAGCGCTGGCCCAGCAGTGGCTCGCGAGCACCTCCATCGCCGCGCGCCCCGACACGCTCACCCTAAGCGTGAGCGACCTGGCCACCAAGCTCGCGACCGGCGAGCTAGACGTCGGCGTGGTGTACGCCAGCGACGTGAGCGCGCGCAGCGAGCTGCGCGAAGTCGAAACCGACCAACGGCCGCCGTCGACCACCTACTTCGCCGCCGTGCTCACCGACGCGTCGAGCTTGCGCCGAGCCCAGCGCTTCGTCGAGCATCTGGCGGGCAGCGGCGCCGCGCAAATCTTCGAGCGCCACGGCTTCGGCCCGGCGCCCGGCCACGCGTCGCCGTGAGCACGCCGCCACCTTCGTCGGTGCTCTCGGCACGCCCGTCGCGCCCGCCGTGGCCGTTCGTGCTGCTCGCCGTGGCCGGCGCTGCGTTTTTCGCGGTGCCGCTCGCCGGATTGCTGCTCGCCGCGCCGTGGAGGTCGCTCGGCAGCTACCTCACCAGCTCGGTCGTCAGCGACGCGCTCGTGCTGTCGCTCGTCTCCTCCGTTGCGGCGGCTGCGTTGGCGTTAGCGGTCGGTGTGCCGCTGGCCTATGTGCTCGCGCGCAGCAGGTTCTTTGGCGTGAGCTTGCTTAGAGGCATCGTGACGCTGCCGATGGTGCTGCCTCCGGTGGTCGCGGGCGCGGCGCTGCTGTTCGCGCTGGGGCGGCGTGGCACGCTGGGCGAGCCCGTCTACGAAGCGACCGGACTGTTGCTCCCCTACTCGCTGGGCGGCGTGATCGTGGCGAACGCGTTCGTCGCCACTCCTCTGCTCGTGTTGGCAGTAGAGGGCGGGCTGCGCAACATCGACCCTCGGTACGAGCAGGCTGCCGCGACGCTGGGCGCGGGTCGCTGGCGGGTGCTGTTGCGGGTGACGCTGCCGATGCTGCGGCCAGCGCTGGTGAGCGGCTTCGTCATCGCCTGGGCTCGCGCGCTGGGCGAGTTCGGAGCCACAATCACGTTCGCTGGCAACTTGGGCGGGCGCACTCAAACCTTGCCGCTCGCGGTGTTCGTCGCGATGGAGCAAGACCGCGACGCCGCGGTCGCCATCAGCCTGGTGCTCGTCGCGGTGTCGCTCGTCGTGCTGGTTGCGCTGCGCGACCGATGGTGGCCCACCAGAAGCCACGCCCCGTGACGACCGACGCGTCTACGCGCGGCGACGGCCGGTCGCTCGTTGCTGAGATCGAGCTACGCGCGCACGGCTTCACCCTCGACGTCGACTTCACGGTGCGAGCTGGCCACACGGCCGTCATGGTCGGGCCGAACGGCGCCGGCAAGAGCACGACGCTCGCGGCGATAGCCGGGCTGGTGCGTCCGCGGCGCGCCTACATCGCTGCGCCGCAGCGGGTGTTCGTCGACACCGAGCGCGACATAGACCTCGCGCCCGAGCAACGACGCGTCGGAGTGATGTTCGCCGACGGGCTGCTGTTCGAGCACATGACCGTCAGCCGGAACGTGGCGTTCGGAATGAGCGGGCGTGGCGCGCTGCGAAACCAGCGGCTGACAGGAGCGCTCGACGCGTTCGATCTCACCGCGCTGCGCGACCGTCGACCCAGCCAGCTCTCAAGCGGCCAAGCGCAACGGGTCGCGCTCGCGCGGGCGTTATCGAGCGACCCAGATGTCGTGCTGCTAGACGAGCCGCTGGCGCGCATCGACCACGCGGCGCGACCCGCCATGCGCCGCATGCTGCGCTCGGCGTTCGAGCGCACCGGCGCGCCGAGACTCGTCATCACCCACGACGCGACCGAAGCGTTTCTGCTGGCCGATCAGATGCTGATCATCGAAGACGGTCGCATCACCCAGCGCGGCACGCCTGAGGAAGTTCGCCGTCACCCGCGCACGACCTACGCGGCGCAGCTGGCGGGCACAAACCTGTTTCGAGGCACCGCCGCAAACGGCCGCACCAGGTTGTCCGACTACCCCGTTGAGATCACAAGCTCTGACACAACTACGTCGGGCGCTGTGCTGCTCACCGTTCACCCGCGGGCCGCGACCTTGCACGCGAGCGAGCCGTCAGGCAGCCCGCGCAACGTTTGCGCTGGCGTGGTTGAGGTCGTCGAACCGCTAGGTGAGGTCACCCGCGTAGTGCTGGCGCAGCCGCTGCCGCTCACCGTCGACATCACCCCCGGCGCGGCCCGCGAACTCGGCTTGACGCCCGGCAGCCACGTGTGGGTAGCGATCAAGGCGACCGAGGTAGAGCTGCGGCCAGCCGAGCGCGAGCCAGACGCCCACGGCGGCTAGGCAGACGGGTGAACCGAACGCCAGCCCTGCTTGGCTTCCGGGCGGTCGTCGAACGCCGCCGTGTAGCGGTCGATGTAGCCCGTGCTCGCGCCAGCCGCGACGTCGACGAGCGGCTGCGTCGCAGCCAGCCACGCGTCGATGAGCCTGTCTTCGGCTTCGTAGTCAAAGGTGCCCGCAATAGCTAGCTCGGTCGGCCCGCCTCGCTCGATCGGGTTTTCGGCCAGCCAGCGCGCCGTGTCGGTCAGCCCGTCGGCGACGCCGACGACGTCGCGGTAGCCCAGCTGAGCCATCGCCTTGTCGCATCCGATGAAACGGTGATGCGGCGTCGAGCGCTGCGTCAAGTGCTGGCTGACGCTCGCCAGCTCCCACGGCATAGAGATCATCTCGAAGGTGTGACCCAGCCCCTCGGCCAGCAGCTCGATCCACTGGGTGGTCGTGGGCGTCCACTCGTCGCACACGTTGTAGGTCTCGCCGTCGGCGACCTCGCCTGCGCTCACCGCGGCCAGCACCATCGCGGCGGCGTTTTTGACGTGGGCCATCGACTGCAGGCTCAACCCGCTGTCGGGCACCACGATGCGTCGGCGCCCGTCTAGCACTCGTCGCACGACGAGCCACTCGCGGGGAGACGTCTGGTTGGGGCCGTAGATCCACGGATATCGGAAGTGCGTGGCGGTGGGGTGAACCTCGAAGATCTTGCGTTCGGTGACTGCTATCTGGGCGACCTTGGCGGCAACGGGTGCTCCGGTGAGGCCGCTCGCCTCGTGGTCGTTCGCGGGCTGCGCGTCGGCGAGCGGCGCGCCTTCGCGAGTGGGTGCGCGCATTCCCGCAGGCGCAAACGCGTCGGCGTCGCCCCAGCCCGCGTAGACCGGAAACCCGCCGATCGTCATCAGCTTGCCGGTGCGGCCGGTCAGCACGTGAACTAGGTCGCGCACGCGGCCGTACATCAAGATCGACAAATCGAAGGAGTCGGTGCCCAGCGCGTCGGCGGTCTTCGTCACGTCGAACGGGTCGGTGTGGATGTGGCGCACCTCGGGGCCGATGGCCGGTGACTCGTGTCGTCCGGTGTGAAGAATGGTGATGTCGTAGCCAGCCTCGCCCAAGCCGTTGACGATGTGTGGGCCCGTCGGGCCGGTTCCTCCAATGACCAGCGCGGTCGGTCGTGTAGTGCTCATGAGGCCAGTTTGCTAGCTCGCCCACCAGCGAGCCGGTCACGAAGTGCCAAGCGCGCGCCACGACAGCGCGTAGATTTGCGCGCCGATGGGCTCAACCGCTGAACTGACCGAGTACCGCAAGGGCACCAAGGTGGTGCTCACCGACGACCTCCCTGGCGTGCCGCAGGGCACCGTCGGCAAGCTGGGCCGGTCGGTCGGCTTTGACGTGAAGCGCTATCGGGTGCGCTTTGCGAACGACGTCGAGCTGTTGTCGGTGCCGCACGACCGGCTGGTGCCAGCCAAGCAGTGGCCTGCCTACATCGCCGAGCGCACCGCCGATGAAGCGGCCGCAGCCGAGCGCGAAGCGGCCGCCGAACTCGCCGCCGCCGCGCCGCCACCGGGTGGCCAGCCCGCCGCCGCGCCAGCCCCTGACGCGCCAGCCCCTGACGCGCCAGCACCGGGCGCGCCAGAAGCCGAGGCCGCCAGCGAACCCGAACCGGCCAGCGATGCGAGCGAAGCTGCCGAGGGGCGCCTCGCTGCTCTGCTGGCGAGGTCACAAAAGGCGCGAGAGGCATCCGGCATAGCCGCGCCAGCACCCAGCGCACCCGAACCAGCGCCTACCGAAGAGCCGCATCCGATGGGAGTGGTCGAACCCGCCAAGGCCGACGCGCCGCACGCTCAGGAAAGTGTCGACCCGAAGATCGAGGTGCCCGACGGCTACTTCCCGCGCGACAACCGCGTCGCCGAGCTGCTCGACAAATTCCGGAACTAGCTAGCGCTGCGCCTTGTAAGTCTCATAATCGCTGACCGGCATGCCGTCGGCCCGCCAGCCGCCGAAGCCGGTTTCGATGTGGCTCACCTTCTCGACGCCCATCTCCTGGAGCGTGTCGGCTGAGAGCGCCGAGCGTCCGCCGCCCGCGCAGCACAAGATGAACTCGCGGTCACCTTGAAACTCTTCTTTCGTGTACGGCGAGTCGGGTGAGACCCAAAACTCGAGCATGCCCCGCGGCGTGTGCATCGAGCCGACGATCGCGCCCTCGCGCTGCAGCTCGCGGACGTCGCGGATGTCGACGATCAGCGCGCCCTCTTCGGTGACGCGGCGGTGCGCCTCGGCGGGTGAGATGTTGTCGATGCGGGTCTTGGCCTCCGCGACCATCTCGTTGACTGACTTGACTGCCATGGGTTGCACCCTTTCTTTGTTGTTGGCTCTTTGTTGTTGGCTAGTTGGCGGCGGCCTGTTGAGGAGCGCCAGCGAGCCGTGCTAGCCGAACGCTACCTCGAACCCGCGGTAACCCTCGGCGGCGACCTCGTCGCAAATCTTCACGTACGGCGGAAAGCCCACCAGCGGCATGAACACCCGTGTCTTGCCAGGAATGTTCGCGCCGAGGTACCACGAGTTGCACGTCGGATACAGCGTCATGTCGGCTACCGCGTTCACGTGGTGCACCCAGTCTTCGGTGGCCTGCTCTGTCGCCTCGATGGTGGAGGCCGACTGGCTGCGTAGGTGAACGAGACAGTCGGTGATCCAGTCGACGTGCTGCTCAATCGAAGGGATCATGTTGGTCAGCACCGACGGGCTGCCCGGGCCGCTGACGGTGAACATGTTCGGAAAACCCGGCACGCCCAGCCCGAGGTACGTTCGCGGCCCGGCTTCCCACTGCTGCGCGAGCGTCAGCGAGTCGCGACCGGTGATGTTCATACGCAGCAACGTGCCGGTCATCGCGTCGAAACCGGTCGCCAGCACCAGCACGTCGAGCGGGTATTCCACTCCCCCGGTCACCACTCCGTTCGGCGTGATGCGCTCGATGGGCTGAGTGCTCACGTCGACGAGCGTGACGTGGTTTTCGTTGAAGGTCTCGAAGTAGTTGGTGTCGAGGCAGGGCCGCTTGCACGCGATGGTGTTGGTCGGGCTGAGCAGCTCGGCGGTGGCCGGGTCGTCGACGACCTCGGCGATCTTCGTTCGCACGAAGCTGGCGATGCGTTCGTTCGACTCGGTGTCGAGCCCGACGTCGCCGTACGCGCGGTAGAAGGTGAAGCCACCCGTTTGCCAGCGTTCTTCCATCGTCTCGGCGAACTGGTCGTCGTCGGCCTCTTTCGCGGAGGTGGTGCCCGTCGGCAGTCGATACAGCAGCGCGGCGTTGTCCGCGAGCGCCGCGGTTCGGTGCTGCGCGTATCGCGCCTTCCAGCGGGTTTGGCGGTCTTCGTCGAGCGGCTCGTTGCGAGCGGGCACCGAGTAGTTGGGCGTGCGCTGAAACACGGTCAGCTCGGCGCACTGTGCGGCAATGACTGGAATGGCTTGCACAGCAGACGAGCCCGTTCCGATCACGCCCACTCGTTGGCCCGCGAAGTCGACCGGCTCGTGCGGCCAGCTGCCGGTGTGGTAGGTGGGCCCGGCGAAGCTGTCGAGACCCGCAAAATCGGGCGTGTTTGCCGACGACAAACAACCCGTCGCCATCACCACGAACTGCGCCTGGTAGCGCTTGGGCCCGTCGCTGGTTTCGGTGTCTAGGTGCCAGCAGGCCTCGTCGTCGTCGAAGGTCGCGGCGGCCACCGTGGTGTCGAAACGAATGTCGTCAAACAGGTCGAAGCGGTCGGCGACGTGGTTGGCGTAACGCAGAATTTCGGGCTGGCCTGAGTAGCGCTCGCTCCACTCCCACTCTTGTTGCAGGTCTTCGTCGAACGAGTAGGAGTACTGGAGGCTCTCGACGTCGCAGCGCGCGCCTGGGTAGCGGTTCCAGTACCAGGTGCCGCCGACGCCACCGCCGCGTTCCAGCACGACCGTGTCGAAACCTGCGCCGCGCAGTCGATGCAGCATGTACATCCCCGCGAAGCCTGCGCCCACGACCACCACGTCGTGTCGCTCGACCGGCTCAACAGACGAAGGTGCGCTTGACACGGCTGTGACGGTACCCGCGCGCGTGCCACGCTGACGCAATGACAACCGAGCCCTGCGACCTTCGCGCCACGCAAGCAGCCGAGCTGGTCGCCCGAGGCGAGCTAGCCGCTACCGAACTGGTGGCGTCGTGCTTGCGCCGGGCCGACGAGGTAGACGGGGCGCTCAACGCGCTGGTCGCCCGCGACGACGAGGCTGCGCTCGCAGCCGCCGCGCAGATCGACGACGCGATCGCCCGAGGCGAACCGCTGGGCCCGCTCGCTGGCTTGCCGCTGGCGGTGAAAGACATCCACGCGACCGCCGGCCTGGTGACGTCATACGGAGCCGAGCCTTACGCGAACTTCGTCGCGGAGCGCGACGAGCCGCTCGTCGCGCGCCTGCGAGCGGCCGGCGCCATCGTCATCGCCAAGACGAACACGCCCGAGCTGAGCATCGGCGCTAACACCGTCAACCGCCTCCACGGCGCGACCGCTAACCCGTTCGACACAGAGCGCACCTGCGGCGGTTCGTCTGGCGGCTCTGCGGTAGCACTGGCGTGCGCGATGGCAGCCCTCGCGACGGGCTCTGACCACGGCGGCAGCCTGCGAATACCTGCCACCTACTGCGGCGTCGCGGCGCATCGGTCGACGCCCGGCACGGTGGCCGCAGAGAACCGCACGATCACCCAGACCTTCTACGCGGTCAACGGCCCGATGGGACGAACCGTCGCGGACGTCGGCTTGATGCTGTCGGTGATGGCGAGCCGCGACGGCCCGCCCGCTGCCGCCCAGCGCGACCCGATGGCGTTTCCCCTCGACGCGACCGTCTTCGCCAACCTCGCCGAAGTCGACCTCGCGCAGCTGCGCATCGGCGTCAGCGAAGACCTGGGCGGCCTGCTGGTGAGCCGGTCGGTGCGTAGGGCCTTCGGCGAACGGGTCGCGCTGCTGGCCAAGCACGCCGACGTCGTCAACGTGCCGCTCGATCTCACCGATGCCCCGGCGGTCGACTGGCAGCTCCGCGCCGACATCATGGCTACGCAGTTTCATCGAATGGCGCACAAGTTCGACGACGGCTTCAACCCCAACATCAAGCACACCTATCTCACCGCGCTCAACTCGACCGTCCTAGACATAGCGGTGGCCCGCCGTCGACAGGTCGAGCTGTTCGCGCACACCAACGACCAGTTCGCGAACGTCGACGTCATCGTCTGCCCAGGCGTGAGCGTGCCGCCGTTCGACTGGCGCCAGCTGTTCCCGCGCGAAATCGACGGCGCACCGGTCGACAACTACATGGCGTGGCTGGGCTTGAGCGCGTCGCTGACGGTGGTGGGGCACCCGGTCACGGCCCTGCCAGCGGGGCTCTTCGACGGGCTGCCGTTCGGCGTGCAGCTCGTCGGACCTATCTATGAAGATCACCGGTTGCTGAGCATCGCCGCGGCACTCGAGCGTCTGTTCGCGACCGAGCCAGCAACTTCTCGACCTGCGCCAGACATCGCGAAGCTCCGCGAGACGGCCACAAATCAAGCCCGCTGCGACGCCCTACGTACCGACGGCAAACTGGTCGCGGCGGTTGACCCGCCTAGCTAATCCCCCACCAACCCGTGGGCGCGCGGCTACGGTGAAGGCACTTACCTGCGTCAGACGACGAGACGAGACATCACATGGCGACCACGGCGACCGATGAACCCCCGAACGAACCCGCCTCCGATCCCATAATCGAGCTAAAGAACGTCTACAAAATCTTCGGACCACAGCCCCGGGGCCGAGCATTCGAGCTGGCATCGGCGGGCGTCGACAAAGACGAAGTTCAGCGTCAGACCGGCCACGTCGTCGGCCTAGCCGACGTGTCGTTCGAGGTTCGCCGAGGCGAAATATTCGTCGTCATGGGTCTCTCCGGCTCGGGCAAATCGACCGCCATCCGCACCGTCAACAAGCTCTACGACATCACCCACGGCGAGGTGCTGGTAGAGGGAACGAACTGCCAGAAGCTCCACGGGCGCGAGCTGCAAGCGTTTCGCCGAGCCGAGATGGGCATGGTGTTTCAGCACTTCGCCCTGTTCCCCCACCGGTCGGTCATCGAGAACGTCGGCTACGGGCTCAAGGTGCAAGGCGTGCGCAAGTCAGAGCGCACCCAGAGCGCGATGCGTGCGTTGTCGCTGGTCGGGCTCGCCGCGTTCGCCGAGCACCGGCCGGCGCAGCTCTCTGGCGGCATGCAGCAGCGGGTCGGGCTCGCCCGCGCGCTCGCGTCAGACCCGCCAATCTTGTTGATGGACGAAGCGTTCAGCGCGCTCGACCCGCTCATCCGCCGTCAGATGCAAGACGAACTCATGGACGTTCAAGCCGAAGTTCACAAGACGATCTTGTTCATCACGCACGACCTCAACGAGGCGCTGCGCATCGGCGACCGGGTCTGCATCATGAAAGACGGCAAGGTAGTCCAGGTCGGCACGCCAGAAGAGATCCTCACCGAACCGGCGACCGGCTACGTCGCCGAGTTCGTGAAAGACGTCGACCAGGGCCGCGTCATCCAGGCGCACGAGGTGATGACCGACCCGAGGCCGCTCAGCACCGACCTCGCGCTGGCCGATGCGCTGGGCACCCTCGGCGACCACTACGGGCGTTTCATCGTGGACGACGAGGGCCGGCCCACCGCGTTGTTGACCATCGAAGACGGGCTGCGCGCGATCAGCGTCGGCAGCACCGACATCAAGTCGGCGCTGCGCCGAGACTTCGACCAGGTCGCGCCCGAGACCACGTTGAACGACCTGTACGCGTCGGCCGGTCGCGGCCTGTCCATCGCCGTCATCGACGAGGCGGGCGTGCTGATCGGCAACTTAGACCCGCGCCTCATCATGGAAGAGCTGGGGCGCGTCGAGAGCCTCGTCGAGGGTTTTGAGCGAGAGGTGTTCATGTGAGCCTGCTCCCCGCGCAGCACCGCGCGCAACAAGACGGCGTCGCCGAATACGACGGCCACTTCATCGACGACTTCATCGACACCATCACCAACGTCGAAACCAGCGCAGATGTAATCGACTGGGTCGCCACGGTGGCCGAGTGGGCGACGCTGATCGGGCTTTTCGTCGTGCCGTTGCTGCTGGTCGTGGGCGCGTCCGCGCTGCGCCGCTGGACGATCACCGTCGGCGCCACCGTGTTCGTGGGGCTGCTTTCCGTCTACCGGTGGGCGCTGCCGCAAGACTGGGAGCCACGCCAGAACACCGTGCTCAACACCTGGAACATTCCCGTCGGCGACTGGGTAGAGCAGGTAACCCGCTGGGTCGATTTGAACCTGAAAGACACCCTCGAGGTCATCGAGTGGCCGTTCTCTGAGCTGCTGCGCATCGTCAACGACGAGTGGCTCTTACAGATGTCGTGGATCGCAGTGTGCGCGGCCGTGCTGGTGCTGGGCTGGCTGTTCAGAGGCCCCGTGGTGGGGTTGATGTCGGCGCTCGCGCTGGTCATCTGCGGGTTGTTAGGCCAGGACTACTGGCTGGAGACCGCCAGAACGATCGGGTTCATCAGCGTCGCGGTGTTGTTGTGCTCGGTGATCGGCATTCCGCTGGGCGTGCTGTGCGGCCGGGTCGACAGCGCGTGGACGGTCGTGCGACCGGTGCTCGACGCGATGCAGGTCGTGCACAGCTTCGTCTACATGCTGCCGTTCATCTTCTTCTTCGGCATCGGGCCGGTGTCCGCGACGATGGTGACGATGGTGTTCGCCTTGCCGCCGCTCATTCGGCTCACCAACTTGGGCATCCGTCAAGTGCCCGGCGACGTGGTGGAAGCCGCCCGCGCGTACGGCGCCTCAGAGCTGCGGGTGCTCACCGACGTGCAGCTGCCGCTCGCTCGACCTGCGCTGCTGACCGGGCTCAACCAAACCCTCTTGTTGTCGATCTCGATGCTCGGCATCGCCGCGATCATGGGAGCGGGCGGGCTGGGCCGCTTGTTGTTCCGTGCGATCTCAAACCTCGACATCGCGCTCGCCGGCTCGGGCGGTCTGGCCTTCTTCTTGGTCGCCGTCGTGCTCGACCGGCTCACCCAACCCAGCGCGGGCGAGCGTCGCAACATCGTGAGCCGCATCATGGACGCGTGGGCGCATCGCCGCGACCCGGAGGCATTGCTGCCGACCGAAGACGAGACTGCCGCCGCGACCGCGAGCCAGAGCGGCATCCGGTCGCTGCGCCGCAGCCTCGGAGCCACCGACGACGAAGCAGCCGACGACGACCACGTAGCGCTCAGCGCGCCTGAGCGTCGGGCCGTGTGGGTCGTCGCGGCCGCGTCGCTCGCCGTGGTCGTGTTCGCCACTGCGCCGGTGTTTCCGTGGAACAGCGGCAGCGGGCTGATCAGCGCGTACGCCCGCTTCGGCGACCTCGACCTCAACGGCGCGTTCGGAGGCATCGAAGCCAGCGGCGGCTCGTGGCTGGGACTGTTCGTCGCCATGACCGCAGCCGCGGCGCTAGCGGCTGGGGTGCAGAACCTGGTGCGACCGGGCGGCGGCTCGCGCTGGCTCGGCGCGGACGGTGCGGTCATCTACACCTTGGCCGCGCTGGGCGGACTGTTCGGGTTCGCAGTGATCAGCCCGCCGCAGGGCGCCACCGCGCTGGGCCGCGACTGGGGCTTCTGGCTCGCGTCGCTGGCCGCCCTCGCGGCGGCGAGCGCCGCGCTGCGGTGGCTCTGGCTCGCGCCGATGGCGGCGCGGGTGCCGCTCAGCCCTCGCATCTCCTACGGCAAGATCGCCGCCGCGGTCGCCGCGGTCGTGCTGGTCGTCGCAGGCGGCTACTCCGGCTGGACGTTCGACACCCGCGAAGGCTCGGTCATTACGCCTGAGCTGCAGATCGAGCTAGACGACATCGCGCAGCAGGCAGACATCGCGGAAGCCCAAGGCGACCTGGTGACCGCCGCGACGCTGGCAGCGGAGATCGTCGCCAAGCGTTCCGAAGCCGTTCGCACGGGCGACGTTGTGCTCGACGGCTACACGAGCGACGGAGCCGGGCTGGGCTGGTGGACGCTGGCGCTCTGTTTGGTGGGGCTGTGCTTCTCGCTGGGCGCCTCTGCGGTGTTTGGCGCGCAAGAGTTGCGGCTGTACCGGTGGAGCGCGATCGTGGCGGGCATCGGCGCGGCGATGATGCTGATCACGCTGGGCTGGATCGCGTCGATCGCCCGCGTCGCCGAAGCGAACCTGGTGAGCGGCGTCGGAGCCGTGTTCGCGCTCAGCGCGGGCGTCGTGCTGTTCGCGCAGTCGAAGCCGCTGCTGGCCGCGTTCGAACGCCGCAAGGCGTATGGTGACGTGCCGACCACCGACGAACCGGCTTCTCCTAGAGCCGTCTCGACCGCAACTAGAGGAGCTGGCAGTCCGTGAGGTTCGTTCCCACCCAACTCACCGCAGATGAGCTGCGGCTGCAACAAGACGTCAGAAACTTCCTGGCCACCGAGCTGCCGGTCGGCAGCCACGAGCCGTGCTTGGGCATGGCGGCGCGCCACGACAAGGAGTTCTCAAAGAAGATGGCGCAGCGCGGCTGGGTCGGCATGGCGCTGCCGTCGGCTTGGGGCGGCTCCGACCGCACCGCGGTTGAGCGGTTCATCGTGGTTGAAGAGATGCTGCGCTGGGGCGCGCCGGTGGGCTACCACTGGGTCGGCGACCGTCAGACCGGCAACATCATCTTGAAGTTCGGCAACGACGAGCAGCGCGAGCGCTTCTTGGGGCCGCTGTGTCGCGGCGAGCTGGGCTTTTCCATCGGCATGAGCGAGCCAGACAGCGGCTCCGACCTCGCCTCGGTTTCGACTCGAGCCGAACGAACCGAGGGCGGATGGATCATCAACGGCACCAAGATCTGGACGTCCAACGCGCATCTCAACGACTGGTTCATCTGCCTGCTGCGCACGGCTCCGATGGAAGACGGCAACAAGCACGCCGGGCTGTCGCAGTTCTTGATCGACCTGACCAGCGACGGGCTCGAGATCAACCCGATCCCTTTCTTGGACGGCACCCACCACTTCAACGAGGTGTCGTGTAACGACGTGTTCGTGCCAGACGAAAACGTGGTCGGAGATTTGGGCATGGGTTGGCACCAGAACACGACCGAGATGGCGTACGAGCGCGGCGGCCCCGACCGATGGCTGTCGCCCTTCTCGACGGTCGAGCAGCTGCTGCGCGAGTCAGCAGGCACCGAGCTAGCCGAGCCGGTCGCTGACCTGTTTGGCGAGCTGGCGGCGCGCTGGTGGTCGATTCGCAACCTGTCGCTCTCGGTCGCTCGGCTGATCGACGAAGGCGAGGCGCCGTCGGTCGAGAGCGCGCTGGTGAAAGAGATGGGCACCCGGTTCGAGCAAGAAGTTGTCGAAGCGTTGGTGCAGCTCACCGAGGGCGAGTACTCCCCCGAAGCCGACTCGCTCTTCGAGCGGTTGTTGGCGCAGTGCGTGGTGACGTTCCCCGGCAACACCATCCGCGGCGGCACCATCGAGATCTTGCGCTCGGTCGCCTCCCGCGGGCTACAAGGGTTGACGGAGCGCGCAGCGTGAGCGCCGCAGCGCCCACCACGCCTAGCCAAGCCGCCGACGCGTTCGGGGTCGACGACGTGCTGACCGACACCGTTGACCGCCTGCTCGGCGAACACTGCACCCACGAGGCCGTTCAAAGCGCCGAGGCCACAGGCTGGGCTGGCGCGCTGTGGCGCACGCTCGATGAGGCGGGCTTCACGGCAGTCTCGACGCCCGAGACGGCCGGAGGTTTCGGCGGGCGGCTTCAAGACGCGCTCGAGGTGCTGCGCCTGGCCGGCTACCACGCCGCCCCTCTACCGCTCGCCGAGCACGACCTTCTCGCGGGCTGGCTGTGCGGCGCGGCTGGCGTCGAACTGGCATCTAGCCAAGACGCCGCGCCGTGCACCGTCGCCGCCACCCATGACGTGACGCTCGAAGGCGCGGACGGCGAAGCGCGCCTGTCAGGCTCAGCAACCAACGTGCCGTGGGCCAGCGCCGCGAGCCACGGCTGGCTCTTGACGACCAACAGCCAAGGCGCGAACGTGGCTGTTCGTTTCGCGCTCGCCGACGCCCAAGTTCGTTCGCGCCCAAACATGGCGGGCGAGCCGCGCGACGACGTCGCGTTCAACGACACACCCGCGGTGGCTCACCCGGTCGGCCCGCACGTCAACCCCGTCACGCTCGAACTGCGGGGCGCGCTCGGCCGGGTCGCGCTGATGGCCGGCGCGCTCATGAAGATGAGCCGCCTCACGGTGAGCTACACCAACGAGCGTGTCCAGTTCGGCCGGCCGGTAGCCCGCTTTCAAGCTGTCCAGCAGCATCTCGTGTGGGCTGCTCAAGACGCCGCGCTCGCGCAGATGGCTGCGGCTCACGCCGGGCTGGCTGCCAGCCAGAGCGACGACCTCGCCGACGCGACGTTTGAAATCGCCGCAGCCAAGCTGGTCGCGAACCAGGCTGCCGCTCGTGCGACCAAGGCGTGCCACCAGGCGCACGGGGCTATGGGCATGACGCAGGAGTACCCGCTTCATCAGCTCAGCCGGCGGCTCTGGTCGTGGCGCAAGGAGTTCGGCTCAGAAGCCAGGTGGCGCCGCGCGCTCGGCGCTCACGCGGTAGGCGCTGGCGCAGACGGGCTCTACCCGCTGATCACCCGAAGCTAGAGCCCTCATCGAGGGCCACGACGCCGGGCCGCCAGTCAAACCTGCATTCGCGCGAACTCACCGCACAACCTGCATTCGCGGGTATACGCCTCGCGTTCGCGCGACTACTTTGAGTTCAGCGACACCTAGCGTGCGACAAAAGGAGGCGCGAAGTGACCATTCCAGTTCCCGAGGTTTCTGACCTCAAAGAAATTTCAAACAAGTGGGGCTTGGGGCTCACAGACGACCAGCTGGCGGTGTTCCGAACCCTCATCGAGGGATCGCTGGCTTCCTACGACCAGGTCGACGCGCTCTATGAGGCGTCGCGACCGACCGCGCCGCAGCGCGAGAGCTATCGCCCGGCCGACGTCGACAACCCGCTCGGCGCCTGGTACTACCGCTGCGACATCCAAGAACGAAACGAAGGCCCGCTAGCTGGGCGCACGTTCGCCATCAAAGACAACACCGCCGTCGCCGGCGTTCCGATGATGAACGGCTCGCGCATTCTTGAGGGCTACACCCCGAGCGTCGACGCGACCGTCGTGCGACGCATCCTCGACGCCGGCGGCCGCATTTTGGGCAAGTCGGTGTGCGAAGACCTGTGTTTTTCCGGCGGCAGCCACACGCCCGCAACCGGCCCAGTGCGCAACCCGTGGGACACCACCCGAACTTCCGGCGGGTCTTCCGGCGGCAGCGGCGCGCTGGTCGCGGCAGGCGAAGTCGACATGGCGACCGCCGGCGACCAAGGCGGATCGGTGCGGATGCCGTCGTCGTGGTGCGGCATTCCTGGCATCAAGCCGACCTGGGGGCTGGTGCCCTACACCGGCGCGTTTCCCATCGAGATGACCATCGACCACATCGGACCGGTCGCACGCAACATGACCGACCTCGCCACGTTTCTCACGGTCATCGCCGGGCCGGATGGCAACGACCCTCGCCAGGGACACGCACCGAACGGCGTCGACTACACCGCCGGGCTGAACGACGGCATCGCTGGGCTCAAGATCGGCCTCGTCGAAGAAGCGTTCGGCTGGGAAGACCTGAGCGACCCGGCTACCGACGAACTCATAAGAAACGAAGCCAACCGGCTCACCGAGCTAGGCGCGTCGGTCGAGACGTTCTCGATGCCGATCCATCGCGAGGCGTTTCACATCTGGAGCGTCATCGCGCTCGACGGTGCCGTGTGGCAGATGATGCGCGGCAACGGCTACGGCATGAACTACAAGGGCGCCTTCGACCCAGAGCAGATGGAGCACTCAAAGCGCGGCTGGGAAGCCAACGCCAGCCAAATCTCCCAGACGCTGCGACTGGTCGTCTTGCTGGGCGAGTACAGCATTGGCACCAACGGCGGCGGCGCCTACGGGCGAGCGTCCAACCTGCGTGGCCAGGTGAACGCCGCGGTGGATGAGGCGCTCGACACTTACGACGTGCTGTGCTACCCGACGCTGCCGTTTCCTGCCAAAGAGATTCCGCCCGCGGATGCCCCCATTCCCGACTACGTCGCCCGAGCGCTCGAGATGGTGCCCAATACGTGCGTGTCGAACCTGACCGGCAACCCAGACCTCACGGTGCCAGCGGCTGGTGGCAACGGTATGCCGGTCGGCATGAGCATCGTGGGCAAGCAGTGGGACGAAGCCACGCTGATGCGAGTCGGACGGGCGTATGAGGAACTGGTGGGAGGCTTTGCGCTGTCACCGATGGCCCAATCGGCTTTGGCGAGATAGCTCCCAGACGGGGCCAGCCTCCACGGGGCTAGGCGGGTGAGCGTCGACGGGCCATCCGCGGGCGCGAGCACCCACGCGAGCGCCGAACCCAGCGCGGACGACCTGGCGCGCCTCGCGGACTTGAGCGACAGCTTGGTTCGGTTCTTAGACCCGGGCGCGCTCGCTCAGCACACGGCGCTCGAGCTGTACCGGGTGCTGGGGCTGCCGCTGGTTTCGGTGGCCGTGCGCGACGGCGCCACCCGCTACGCGATGAGGGGCGTGCACGGCGCACGCCACAAGCGCTTCCGTCAAGTGCAGATCTCACGGGGCGAAGGCTTGGGTGGCCGGGTGATGATCGAACGCCGGCCGGTCGAAGTCGAGAACTACGCGACCGACCCTCGCATCACCAGCCACTTCGTCGACGTCGTCAACCACGAAGGGCTAGGCGGCATGGTCGCGGTTCCGGTGGAGTTCGACGACGAGCTGGTCGGCATTCTCTACGGCGGGGTTCGCTCGGTCGGGGCGATCAACGACCGAGCCAAGTCGCTGCTATGTGAAGCCGCCAGCAACGTGGCCCCGATGATGGCAGCATCGCTGCGGGCGTCAGAAGCGGTCACCCAGCGCGTCGATGCCGAACGCCAACGCATAGCGAGCGAGTTGCACGACGACGTCGGCCAGCTGCTGTTCTCGATCAGCGTCGCAGCGCAGCGGCTGCGCGGCAGCCACGACGACCAGCTCACGTCGGTGGCTGCTGTCATCGAAGAGCAGGCCCGCGAGGCCACGCAACGCATGCGTCAGGCGTTCAAAGTGATGGCGCCGAGGTCCGCGAGTGAGGCGCTCGCGGTGGCGCTGCACCGCGAAGTCGACGAGCTGCGGACGCGCTCAGAGCTGATGGCGCAGTTCGTCACCCGCGGCAGCCTTCGTCCGCTTCCGCCTCAGGCCGAAGCTGCGCTCATCGGTGCGGCCCGGGGCGCGCTGTTCAACGTCGAGCAGCACGCAGGCGCATCGCTCGTGGTGTTGACGCTGCACTTTGAGCCCACGCAGGTCTCGCTCGTCGTTCAAGACGACGGACGCGGCCTGGGCGACTCCTTCAACGTGGAGGTCATTCCGAGCGGCGAGCGTCACTGGGGCTTGGCATCGATGCTGTCGCAGGTTCAGCGTCAGGGCGGAACGCTCGACGTCAGCAGCGGCGAAGACGGCGGCACCATCGTGCGCGTAACGCTGCCGCTCGAGCAGTCTGCTGGGCGCGACCAGTGAAGTTTGACCGCCCGTACGTGGGCGTGATGGAGCTGGCGAACACCGAAGACCTCACGCGCCTTGCTGACCTGAGCGAAACCCTGGTGCGCTACCTAGACCCAGGCTCGCTAGCTAGCCACACCGCGGACGAGCTGTATGAGGTGCTCGGGTTGCCGCTGGTGCTGGTTGCCATTCACGACGGCGACGCCAACTACCCGATGAAGGGCGTGCACGGGGCGCGCCACAACCGCTTTCGGGAGGTGGAGGTCTCGCGCGGGCAAGGCCTGGGCGGTCAGGTGATGATCGAGCAGCGCCCGGTCGAAGTCGAGGACTACGTCACCGACCCTCGCATCACCAACCCGCTGTTCATCGACGTCGCAGACAGCGAGGGCTTGGGCGGCCTGGTCGCCGTTCCGGTTGAACACGACGACGAGCTGGTCGGTCTTCTCTACGGTGGGGTGCGGTCAATCGGCGCCATCGACGACCGGGCGAAGGCGTTGCTGTCGGAAGCAGCGCAAAGCGTGGCTCCGCTGATGGCGGCGTCGTTGCGAACTTCGGCCGCCATCGCGCATCGAGTAGACGCCGAGCGCCAACGGATAGCCAGCGAGCTGCACGACGACGTCGGCCAGCTGCTCTTTTCGATCAGCGTCTCAGCCCAGCGGCTGCGGACCACCGGCGATGAGCAGCTGATGTCGGTGGCTGCGACCATCGAAACCCAAGCCCGCGAGGCTACCCAACGCATGCGTCGAGCGTTCAAGGTGATGGCGCCGAGATCAGCTAGCGAAGCGTTGACGGTCGCGCTCCAACGAGAGGTCGACGAGCTGCGCACTCGCTCTGTGGTGATGGCGCAGTTCGTGACTCGCGGCGACGTTCGGGCCTTGCCGCCTGGTGCTGAGGCAGCGCTCATCGGCGCGGCGCGACAAGCGCTGTTCAACGTCGAGTGTCACGCCGCCGCGTCGTTGGTGGTGATGACGCTGCACTTTGAGCCGACCCGTGTATCGCTCGTCATACAAGACGACGGCTGCGGGCTGCCCGACGACTTCGAGCTCGAAGTCATCCCGCGAGGCGATCACCACTGGGGGTTGGCATCCGTGCTGTCGCAGGCTCAACGCCAGGGCGGCACGCTCGACGTTTCAGGCGGCGAAGATGGCGGCACCGTCGTCCGAGTGTCGCTGCCGCTCGAACCTGCGGACCGCGCGAGCTGATGACTGCTTCGGTCATCGTGATCGACGATCACCCGGTGGTCATCGACGGCGTGCGTCACCTGCTCGAAGGCGAGTCCGACTTCAACTTGGTCGGCGAGGCGATGACCGCCGACGACGGCGTCGCGCTGGCGAAGTCGTTGAAGCCGGACTTAGTGGTGCTCGACTTGAAGCTCGGCGATCACTTCGCGCCGCACCTCTGTGCAGCGCTGGCGACGGCCTCGAAGAAGTCTCGAGTGGTCATTCACACCGCGTTCGACGACCGCGAGCCCCTGCGCGCGTGCCTCAACGCCGGAGCGGTGGGCGTGGTGCTGAAAGACGGCAGCAACCTCGTCGATGCCTTGCGACGAGTGCTGGCGGGGGAAGTGTTCGTCGACCCGTCGCTGGTGGAAGACCCTCAGATGCGGGCGTTGACCTTGGGCGACGACGGCGGCTACTACGAGTCGCTGACGCTGCGCGAGTACGAGGTGCTGTGCGTGATGGCGTTGGGGCGAACGAGCAAAGAGATAGGCGAAGAGCTGTACCTGGCTGAGAACACCGTGCGGTCGTACATCCAGTCGCTGCTCACCAAGCTGCACGCGCACAACCGCATCGAGGCGTTGGCGATAGCCCGAGAACTGCGACTGCTCTAGGCCCGTCAGTACCTGGGGGCCACTCCCCCGGCTTTCGCTCGAACCTGCAATCGCGTGTAGTTGAGTTGCAACCTGCATTCGTAGGTAGCGAGCGACCGGTGGGCGTCCTTACTTTGGCGCATAAGTGAGGGGCATCGAGCGCCTCCTCTGGAGGGAGGATCCAGAAAAATGACCACGACCACCGAAGCTCTGCCAAAGGGTTCACGACATTCTTGGAGATGGTGCGTGCGACTACTCGCCGTGCTGTTCGCCGCGGTGCTGCTCGCGGCCGCCTGCGGCGGTGACGACGACGCAGACGACGGCGATGCTGGCGACGCCGACGACACGCCCGCCGCTAGTTCCGATGACACGCCCAGCGACGACGGGCCCGACGACGACGGGCCCAGTGACGACGGGCCCGACGACGACATGTCTGACGAACCGATGAACACCGAGCCCGTTCGGGTTGGGAGTTTGTTGGATGAGTCTGGGCCGCTTGAGATTTATGGCGGGCCGATGGCGGATGCGACTCGGTTGGCGGTGAAGCACATCAACGCATCGGGTGGCGTGTTGGGGCGTCAGTTGGAGTTGGTGGCGTTGGATGCGAAGTCTGATCCGGCGGAGTACGTGACGGGCGCTAACCAGTTGTTGAACGAAGACCTCGCGGTGGTGCACGCTGGGATTACGAGCGCGAGCCGTGAGGCGATTCGGCCGACGTTTACTGAGGCTGGGTTGATGCACTTCTACAACGTGCTGTATGAGGGCGGTCAGTGCGACCGGAACTTGTTTGTGACGGGGGTGGTGCCGACCCAGCAGCTGCAGGTGCTGATTCCGTGGGCGATCGACAACATCGGCCCGAGGCTGTATGTGCTGGCGGCGGATTACAACTACGGGCAGATCTCGGCTGAGTGGGTGCGGCAGTACGCGGAGGAACGCGGCGGTGAGATCGTGGGCGAGGACTTCTTCCCGCTCGACGTCGCCGAGTTCGGATCGACCATCTCTGATGTGCAGAGCGCGGCGCCTGACGCGGTGGTGTCGCTGCTGGTGGGTGGCGCGCACATCTCGTTCTACGGGCAGTACGCGGCGGCCGGGGTGAACGACGACATTCCGATCGTGTCGACGACGTTCGGATTGGGCAGCGAGCAGCTGGCGGTCGACGCGGACGCGGCGCGCAACATCACGGTGGCCTACACGTACTTCCAAGAGCTCGACACGCCGGCGAACGCCGAGTTCGTGGCGATGTGGTACGACGAGTACGGCGACGACTACCCCTACATCACCGACCTCGCGGTGTCGGTGTGGGACGGCTGGCACCTCTGGGCCGAAGCGGTGAACAACGCGGGCACGCTCGACCGAGCGGCGGTCATCGCGGAGCTGGAGAGCGGCAACGTCAGCGTGGACGGGCCCAAAGGCACGATCACGTTCGACGGGCCCTCACACCACGTCATCCAACAAGTCAGCCTCGCGCAAACCAACGACTCCCAAGGCTTCGACGTCATCGCCACCTACGACGACATCCCACCCACCTGGGAACAAGACACCTGCGACTTGATCGCCAACCCAAACACCGACCAACAGTTCACACCCGGAGACAACTAGCCGTTTCACCTCCTGCGGCTCACTCCGGCGTGATTGACCGACGGGAGGGTGTTGCGCCACGCAGCACCCTCCCCTCGGAACGCGCGGGTTTGAAGCTGACGTCGTTCATAGAAGACTGATTCGGTGAGCTTCGACAACCTGTTCAACTCGGCGTTCAACCTCGCCACCACCGTTGCCATCTTGGCGTTGGTGTCGCTGGGGCTCGCCGTCATCTTCGGCATGCGAGGCATCATCAACCTCGCGCACGGTGAGTTCATCATGCTCGGCGCGTTCGCCACGCTCACCGGCGTACGCGGGGGTCTGCCGGTGTGGCTGGCGATGCTGGTAGCTGTGGCGGTCGTGAGCGCTTTCGGGTTGGTGATCGAACGCTTGCTGATACGCCACCTCTACGGCCGTCTCATCGACACGATGCTGGCAACCACGGGCTTGTCGTTGATTCTCATTCAGGTGGTGAAGAACATCTACGGCACGGTGACCGAAGGAGTTCCAGTGCCGCTCGGCAACTTCACCGTCGGCGACTTCTCGATGTCGTCCTACAACGTCGTGCTGATGGCCGGAGCGGCCGCGCTAGCGACCGCGACCTTCGTGATCATGCGTCGCACTCGTTACGGACTGCTGGCTCGGGCGGCGACGCAGTCGTCCGACATGGCCGAAGCGCTCGGGGTCAACACGTCGCGCACCAACATGTGGACGTTCGCGCTCGGCTCCGCGCTGGCGGGCGCGGCGGGCGCGCTGTTGGCGCCGGTGGTCGGCGTGATCCCAGAGATGGGGCAGACGTTCGTGGCGCGGGCGTTCATGACCGTCATCGTGGGTGGCCCGACGTTCTTGGCTGGCACGGTGGGCGCGAGCGGACTGCTCGGGTTCATCCAATACGTCGCGACCAACCGCTTCACGCCGGTCATCGGCAGCGCCATGCTGTTAATCGCCGCGATAGTCGTCTTGCGGTTCATGCCGCAGGGCCTCACCGGAAGGCGGAGCCGAGCATGAACTCGAGAGGTCGCTTGCGCAACGATCTAGGCGGAGCCGCAGCTGCGTTCTTCGTTGTTGCCGTCCTCGGCAACTGGGTCGCCGAGTTCACCGCGTTCGAGTGGTCGCTGTGGGCGATCCAAGCCATCCTCACGCTTTCGCTGACGCTGGTGTGGGGCTACGGCGGCATCTTCAGCTTCGGCCAAGCGGCCATCTACGGGGTCGGCGGCTACACCTACGGCTTCTTCGCGATCAACTTGGCCGACAACACCGGCGAAACCATCACCGCTGTGTTAGCGGCTGTCGTGGTGGGCGCTGCGTTCGCCGCGTTGTTGGGCTACTTCATGTTCTACGGAAACGTCACCGACGTCTACGTGGCGATCATCACGCTGGCGACGAGCCTGGTGCTGTTCGCGTTCGTCAACTCCACGTCCGGCTCGGCGTACCGCATCGGCGAGGCGCGCTTCGGGGGCTACAACGGCATGCCCAGCATCCCGCGGCTCACGTGGCGACTGCCCGGTCGCGAACCTCAAGTGCTCACCAGCGTGCAGTTCTTCCTGGTGGTCGTCGCAGCGGGCTTGGCCATTGCGGTGCTGATACGAGCGCTGTCTCGCCGGCCGTTCGGCCGCATCGCGCTGGCGCTCCAGCACAACGAGACTCGCACGCAGCTGCTCGGCTACGACGTGCGCGCCCACAAGCTGATCGTGTTCACCTTGGGCGGCGCGATCGCCGCCTTCGGCGGAGCGCTCTTCGCCGCTTGGGGTCGCTTCATCAGCCCACCGGTCTTCGCGCTCACCCCCGCCGCGCTGGTGGTCATCTGGGCGATGGTCGGAGGCCGCGCCAGCGTCACCGGCGCGTTCATCGGCGTGCTGGTGGTGGAAGGCCTCTCGTCACTCTTCGGCGGTTCGAGCGGCGACAACGAGCCGATCGTGCTAGGCGTGGTCTTGATTGTGATCGTGCTCGCGCTGCCTGGCGGCATCGTGCCCAGCCTCACCAAGCTGCGACGCACGCTCGACCATCGACCATCAGCTCACCAGGGCCCGCCGGCCGTCGTCGCACCCACTCACGTTCGTGAGAGAGCGATAACTGCTGGCGAACGAACCGGTGCACGCATGTCGGCCGAAGCCGTCACCAAGCGTTTCGGCGGTCTCACGGCGGTAAACGGGGTGACCCTCGAGTTCCCACCCACCGGCGTGTCGTGTCTGATCGGCCCGAACGGCGCTGGCAAGAGCACGCTCTTCGGTTTGCTGTCAGGCCAGCTAGGCGTCACGCAAGGAGCGATCAAGCTCGACGATGAAGACCTCACCCGCACCCAGCCCTATGCGCGAGCGCGCGCCGGCATCGGCATCAAGCTGCAGGTCGCATCGATCTACAAGCAGCTGACGACCCGCGAGAACCTCTGGCTGGCTTGCTACGCGATGCCTCGTGATGCGGCCGCGGCCGATCAGCGCGCAGATGAGCTGGCTGACTGGCTCGACCTCACCGCCGACGCGAACCGTCTCGCCGGCACGCTCTCGCACGGACGCCAGCAGTGGCTTGAGGTGGGCATGGTCGTCGCCACCGACCCTCGCGTCGTGCTGCTAGATGAGCCCACCGCCGGCATGACCCGCGAAGAAACCGAACGCACCGCCGCGCTCATCACCCAGCTCGGCGAACGTTCGTCGGTGATCGTGGTCGAGCACGACATGAACTTCGTGCGCCAGCTCGACGCGCCCATCACCGTGCTGCACGTGGGCTCGGTGTTTCTCCAGGGCAGCTTTTTTGAGCTATCCAACGACGAGCGCGTCGTCGACATCTACTTGGGACGGGAGACTGCCGATGCTGCGGGCGAGTGACCTGCGAGCGGGCTACGGCTCGACGCCGGTGCTGTTCGGCGTTGACCTTTTTGTCGACGCTGGCGAGCGAGTCGCCATCTTGGGTCGCAACGGCGTCGGCAAGACGACACTGATGCGCGCCATCGCGGGGTCGGTGCCGCTCACCGGAGGCACGCTGCTGCTCGGCGACGTCGACGTCGGTGCGATGAAGCCGCACCAGCGAGCACGCTTGGGCATCTCGCATGTGCCTCAAGGGCGCGACATCTTCCCCAAGCTCACCGTCGAAGAAAACCTCAAGGTCGGAGCTGGCGCACGCGCCGACGCCCACGTCAGCCGACTGGAGGCGACCTTCAACGAGTTTCCGGTGCTCGCCGAGAAACGCAAGGCTCGCGGAGCCAGCCTGTCGGGCGGGCAGCAGCAGATATTGGCGCTCGCACGGGCGCTGATGACCGGCCCCGACGTGCTGCTGTTAGACGAACCGTCAGAAGGCATTCAGCCGTCCATCCTCGATGAGATCGTGGACGTCATCGAGCGCATCAACACCGAACGCGACATCGCGGTTGTGCTGGTCGAGCAGAACCTCGACTTCGCCGCCAGAGTCGCCCGCCGCGGGCTGATCATGGAAAAAGGCGAGCTGACCGCCGAAGTCGACACCGCAGCTTTGAGCAGCGACCGCGACTCACAGCGCAGGTACATGGCGCTGTGAGCCCTCGCACTCCCGCTCCCCCATCGCCCGCTCGTTTCGTCACGAACAACCAGCACAGAAAGCGACAGCCATGAACCAGTCAAGCAACTTGAGCGCCGGCCTCTCAACAGACGCCGGCCCTACCACCACCGCGCTGATCGATGAAACCATCGGCGACAACCTCGCTCGCATGGCCGCCGCGTTCGGCGACCGTGACGCGCTCATCTCAGTGAGCCAGCAGCTTCGCTACACCTACCGCGAGTTCGCCGCAGCAGTCGACCAAGCCGCTCGCGGACTGCTCGCCACCGGAGTAGCGGCGGGCGACCGGGTTGGCATCTGGAGCCCGAACGTTGCCGAGTGGGTCTTGGTGCAGTTCGCCACCGCGCAGATCGGGGCAATCCTGGTCAACATCAACCCCGCTTACCGCACGTCAGAACTCGAGTACGTCTTGAACCAGTCGCAGGTCTCGCTGCTCGTGGCGGCGGAGTCGTTCACCAAGAGCAACTACCGCGAGATGTTCGACAGCGTCGCCGACAACGTGCCGACCAGCAAGGTCATCTACCTGGGCACCGACGACTGGACGCAGCTGCTCAACGCCGGTGCCGGTGTGTCCGACGACGACGTGGCAGCCAGAGCCGCGCAGCTGAGCCCCCACGACGCGATCAACATTCAGTACACCAGCGGCACCACCGGATTCCCCAAGGGTGCGACGCTGAGCCATCGCAACATATTGAACAACGGGTTCTTCGTCGGCGAGGCCTGCGGCTACACGCACGAAGACAAGGTGTGCATTCCGGTTCCCTTCTACCACTGCTTCGGGATGGTGATGGGCAACGTCGCTTGCGTCACGCACGGCGCGGCCATGGTCATTCCCGCTGCTGGGTTTGACCCCGCAGCCACGCTGCGCGCCGTCGAGGCCGAACGCTGCACCAGCTTGTACGGCGTTCCCACGATGTTCATCGCCGAGCTAGCCGAACCCGACCTCGACGAATACGACTTGAGCTCGCTGCGCACCGGCATCATGGCGGGCTCGCCGTGCCCCATCGAGGTGATGAAGCAAGTCGTCGACAAGATGAACATGAGCGAGGTCACCATCGCGTACGGCATGACCGAGACCTCGCCCGTTTCGACTCAGACGTCTGCCTCTGACACTCTCGACAAGCGTGTGAGCACGGTGGGAAGAGTGCACCCGCACGTCGAGATCAAAATCGTCGACCCGGAGACCGGGGCGGTCGTCGAGCGCGGCACCGGCGGTGAGTTCATGACGCGGGGCTACTCGGTGATGCTGGGCTACTGGGACGACGAAGAGCGCACCGCCGCGGCGATCGACGAACACGGCTGGATGCACACCGGCGACCTCGCGGTGATGGACGAAGAGGGCTACGTCAACATCGTCGGCCGCATCAAGGACATGATCATTCGTGGCGGCGAGAACGTCTACCCCCGAGAGATCGAGGAGTACCTCTACACCCACCCCGACGTCGTCGAGGTGCAGGTGATCGGCGTGCCCGACGCCAAGTTCGGCGAGCAGGTCGCGGCGTGGGTGCAGGTGCGTGAAGGAGCGGCGCTAACGCCCGACGACATCAAGGACTACTGCCGAGGAAAGATCGCGCACTTCAAGGTGCCGCACTACGTCGTCTTCGTGGACGAGTTCCCGATGACGGTCACGGGCAAGGTCCAGAAGTATCAGATGCGCGAGACCACCATCAGCCAACTCGGCCTCGAAGAGGCGGAAGGACTAACCAAATGACCACCACGTTCACCACGGACGAGCAAGAGACGTTCCGCAAGGTCGTTCGCGACTTCGCCGAGTCTGAAATCGCGCCGCATGCGCAAGACTGGGACCGCGACCACATCTTCCCCACCGACACGGTTCGCGCGATGGGCGAGTTGGGCCTGTTCGGCTTGATCTTTCCCGAGCAATACGGCGGCTCCGGTGCCGACTTCACGACGCTGTGCATCGCCATCGAAGAGATCGGCCGAGTCGACCAGTCGCTCGGCATAACGCTGGAGGCTGGCGTCAGCTTGGGCGCACGCCCGATTTACGAGTTCGGCACCGAGCAGCAGAAAGAGGCGTACCTCCCTGATCTGGTCGCCGGACGCCGTCTCGCCGGCTTCGGGCTCACCGAACCCGACGGCGGCTCAGACGCGGGCGCAACCAAGACCAAGGCGTTCCTCGACACCACCGGCACCGAGCCGCACTGGGTCATCAACGGGGCCAAGACGTTCATCACCAACAGCGGCACCGACATCACCAGCCTGGTGACGGTCACCGCTCGCACCCAAGACGGCATCTCCACCATCATTGTGCCCGCTGGCACCGACGGCTTCGTCGTCGAGCCCGCCTACCGTAAGATGGGCTGGCACGCGTCAGACACTCACGGCCTCATCTTCGACGACTGCCGCGTGCCTGAAGCGAACCTGCTCGGCTCGCCCGGCGACGGCTTCCGCCAGTTTCTCGCCACGCTCGACGACGGCCGCATCGCCATCGCCGCGCTGGCGGTCGGGCTCATCCAGGGCTGCCTCGATGAGTGCACCGCGTATGCCCAGCAACGCACGGCGTTCGGCAAACCCATCGGCAGCTACCAGGCCATCGCGTTCAAGTGCGCGGACATGGTGGTCGCCGCCGAGACCGCTCGACTGGCGACCTACGCGGCGGCCGCTCGCAAAGACGCGGGCCTGCCGTTCAAGAAAGAGGCCGCCATCGCCAAGCTGTACGCCACCGAAGCGGCGGTCGCTGCGACCCGAGAAGCGACCCAGATATTCGGCGGCTACGGCTTCATCGACGAAACTCCGGTGGCGCGGTTTTACCGCGACGCGAAGATCCTCGAAATCGGCGAGGGCACCAGCGAAATCCAGCGCATGGTGATAGGCCGCGAGCTGGGACTCGGCACGGCGACCTAGTCGCCACCTACGCTGGCTCACATGAGCAACGACACAATCAGCCAGCGCGCCTACGACGACGTCGTCGTCACCGTCGACGAGCATCACGTCGCGACCGTCGAGATCAAGCGCCCGCCGAACAACTTCTTCGACCTGGCGCTCATCGACAGCCTCGTGGCCGCTTTCAGAGACAACGACGCGGACGAAGACGTGCGCGCGTCGGTGCTGTGCAGCGAAGGCAAGAACTTTTGCGCTGGCGCGCAGTTTGGCCCAGATGGGCGACGGGCGGGGCAGGAGACCGGCGGTCGAAGCGGCGCCATCGAAGCCACCAACGAAGACGGCTCACCTCGGCATCTCTACGACGCGGCGTTCGATCTGTTCTCCACCACCAAGCCGGTTGTCGCGGCCATCCAAGGAGCAGCGGTCGGCGGCGGGCTGGGCGTGGCGTGCTTTCCTGACTTTCGGGTCGCCGCGCCCGAAGCGCGGTTCACGGCGAACTTCGCCCGGCTGGGGTTTCACCACGGGTTCGGCCTGACCGCGAGCCTGCCTCGGCTCATTGGCCACCAAGCGGCGCTCGATCTGCTCTACACGGGGCGACGCGTGAAGGGCGAAGAAGCCGTCGATCTGGGCCTCGCCGACCGGCTCGCGCCGCTAACAGACCTGCGAGACGCGGCGCACGAGATGGCGCGCGACATCGCGCTGTCTGCGCCGCTCGCCGTCGAGAGCATTCGCGCGACCATGCGCGGGCACCTAGCCGACGAGGTGCGGGTCGCGACCGACCACGAGAAACAAGAGCAAGACAGGCTGCGGCTCACGAACGACTGGCGCGAAGGCGTGAACGCGATGAACGAGCGACGCACGCCGAACTTCACCCGCAGCTAGGCGAACGTGTCGAGCCCAGCTAGCGATGACGTGAGAGCCGAACTCACCACCGACGACATCCGGGCTGCGCTCGACGAACTGCTCGAACGTCGCAGCGACGACACCCGAACGAGCCACATGGGCGCGGGCAACGACGATCTGAGCGCCGGGCGTGACTACCTCGCGGCGACAGCTACGGGCGGATGGCACGTGGCTACGTGGCCAGCGGGCATGGGCGGCCGCGGCGCGAACAGAGCCGAAGCGGCGCTCATCGCGTCGGTGCTATCGGAGTACGTGGTGCCCGATCTCTACGCCTACGGCATCGGACTGGGCATGGCCGGGCCGGCGCTGCTGGCGCACGGCAGCGACGCTCAGCAGCGACGCTGGCTGAATTCTATAGCGAACGGCAGCGAAATCTGGTGCCAGATGTTTTCCGAACCCGAAGCTGGCAGCGACCTGGCGAACGTCGCGCTGCTGGCCATTCGTGACGGCGACGAGTGGGTGTTGTCGGGACAGAAGACGTGGACGAGCCGAGCTATGTGGGCGCACTGGGGCATCTGCCTCGCGCGCACCAATCCCGAGCTGCCGAAGCACAAGGGCCTGACGATGTTCGCCGTGCCGATGCACACCGACGGCGTCGAAGTGCGACCGCTGCTGCAGATGAACCGCGACGCGCACTTCAGCGAGGTGTTCGTCGACGGAGCTCGCGTAGCCGACGACTGCCGCATCGGTGAGGAAAACAACGGCTGGGCGGTCGCGATGACCGTGCTCGCGCACGAGCGCGCCGCGTCTGGCACCAGAGCCGAATCTGGCGCCCGGAGCCGCCAGCAGCTCCCGACTTGGCTCGCGGATCTGGCAGGCACCGGCGCACGCACCGAACCGGTGGCTCGCGACCACCTGATGGCTATTCACGCCGCGGACGTCGCCACCAAGCTGACCGGCCGACGAGCAGCCGCGCTCACCAAGAGCCAGTCGATGCCCGGCCCTGCCGGCAGCGGCGCGAAGCTGCGAGCGGTGCGCAGCTACCAGTCACGGGCGTACGCCGCCAACCGCGCAGCAGGCGCGGCAGGCATGCTCGCAGACGACGACAGCTACATCACGACGCTCACCGCCCCGTCGATGTCGATCAGGGGCGGCACCGATGAGGTGCAGCGCAACATCTTGGGCGAACGCACCCTCGGCCTGCCCGGCGAACCTCGCCTCGACCGAGACGTCGGTTGGCGTGACAGTCGCAGAGGCATCTGAGTGACGAACGACGACCACCCCACCAACTTCAACGACGTGATGCGCCTAGAGGCGCACGGCCCCGACACGTTCGTCGGCGTCAGCCCGCAGTACGAGTGGGGGCGCATCTACGGCGGACAGGTCATCGCGCAGGGCCTCTGGGCGGCACTCGAAACGGTCGAGGGGCGGTTCGCCCCGCACTCGCTGCACGCGTACTTCATTCGCGGCGGCACGCTCGATGAGCCCGTTCGCTACGAAGTCGACCGGCTGCGCGACGGCAGGTCGTTCAGCACTCGGGCGGTGGTGGCGCGCCAGAGCGGCGGCGCGATCTTGAACCTCAGCTGCTCCTTCCACGTCGCCGAAACAGACGCCGAGGTGCAGGTGGCGCGCAGACCGCTCGCGCCGAAGCCGGAGGACTGCGGCGACAGCGACGAGGAGTGGTGGCCGTGGATCATGGAACGGCGACCGGTGCCGACCTACCCCGGCGCGGGCCAGTCGCTCGGCTGGGTGCGCATCGTCGATGAGATGAGCGACGATGCGCGGCTGCACGTGTGCGCGCTGGCGTTCACGTCAGACGCGATCCAGTTCAACGCCGCACGCTCGTTGCATCCGATGCAGGTGACGCACGACGAGTACCGCACGAAGTTCATGAGCGCGTCGCTCGATCACGCGATGTGGTTTCACCGCCCGCTCCGAGCAGACGACTGGCACCTCTACCACTTCGACTGCCACGGCTTGCTGCACGCCCGCGGCATGACCGTCGGCAACCTGTTCGCCCCCGACGGCGCGCACGTCGCCACCATCGCCCAAGAGGTGCTGCTGCGCGAACGCACGAGGTAGCGGGTCAGACGACCTAGAACCCGGCCGCCTTGTCGACCACGCCTTCTAGCGGCCGGCCCTCGCGCATGGCGGTCAAGTTGCGACAGAAGCGCTCGAGGTTGCGTCGCCCGCGATGCTGCGACGCGCCTGCGGTGTGCGGGGTCATGACGACGTTGTCGAACGACCAAAGCGGGTCGTCTTCGGGCAGCGGCTCGACCGGCGTGACGTCAAGTGCTGCGCCTGCGATGACGCCGGTAGCGAGCGCTCGATGCAGAGCCGCGAGGTCGACGATCTCGCCACGGGTGACGTTCAACAGGATCGCGGTTGGCTTCATCGAGGCAAACATCGCTTCGTCGAACAGGCCGCGCGTGTCGTCGGTGAGCGGCAGCCCGACCGCTACCACGTCGCTCGTCGCGACGATGTCGGCGAGCGCGCCTGCGCCTTCCACCACGTCTACGCCGTCGCTGGGTGCAGCGCCGAACGCATCCATCGCCCGCACGGTCATGCCGAAGGCGAGCGCTCGGCGCGCGAGGTGCGCTCCGGTGCCGCCGAAGCCAACAATGCCCATCTGGAGGCCCTCTAGCTCCAGCGCGCCGAACCGCATGCGCTCGCGGTTTTCATTGCTCCAGCCCGACGGGCCGAGCTGCGCGGCGGTCACGATGCCACGGGTGAGGGCCAGCAGCAGCCCGAACGCGTGATCCGCTAGGTGCGGTCCGACGAGCCCCTTCTCGCCTGTCAGCACGACGTCTGAGCTGACGAACTCCGGATACATGAACATGTCGACGCCCGACGCGGTGGCGTGCACCCACACCAGCTTCGGCGCCGCTTCAAACAGCCACTTCGGGGTGATGCCCAAGATGATGTCCGCGTCGCTGGCGTGCGGCACCGCGTCGCGTGGTCGGTCGACAACCGTCACCCGCGCGTCGGCTCCGGCCGCGTCGACGATCTTGGCTCGGTCTTCGTCGGTGACCTCGGGCAAGGTGAGCGTCTTGGTCACCAGCACGTGCAGCGGGCTCGTCGGCACCGCCAAGATGGTCGAGGCTGTAGGCGAACTCATCGGAATGAAACCTCCACGGTGCCCAGGGTGTCGTACGTCGTCGTCCACGTCTCACCGGCCGACACGTCGAAGCGCGCGTACGCGCCGGTGATCACGCGCTGGTCGGGCAGCAAGCTCAGCCCGTGCCGATGCAGCGTGGCGGCTAGCGCGGCTATGGAGGCATACGGAGCGTCGACGTGGTTGCCTGCTCGATCGCAGAACCGCTCTTCTCCGTTGCATCTCACCGTGACGACGGTGTCGTCGAGATCACCGGCATCGAGCACGGCGCTTGCGACGTCGCCCTCGACGATCGCGTAGTTGGTGAGGTTGTCGGCAACCAGCAGCGCCAAGCCGCCGCGGAGCGCGACGCGACTCTCGTTGATCTCATAGCCCGCCCGCACCTCGCGCACGGCTGCTCGTACGTCGCTGGCGGTCAAGTCTGGCCCGGCTAGTTCGTCGCCGAGCACGAAGCACATCTCTGGCTCGACGCTGAGCGCACCTCCGATGCCCAGCTGGCCAGCTACGCCCGTGTCGGCCACCACGCCTAACTCGCTGCGGCTAGCGACCACCTTGGTGATGTGCCCGAACGGCCGCTCGTCGCTGCCGACGGCCTTGCGGGCACGTTCGCTGGTGAGGCCCACCTTGTAGCCCGCTAGGCGCGCGCCGTCAGCTTGTCGCCGGCGAAACAGTTCGCACTGCACCGCCAGGCCATCGTCTAAGCCGAGCGAACCAAACGCGGGCGCTAGCTCATCGGCGGGCGCTTGGCCCGCTGTCTGATCGGCCGTCTGGGCTGCGTAGAACGCCCAGAGAGCGTCGGCGGCCGCTAGCTGTGCTTCGTTCACCGCGACGTCTTGCGACAATCAGCCTGCGATGGCGGCAGCTTCGGTCAGGCCGTGGTCGATGTCGGCGATGATGTCGTCGAGGGTCTCGATGCCGACCGACAGGCGAACCAGGTTGGGGTCGGTGCCGGTCTCCATCTGCTCTTCGGGCGTCAGCTGGCTGTGCGTGGTGCTGGCGGGGTGAATGGCCAGGCTGCGCACGTCGCCGATGTTGGCGACGTGACTGTGCAGCTCCAAGCTCTCCACGAAACGCTGGCCGGCCTTCGCGCCGCCCTTCACGCCGAACCCGAGCACCGACCCGGGGCCTTTCGGCAGGTAGGTCTTCGCCCGCTCGAAATACGGGCTAGAGGCCAGCCCGGCGTACTTCACCCACTCGACCTGATCGTGTTGCTCTAGGTGCTCGGCGACCGCTTGCGCGTTGGCGACGTGGCGTTCCATCCGCAGTGCGAGCGTCTCGATGCCTTGTAGGAACAAGAACGCGTTGAACGGCGACACGGCCGCGCCGATGTCGCGCAGCAGCTGCACTCGAGCCTTCAAGATGAACGCACCCGGGCCCAGCGCCGGCCAGTAAGACAGGCCGTGGTAGCTGCCGTCAGGCTCGGTGAACATCTGGTGCCGGCCTGAAGCGCCGAAGTCGAAGCTGCCACCGTCGACGATCAGTCCGCCGATTGACGTGCCGTGCCCGCCGATGAACTTCGTCGCCGAGTGAACGACGATGTCCGCGCCGTGCGCCAGCGGGTTGCACAGGTACGGCGACGGCACCGTGTTGTCGACGATGAGCGGCAGCGCTTCGCTGTGCGCCACGTCGGCGACCGCCGCGATGTCCAAAATGTCGTTCTTGGGGTTGCCGATAGTCTCGGCGTAGAACGCGCGCGTGTTGGCCCGCACGGCGCTGCGCCAGGCGTCTAGGTCGTCGGGGCCGGCGACGAAGCTGACCTCGATGCCCATCTTCGGCAGCGTGTAGTGGAACAGGTTGTATGTGCCGCCGTAGAGCGACGGACTCGCCACGATGTGGTCGCCCGCCTCCGCCAGGTTCAAGATCGCCAGCGTCTCTGCGGCTTGACCCGACGCGAGCGCCAGCGTGCCGGGCAGTCCGATGGCGGTTCGCACGCCGCCTTCCAGCGCGTTTATGCGCTCTTCCAGCACGTGCTGCGTCGGGTTCATGATGCGCGTGTAGATGTTGCCGACCTCGCTCAAGCTGAACAGGTCTTGCGCGTGCTGTGAGTCGCGAAACACGAAGCTGGTGGTCTGATGAATAGGCACAGCGCGTGAGCCGGTCTCGGCGTCAGGCATGTGCCCCGCGTGCACCATTCGGGTCTCAAAACCCCACTCTTGCTGATCGGTTGGGTAGCTTGACATGCGAGCGCTCCTTTCGTGCTGCGCTAGTGAGTGGCGCCAGGCTAACGGCGCGCAGGTGGGCTAGATGACGTGAGCTAGATGCCGCGCACGACGCCCGCGTTCGCGAGCTCGTCTCGACGCTCGGGCGTGACTCCGAAGTGAGCGAGCACTTCGTCGGTGTGCTCGCCTCGGCTGGGGCTGTGTCGGCGGATGTCGTTCGGCACGCCCTCTAGCTGGGTGGCGTTGCGGATGATCTCGATGTCGCCCGCAACGGGATGGCTGACCGGCACGGCGACGCCCAGGTGCTGCACCTGCGGGTCGGCGAAGGCTTGCGCGACCGTGTTGACGGGCCCGGCCGGCACGCCCGCCGCGTTCAGCACCTCGACCCAGTGCGCGGTCGAGTGCGCGGTGAGCTGGCTTGTGATCTGCTCGTTCAGTGCAGCTCGATTGGCGGAGCGCGCGCCGGCGCTGCTGAAGCGCTCGTCGCTTAACAGGTCGTCGCGGCCGATGACGCGACAGAACGCGCGCCACAGACGTCCTCCCGGAGCGGCGATGTTGATTTGGCTGTCAGCGGTCGCATACGTGCCCATCGGAATGAGCGTCGGGTGGTCGTTGCCGGCTTGGGGCGGGTCGTCGCCTTCGACGGTGTAGCGAGCGGCCTGAAAGTCGAGCATCCCGATCATCGACTCGAGCAGCGAGGTGTGCACCCAGCGTCCCTCGCCGGTGCGTTGACGCTCGTGCAGCGCCACCAGAATGCCGACCGCGAGCTGCAGCCCCGCGGTGACGTCGCTGATCGCGACGCCCGCGCGCACCGGCCCGGTCTCGGGGTGACCGGTGACCGCCATCATTCCGCCCAGCCCTTGCGCGATTTGGTCGACGCCGCCTCGGGTGGCGTAGGGGCCCGTCTGTCCGAAACCTGAGATCGAACCCATCACCAGCGCGGGGTTGACGGCGTGAAGGGTCGGCCAGTCATAGCCGAGGCGCTCTTTCACCGGCGCTCGCATGTTCTCCACCAGCACGTCGGCTCGGGCGACCATCTCGTGGAGCAACGCTTGGCCCGCAGGTTGCTTCAGGTCGATGCAGATCGATCGCTTGTTGCGGTGGATGTTGAGGTGGTCTGCGCTCGGCCTGGCCGCTTCGTCGAACGCAGGTGCGGGAGCTTCCACTCGGAACACCTCCGCGCCCCAGTCAGCGAGCTGGCGAACCGCTGTCGGCCCGGCGCGTGCGATGGTCAAGTCGATGACCGTGATGTCGGCTAGCGGCAGCTCGTTGGCTCGCTTGGCGTGCTCGGTCACGGCGCAAAGGTACGCCGCGACGCGAGGGCGAGCTGTTGGTGCGAAACTCGCGCGCTGTGATAGTCGTCGACGACGCGCGCTGGATGGCACACGGAAGGCGCTGGGCGCACCTGACTTCCACGACCGATTTTGCCGAGCTGCACGATTTCGCCGAAGCCATCGGCAAGCGACGTGTCGGGTTTCAAGGCGATCACTACGACGTCGACGAAGCAGAGCGCGAGCGAGCGTTGGCGGCCGGCGCGGTGCGAGTGTCAAGTCGAGAGATCGTCCGCGCTCTGCGGGTGGCGGGCTTGCGGCGCTCGGCCGCTAAGCCCAGGCTCGACAACGCGCTCAGCGAGCGCTGCCAGCTAGGGCACATCGACGAGCTGCTCGCTGCTGCTCCGCGTCTAGAAACTCGGTGCCGAGCGACGCTCGGTGCGGCAGCCGACACGCTGCTGGCGCGACACTTCGCGGACGCGCAGCAGCACGCCGTGCATCTCGACGTGTTCGTTCGCAGCGGCTTCGCGGCCGCTGTCGTCACGCTTTGTGACGCCGACGTGGTCGGTCGACTGGCACCGTTCGGCGGTCGGGCACAGACGGTTGGCCGCGAGCTCGGCATCAGCGAGGTGCGCGCGCCAGCCACGCGCAGCGTCAGCTGGGTCGAGCTGCTCCTGCGCGAGCCCGCATGACCAAGCCGCTCGACGTGGTGGTGGTCGGTGCTGGCCACAACGGCTTGGTGGCTGCCACGATGCTCGCTCGCGCCAACAAAGACGTGCTGGTGCTAGAGGCGGGCGACGCGCCCGGCGGCGGCGTGCGCACCGAGGCGCTGACGCTCGACGGCTTTCGTCACGACGTGTGCGCCGCGGTGCATCCGTTCGCCGTCGCGAGCCCCGCCTTCGCCGCGCTGTCGCTCGCCGACTACGGGCTCACTTGGCTGCACCCGGAGGTCGTGCTGGCTCATCCGCTCGATGCGCCCGGCGGGCACGGGGTGATGGCCGCTCGATGCCTAGAGACCACCGCCGACAGACTCGACATCGACCGCGAGGCCTATCGCAGCCTGTTGGCGCCGTTCGTGCGGCACTGGGATCAGCTGGCGAACATGTTCTTGGCCCCACCCGCGACTTGGCCAGGCGTCGCCCGTGCGCAGGTGCGCTCCAACTTGAGGGTCGGCTGGGCTGACGTCTTGCGGGCTGCGCGCGCCTTCGCCTCACCCCTGGCGCGCCTGTCGACCTACCGCCGCGCCCAGCCCACCATGCGCGCGTTGCTGGCAGGTTGCGCGGCGCACTCGTTCTTGCCGCTGAGCGCGCCCGGCACAGCCGGAATGGGGTTGGTGCTGCTGGCTTCGGCGCATCGTCACGGCTGGCCGTTCGCCGCGGGCGGCAGCGGCGCGATCACCGACGCGCTGGTCGCTGCTCTGGCTGACGCTGGCGGACGCATCGAGCTGGGCCAGCCGGTGCGCTCGCTCGCCGACCTGCCGTCCGCGAAGACGACCCTGCTCAACCTCACGACGCAAAACGCCGGGACGCTGCTATCTGCCACCGACTGGAAACGACGGGTGCGCTCGGGGCCAGGTGCGGACGACGCACGACACCGGCTGGCTCGCAAGGCGCGAGCGAGCAAGGTCGTCAAGATCGACTACGCGCTCGACGGGGCTATTCCGTGGAAGTATCGGCCCGCCAGACGAGCCGGCACCGTGCACCTGGGTGGCTCGGCGGACGAGATCGCCGCCACCGAGCACGCGTGCGCAGACGCGCAGCACGCCCCACCGGTGGGCTCGCTGCCGTTCACGCTCGTCACTCAGCCTTGCGTCGTCGACCCCTCGCGCGCCCCGGCCTCCAAACACACGGCTTGGGTCTACGCGCACCTCCCCTACCGGCATCCGCACGACCAGGTGCTCACCGGCCCGTCGGGTTCGAGCGTCAGCTGGTCAGAGCTGACCTGGTCGGGCTCGGTATCGGGCGAGCAGCTCGCGCAGCTCGTGGAGTCACAGATCGAGCGTTTCGCGCCAGGTTTTTCACGTCTGGTGGCAGCCAGGCACATCAAGTCGCCCGCTGAGATGGAAGCTGTCAACGCGAACTACCCCGACGGCGACATCACCGGAGGCTCGCTGGGCGCGGCGGGCGTGCTGTTTCGGCCTCGGCTGACGAAGAACCCGTACCGGCTCGCGACGGGGCTGTATTTGTGCGGTGCATCCACGCCGCCAGGACCTGGCGTGCACGGAATGTCTGGCTACCACGCGGCTCGCGAGATGCTCGCAGCTGAGCTGTCTAGCTAGTCGCTCTCGGCCCGGCCGCTGGCGGCTGGTCTACCAACAGAGGGCTCGTCGTCGTCTTCGGCCGCTTCGTCGTCGGCCGTTTCGTCTTCGTCTTCGTCGTCGCCGAACAGCTCGCTCTCGATGAGTTCGTGTCGCTTCGCGTACGTAGACACGAACGCTTGAATCGTGGCTGCCGCAGGCACCGCCAGCAGCGCGCCCGCGCCGCCCAGCACTGCGGTGCCGACCAGCACCGAACCGAAAGCCACGGCCGCGTGAATCTCCATCGTCCTGGCGGTGAGATAGGGGCTCAGCAGGTAGTTCTCGATCTGCTGATAAACGAGGATCGTGCCGATCACCCACAGCACGGTCGGCGGGTTGTCGAGCAGCGTCACCAGCGCGGGCAACAGCCCGGCCAAGTATGTGCCGATGACCGGCAAGAACTGCGAGACGATGCCCACCCACAACGCCATCGGCGCGGGGAACGGCACGCCGACAATCCAGAAGACGATGCCGTGGAAGACCGCCGAGATGACAGCCAGTGCCGTGCGAGAGTAGATGAAGCCGCCGGTCTTCTCGATGGCGATTTCCCAGCCCCGCAGCACCACCGCTTGGCGACGCGCCGCTAGCACCGAGCAGATCGCACGGCGCAGCCTCGGCCCGTCGGCGACCAGATAGAAGGTGAACAGCCCGACGGTGAAGACGTCGAGCAAGATGCCGAGCACGCGCCCGCCTACGTCCAACAGGTTGGTGGCGACAGAGCCCAGCACCGAGCCTGCGGTGCCGCCCTCGGTGAACTGGCTGGCTAGCTCGCTGGTGTCGAGTTCGTAGTCGAAGGTGTCGAGCACCCACTCTTCCAGGTCTTCGAGGTAGCCAGGCACCGCGTCGATGAGGGTGGTGATCTGGTTGGCGACCACCGACGCCATCGCTGCGGTGAACACCGCGCCGGCGGCCAGCACGCCGACGAACACGCTGAGCGTCGCGAGCGAGCGGTTCCAGCCGTGGTCGTCGAGCCAGTTGACGGCCGGCTCGATGGCGAAGCTGACGAACAAGCTCATCAGCAGCAGCACCAAGAGGTGTTCGAGTTCGCCGATGAGCCAGTAGATGGCGATGGTGCCGAGCGCGAACCCGACGCCCATGAGCAGCGCGCGCGGCACCCACGCTGGCATGCGGTCGCGCGCTGCGCCTCGCGGCGGCGCAGGCATGCCGGCTGACGGCGTTGCCGAACTCATCGTGCTGACCCGGCGCGCTCGTTGGCGCGGCGGTCGTTGAGGCGGTCGTTGAGGCTGTCGCCGTTGAGACACCTGAGCAGCTCGGCGTGGAGGCGGCCGTTGGTGGCGACGCCGCAGCGCGACCGAAACGACGGTGTGCCGGCGAAGTCGCTGAACGTGCCGCCCGCCTCAGTGAGGATCACGCCCATCGGGGCTAAGTCCCACGTCTCACACACCGGGTCAATCATGGCTTCGGCGTTGCCGGTTGCCACCAGGAAGTAGCCGTAGGCGTCGCCCCAGGTGCGCAGCATCGCGCCGCGGCTTCGCAGCGTCTCGAACTGATCGGCGGTGAACGTGTTGAAGTCGCTGGTGTTGATGAGCGCGCGGTCGAGCGCGCCGTGCTCGCTGACCCTTGCCTTGTGCTGTCCCAGCCAGCAGCCGGCGCCGCGTCCTGCCGCGAGCGTCAAGTCGAGTGCGGGCAGGTGGATGACGCCGAGCAGCGCTTGGTCGTCTTCAACTAGCGCCAGCAGCGTCGCGTAGAGCGGCACGCCTCGCACGAAGCCGCGGGTGCCGTCGATCGGGTCGACGATCCAGGTGCGCCGCGCTCGGGTCGCGCCGGCACTGTGCGCGCCCCGCTGTTCGCCGAACTCTTCGCCGAAGACCGCGTCGTCGGCGAACCGCTGCGCGATCAGATCGCGCACGAGCTGCTCGGCTCCTCGGTCGGCGTCGGTGACTTCGGTGCCGTCGTCCTTGGTGTCGAAGGTGAGGGCGGTGCTGTTGAAGTGCTCGAGCGTCAGGGCCCCCGCTTTGCGGGCCACGTCGACGGCGAACTCGAGCAACGCTTCACCGCACGCGGGCGTGTCTGCATCGCTCATCTGATCTCGTGGGCTCAGGTCTGCCACGGCAGCAATCGACGACGCGGTGAGGCGGCCTCGGTTGACGGCTTCTCGTCGAGCGGAAAGATGCTGACCGGCACTCGCATCTGCCTCGCGATGCGCTCGGCCGGCAGCAGCACCAGCCGCGAGGCGGTAGCTCTTGGTCGAGGCGAGAACAGCACCACCATCTCCGCTTCGGCTTGCGCTCGGGCGCGCACCGTCGCGCCGACAAAGCTCTCGTTGCGCAGCGGCGAATGCTCGAACTCGACGTCGTGGCCGACGCAGCGTTTTCGCAGGTTCACGATGGCTTCGTCGTCGTCTTCGTGTGGCAACAACACGACGAGTTTCGCGCGCCACCGGCTCAAGTCGCCCAGCAACCAGTCGGGCACGTCAACCGGCACGGGCGCCGCCAGCAGCACCTTCGATGGCACGCCGAAGGAGTCGGGCAGCTTCGCCTCGTCGCCGTCGTCGCTGGTGCGCCACGCGGCGAAGTCGCGGGCCACCAAGAACGGGCCGACCAGCTCGAAGAGCACCACCGAGCCCAGCACGACGGTCGCCGCGGTCGCGCCGTCGTCGCCTAGCCGCTCAGACGCGAGCACCGCCAGCCCGACCGCGACGCCGGCTTGGGGCGTGAGGTTGACGCCGAGGCGCAACGAGAGACGCCAGCCGAGGCCGCCTAGCAGGCCGCCCATGCCGCCGATGAGCTTCGCGGCGACGCGCATCAAAATGTAGGCGATGCCGATGGCGCCCACCTTGGGCACGTCGTCTAGGTGAATGGCCGCGCCGGCGAGCGCGAAGAACAAGAGGTAGAGAGGCTGCTCGATGGTGCGAATGGTGCGGAACAGGCGCGCGGTGAAGCCTTCCGGCGCCGCGGTCGCGGCGGTGGCGCCTGCCAGCAGCGCGGCGAGCGGCAGCGAGATGTCGAGCCAGTCGGCTAGCACCCACCCCAGCAGCAGGTGCACCAGCACGAACAGCAGCAGCTCGCCGGAGGTTTCGATTTGGAAGCCCAGCCGCGACACCATCCAGCCGAGCGCGAGCCCGAGCGCAGCGCCGCCGAGGCCTAAGCGAACGAAGTCCCACACGACCGCGCCGGCGCTGGTGGTTTGGTCTGCGAGCAGCGCGGCGACCGGCAGCACCGCCGCGAAGGTGACGGTCGCGAGCGCGTCTGAGACGGCGTGGGTGCTGACGACTCCCGACGGGTAGGTGCCCGACGCGCGGGTTGAGGCGACGATGTGCGCGATCGTCATCGGCGCGCCCGCGCCCGCGAGCGCGGCGAGCACGAGCGCGACCGAGCGGTTGGCGCCTGCGAGCGTCGCAGCCCAGTACACCGCGAGGGCGCTAGCCACGTATTGAGTGACGCCGGCCGTGACCGTCCAGCGTGCGGCCCGCAGCGCGCGCACCGAGACACGTTCGCCGATGATGAACATCAGCACCGCGAGCGCCATCTCGGTCACGGGCCGCATCGCTTCGAGCGTCGGCTCTTCCAGCAGGCCGAGCGCGGACGGCCCGAGCACCACGCCGACCAGCAGGAAGCCGACCAGCTCGGGGAGGTGATGGCGCGCCAGCAGGCGGCTGGCGAGGTACGCCAACCAGGCGAGAATGGCGAGCGCAACTAGCGGGTCACTCACAACGGCTCCTCATGGCGCGGGGCTGGCCCGACGGACGTGGCCGACGGTGACCGACTGTCGTGCTCAGTCGTGCTGGGCTCAGTCTTGTTGGGCGACGACCGGCTCGAAGTTCGGCGGGCGCTTCTCGACGAAGCTGGCGACGCCTTCCTTGAAGTCGGGTCGCTTGAGCGACGCCGCCATCAGCCGGTTCGTCTCGGTGAGCGAGGAGTCGCGGTTTTCGTCGAGCTGCGCCCAGACCTGCGACTTGATGGTGGCCATCGACCACGGAGCAGCGTTGGTTGCGAGGTAGTCGGCGTAGGCGATCGTTTCGTCGAGCAGTTGCTCGCGGGGAAACACCTTCGACACGATGCCCATCTCTTTGGCTTCTTCCGCCAGGAACACTCGGCCAGACATCAGCACGTCCAGCGCGTTCGACGCGCCGACGACGCGGGGCAGCATCCAGCTGACGCCGTGCTCGGCGACGAGGCCTCGCTGTGAGAACGCGGAGGTGAACTTCGCGCCTTCTGCTGCGAACCGCACGTCGCACATCATCGCGTGGACGAACCCGAGCCCGGCGCACGCTCCGTTGATCGCGGCGATCACCGGCTTCGGAATGCTCAGCGCGTAGTCGTGGCGTTCGGCTCGGAACTGGTTGCTGGTGGGGTCGCCTGGGTCTTCGGTGGCTCGGTCGCCCGAACTCAAGCCAGCCAAGTTGTCCATGTCGGCGCCCGCGCAAAAGCCGCGCCCCGCGCCGGTGACGACGATGGTTGCGACGTCTGGGTCGGCTGCGGCTACGTCGAGCGCGTTGAAGTAGTCGGTGCCGAGTTGCGCTGTCCACGCGTTCAGCCGCTCGGGGCGGTTGAGCGTGATGACCGCGACGCGATCTCGGGTTTCGTAGATGACTGCTTGTGCCATCGATGTCTCCTGTGGTTGGGTTGGGTGTGTTCTAGTCGGTCGAACGCAGGGTGCTGCCGGCGAGCGCGCCGGTGTGCTCACCTTCGCGCATGAAGACCTGCCCGTTGACGATGGTGGCATCAAAACCTGCGCCGCGCTGGATGTAGCGGCCCGCGCCGCCCGGGAAGTCGTGGGTGTATTCGGGCCCGCGCAGCGCCAGAGCGTCGACGTCGATCACGTTGACGTCGGCGAACCGGCCTGCTTCGAGCCGCCCGCGATCCGCGAGGCCGAACAGGTCTGCGGTGTCTGACGTGATGCGGCGCACGCCCTCGGCGAGGCTGAAGTAGCCGGTGTCGCGCACCCAGTGGCTCAAGAAGAAGGTCGGCTGGCTCGAGTCCATAATTTGTCCGACGTGCGCGCCAGCGTCCGCGAGGCCCATCACGATGCTCGGATGGCTGAGCATTCGTTCGATGGCGTCGAAGTCGCCGTTGAGCAGCGGCAGGTTGAGCATCACCGCGCCGTCTGAGTGGTCGGTGGCGTCCAAGAACAGCTCGACCGGTGTAACGCCTGCTGCTTCGGCCTGCGCGGTGAGCAGGTCGTCGGCTCCGATGCGGTAGTTGGGGTTTTTCGCGTCGAGCAGGTACATGCGCCCCAGGTCGACCAGCGACTCGATCATGCCGTGGCTGTGGCTGTCGGTGCCGTTGGCTTGCTCGATCAGCCTGGCTCGGTTGCGTGGGTCGCGGATGTGCGCCAGCCGTTCGTCAAGACTCATGTGGCGCATAGCACGCCACGTGTCGCCCGAGCGGTCCCACGGCGTGCGGTGCTGAATGCCGAGCACCACGCCGATGGCGCGGCACGTGGTTTGCGGGCGCAGCTGCGCGCCGGCGTCGTTTTGCTCTTCCACGTAGCCCAGCACGGTGTCGCTCATGTGCGGCAGGCGTGCGGAGTAGACGAGCCCGAACGTGGCGGGCCGCGCGCTGCGGCGGGTGATCTCGCCTAGCACTTCGATCTCGTGCTTGCCGCCTGCGAAGTCTGCGCCCGCGCGCTCAAATCGTGGGGCCGACTCGAAGACGCCGCGCCCGTGGCGGCCCAGCACGTCGCCGATGGCGAACAGCTCGTCGTCACCCGCGAAGGTGCCGGGGATCGGGCGGCCGTCAGGCGTGCGGTGCAGCAGCGTGCGTGAGGTCGAGAAGCCGAGCGCGCCCGAGCCCATCGCTTCGTCGACGAGTTCGCACATCGCGGCGACCTGCTCGGGGCCAGCGGGCGTTTCGTCGAGGCTGTCGGGGCCCATCGTGTGCCAGCGGACGGCGACGTGGCCGACCATTCCGCCGACGTTGATGCCCTTGGGGATCGAGTCGAGGTAGCTCAGGTAGTCGCCGTAGGTGCGCCAGCTGAACGGCAGCCCTTCGAGTATCGACTGGCTGGGGATGTCTTCGACCGACTCCATGATTTGCGCGAGGTAGTTGACGTCGGCCTCTTTCACGGGTGCGAAGGTGACGCCGCAGTTGCCCATCACGACCGACGTGACGCCGTGCCAGCACGAGCTTGAGCCGATCGGGTCCCAGGCGAGCTGCGCGTCGAGGTGCGTGTGGATGTCGACGAAGCCGGGCGTGACCACCTTGTCGGTGGCATCGATTTCGCTTTGGCCCGGCGCGTCGACGGTGCCGACGGCGGTGATGCGTTCGCCGTCGATGGCGACGTCTGCGGTGAAGGGGTCGGCGCCGGTGCCGTCGACGACGGTGCCGTTGCGGATTACGAGGTCGTGAGCCATTGGCTGTGCGCTCCTTGTCTGGTGCGTGTCGGGGTTGTCGGAGGTGTCTGGCTTAGTTCGCCCAGCGCGAGAAGCACGGCACGAGGTCGTTGACGAGCGGCAGGCGGCCCGTCCACATGCGGGTCACTTCGCCGTCGGCATCGACTTCCCAGACGACGCGCTTGTCTAGGTCGCCTGCATCGACCGGCACGTACTGGATCGTGCCTTGTGCTGGGCCGTCTTCGATGCGGTCGCCGAACGCGGCGCGAATGTCGGCCTCGGCGCTGCCGATGCCGTAGCCGGAAATCGTGGTGATGGTGCCAGCGGCGATGTCGATGCGGTGCACTTCGTCGTCGAGCATCGTGAAGGTGACGCCGGTGAGCGCTTCGTCGTCGGCGACGTAGACGGCGCAGCCCTCACGGTCGTCACCCACCGTGAAGCCGACTCCCGACGCGGTGATCGCGTCTTCGAGCTGGTGTCCGATGTGGACGGGGCCGAGGCCTTGGGTGGAGAGCTTGGAGTCGACGGTGAGCGCCACCTCGACGTCGTCGGCCGCTGTGGTCGGCGTCGGTGCGACGGTGACGACGGCGGGCGTGGTGGTCTCGGTCGCCTCGGTCGTGGTGGTCGCTTCGGCATCGTCGTCGTCAGACGCGAGACCGCAGCCCGCGGTGAGCATGGCTAACGCCAGCGCGACGCACGCCGTGCCCCTCATAGCGATCTTGCGGCGGTCCGGAAATCGGCGCACTAAGCCTCCCCCTTTTGTGATTGTCGGCTTAGGTGAAACACTACAGCAGCGTCGGGCGCTTGTCAGGTTTCAGCAGCAGCCCGTCGCACTTCGCCGCCCGGCCGTCGAACGCCTTGCGCAGCTGCGTAAGGGGGTTGAGCACCTTTCGCTCGTAGTGCTCAGACGCCTTCACCTCGATCGCCACCACGCGGTGCTCTGGTTCGCGCCGCGTTCGCAGCAAGAAGTCGATCTCCCCAATTGGAAAAGGCGTCGCGCCCCGACTGGTGTACGCGTCGGCCAACCTGTTCGTGCTTGGACGTGCGCAACTCCTTCGTCCGCTCAGTGGGAACTGTCGCGATGCTCCCCACGATCGCGGTGGGGGCTCGGCAGAACCCGCCAGCACTATGACGACCACATTCTGCCAAAGTGCTACTATGCGGCAAACGCCCTATAAATCAGGCTAATGCTGTCTGCGGACCCTCACCGATGCTGTCTGCGGACGCTATCGGACTCCTTGGTGAGCTAGCGGGAGGCGACGCTCCAGAAGCCGTCGACCACGTCGATCCAGAGCTGTGTCGTCAGATCCAGGCTGGCCACATCGACTCGTTCGTCGTTGCCGTGGAAGCGAGCCATGAAGTCGTCCGCGTTGACGCGGTCGCTGAACAGCCCTGCGCCATATGCGACCGCTCCCTTGTGGCGGAAAAAGCGGGCGTCGGTCGCGCCGACGATGAGCGTGGGCAGCAGCTCCGCACCCGGGTGCGTGCGGCCCATGAGGTCGCCCAGCAGCTCCCACATTGGCGTGTCGGTGGGTGAGAACGACGGCTCGTCGTTGAACAGCGGCTCGATTTCGACCTCCTCGAACAGCTCACCCAGCGCGTCGCGCAACAAGTCGTCGGTGGCGGTGCGCTCGCCTGGTGCGACACGAATGTCGACCTCAATCTCGACGGCGTCCGGAATGGTGTTGGTCTTCGTGCCGCCGGAGACCACGTTGGGCGAGATGGTGGTGTGGCTGCACGCGTGGAGGTGTCGCGCGAGGCCGGGCTCATCGAGCGTTGCGACGGCATCCCACACCCGCTCTGGGTGTAACAGCGCGGCTCGCACGTCGTCTGTTACGTCGAGCGTCGCGACTTGCTGCGCCCACAGCTCGGTCAGCGACGCGGCTGGTCGATACTGCGACAGCCTGCGCACCACCTCGGCGGCCTTGATGAGCGCGTTGTCGGCGCCGAACGGCATCGAGCCGTGCCCGGGCGTGCCTCGCACGGTCACCTTGCGCCAGCCCAGGCCTTTCTCTCCGGTCGCCATCGTGAGCCGCAGACCCTGTGCGGTGTGAGTGGGCAGGCCGCCGAACTCGGTGAGCACGTAGTCGCAGGCGAGCACGTCCCAGTGGTGCTCGACCATCCACTTCGCGCCGTAGGTGCCGCCGTTTTCTTCGTCCGCGACGCCGAAGTAGATGAGGTCGCCCTCGGGCGGCTGGCCGCCGCCGGCTATGCGCTCGGCGATGTGCCGGAACGCCACCGCCATCGAGCTGGTGAGGTTGAGCATGTCGACCGCTCCCCGGCCCCACACCACGCCGTCGGTCAGGTCGCCCTCAAGCTCGCCGCCGAACGGGTCACGGCTCCAGCCGTCGACGCTGACGGGCACCACGTCGGTGTGGCCCATCAGGCACAGCTTGGGCGCGCTCGGGTTGGTGCCGCTGATGCGAGCCACGACAGACTTGCGCCCGGGCAGGCTCTCAAAGTCGGCGATATCGACGCCGGGGCCTTCGATGTAGGTGCGCAGCAAGTCGCTGTTGCGCACCTCCTCGCCGGAAGCCGGCGTGCCGTCGTTGACGCACGCGTTGCGAATCAGCTGCTGCAGCAGCTCAACCGTCGCCGCTGTGCGGCGCTCTCGTTCGTCCATGCCAG
>CAYRJD010000016.1:0-15749 GCA_964424585.1 uncultured Acidimicrobiales bacterium | reverse complement strand
TTCGTGCCGATGCGGGCGCGTCGAAACCGCAGCGCACCGCAGCTCAAGCACACCATCGGCTGACGCTCGTTCGTGGCTGGGTCGACGAACTCGCCTTCGGTCACCGCCAGCGCGCGCCCCGTCGCACTAGAGCGGGCCACCTCGCCGCACTCCGCGCAGATCGCGAGCCGGTAGCGACCCGTGCGGTTCAGCACGACCAGCGTGACCAGGCGCGCAAGCGCAGGGTCGCCCAGCAGTCGTCCGAGGCGAGGCGAGCACCAGCCGTTAGCCGTCGGATCTTCGTTGCGCCGGTCGATGACCTCCACCCGAGCCCACCCACCCGCCTCTGCCACCGGAGGCGGCCCTTCCACCGCGCCTGCCACGCTCAACGCGACCGGCGAGTGCGCGGGCGACACCAGCAAGCAGCGCGCGCCGGCGCGACGGGCACGTTCGACGGCGACCTCGCGGGCGTTCCACGAAGGCGTCTGCTGGCCCTGGTGGAGCGAGCTGTGCTCGTCCAGCACCACCACAGCTTGCACAGACGCCATTGGGGCCCAAGCGGCCGACCGAGCACCCACGACGAGATCGGCGGTGCGCGCCGAGTGCCAGTCGGCGTCGCCGACCGCTACTCGCACGCGGGCGGCGCGAGCGCGCGCCGCGAGGCGACGAGCCAGCGCCAGCGTGGGTGCGACCACCAGCGTGCGACCCATCGTGAGCGCCGCCGCGACGACAGCCCAAGGGTCGGCGCACGGGCCCATCCGCAACCCCACCACCGACTCGTTCGCCGAGACCTGCGCCGCCAACCTCGCCAGCTCGACGTCGTCAGCCCCGAGCGCAACGAGGCGGGCGCCCAGCTCCGCGCCAGATACCAACTCGCCAGCTGCCAGCTCGCCAGCTGCCAGTTCACCTGCTGCTAGTTCACCAGTCGATCGTCCCGAGCCTGCCTGCGCAGCAGCACAGATGAGCGGCAAGCTCAACGGACGTTGCGGGCTGGCGGTTCGCAGAAAGTGCTGCGGCGCGCCCAGCCAGCGCGTCGCCGCCCAACGCGCCAAGCTCACCACCTCCGCTGGCGGCCCCGGCCCCAGCACCCGCTTGATGTTGAGCAGCTCTCGCGCACCGCCCAGCGACAGCTCGCCTTCGGGCGGCGCCTCGGGCTCTGGCTCGACCACCCAGCCCCGCTCGGTGCGGCTGCCCAGCGGCACCTCCACCAGCGTGCCCAGCGGCAGCGCGGCGAGCTGGCCCGCAGGCACTCCGGTGCGGCCACCCAGCGCCTCTATCGCGTCCGGATGCACGCGATAAGTCAGCGGATGCCCGATGCCGATGACGTCGACCAGCACGCCGATCTCGGTCGACACGTCGCTGGTCGAATGGGACACCGCGCGGAGCCGCTACAGGCCGAGCGCGCTCTTCAGCTGATCAACACGGTCGGTGCGCTCCCACGGGAACAGATTGTCGTCGGGCTCACGCCCGAAGTGGCCGTAGGTGGCGGTGCGCAGGTAGATGGGTGCCAGCAGACCTAGCTCGTCGATGACCATGCCGGGCCGCAGATCGAAGACTTCTCGCACCGCCTTGCTGATGGCGGCCGGGTCGACGTGGTGGGTGCCAAAGGTCTCCACCATCACCGAAACCGGCTCGGCTTGGCCGATGGCGTAGGCGACCTGCAGCTCGCATCGGCTAGCGGCGCCGCTGGCGACGACGTTCTTCGCGACCCACCGCGCGCCGTAAGCGCCGCTGCGGTCAACTTTCGACGGGTCTTTGCCGCTGAACGCTCCTCCGCCGTGACGGGAGTAGCCGCCGTAGGTGTCGACGATGATCTTGCGCCCGGTGAGCCCCGCGTCTGCGACGGGGCCGCCCTTTTGGAAGCTGCCGGAAGGGTTGACGATGAACTCAAAATCGTGGTCGGCGAAGTGCTCGGGCACCGCGGCAGGCACGACGTGCTCGCGCAGGTCGGGCTCGAGCATGTCCCTCACCTCCGCGATGTCGTCGTGCTGGGCTGAAATCAAGATCGTGTCCAGCCTGACGGGCCGACCATCCTCGTAAGCGAACGTGACCTGCGTCTTGCCGTCGGGCCGCAGATACGGAATGGTGCTGGCGTGGCGCGCCTCGGCTAGCTGCTCTGCCAGTCGGTGGGCGACGTGGATCGGCATCGGCATCAGCACGTCGGTCTCGTCGCAGGCGTAGCCGAACATCATCCCCTGGTCGCCAGCACCCTGCTGCGCGGGGTCGTCTCGGCCGAAGACGCTGCGCTGAATTTCCGACGACTGCGGGTTGATCGCCACGATCACGCCGCAGCTGCGTCCGTCGAACTCGAGCGACCCGTGGTCGTAGCCAGCGTTGATGATGGCCTCGCGGGCGACGTCCGCGATCTCGACGTACCCCTCGGTCAAGCCGATTTCGCCGGTGACCACCACCATGCCTTTGGTCACCAAGGTTTCGATGGCGCCGCGCGCGCTGGGGTCGACGCGCAGCAGCGCGTCGAGCACCGCATCGGAGATCTGGTCAGCGAGCTTGTCGGGATGCCCTTCGGTTACCGACTCAGAGGTGAACAGGTGACTTGGCTGGCTTGACATGGCGGTGAGGCTACGACGAGGGCAGACACGCCTACCCGTCACGCCTATCCGCCCAGCAGCGTTGCCACCTCATCGAGCACCGCGTGGGCGACCTCGAGCTTCGAGCAGAGCGGCACCGCTCGCTGGCTGCCGTCCGCGCGCAAAATGGTGACGGCGTTGGTGGCGTGCTCGAAGCCAACGCCCGGCGCGGACACGTCGTTGACCACCAGCAGGTCAGCCCGCTTGGCGGCCAGCTTGGCCGCCCCGTTGGCGAGCACGTCTTGGGTCTCCGCGGCGAAGCCGACCAGCACCTGGCCAGCCGGCTTGCGTTCACCGAGCCCAGCCAAGATGTCGACCGTCGGCTCGAGTTCGATGACGGGCACGCCGTCTGTCTTTTTCAGCTTCTGGCTGGCGGCCGCAACGGGCGCAAAGTCGGCGACGGCGGCCGCCATCAGCACGACGTCTGCCGCGGGAGACACTCGCTCGACCGCGTCGTTCATCTCTGCCGCCGAAGTCACGGCCACCGCCTCCACCCCATCAGCGACGGGTTCGCGTGACGTGGTGATGAGGCACACGCTCGCTCCGCGACTCACCGCCGCCTGCGCGAGCGCGTGACCCTGACGGCCAGACGACCGATTGCCGATGAACCGGACCGGGTCGAGCGGCTCGCGCGTGCCGCCGGCGGTCACGACCACGCAGCGCCCACGCAGGTCGCCGTCGCCGCTCGCGGCACCGAGCACGCCGACGATGGCCGAGACGATTTGCTCTGGCTCGGCGAGCCGCCCGGTGCCGCTGTCGCCTGCCGCCAGCGCGCCGCTGCCCGGCGGCACGACGTGAACGCCACGCCCGGTGAGCGTCAGCAGGTTCGCCTGGGTCGCTGGGTGCTCCCACATCTCGGTGTGCATCGCCGGACACACGATCACCGGCGCTCGGGTCGCCAGCAACGTCGCGGTCAGCAAGCCGTCGGATATGCCCGCCGCGTAGGCGCCGATCAGCCGAGCCGTCGCCGGCGCGACCACCACGACGTCCGCGCGCTGGCCGAGCGTGGTGTGCGGGCTGGGGTCGGCGTCGTCGAACAGGCTCGTCTTGGTCGGCTCAGATGCCAGCGCGTCGAACGTCGCTCGCCCGACGAACCGCTGCGCGTTGGCGGTCATCACCGGCGAGACCGTCGCGCCCGCCTCGGTCAGCAGCCGACACAGCAGCACCGCCTTGTAGGCGGCGACGCCGCCGGTGACGCCGAGCACCACCCGGCGACCGGCCAGGGGGCCCGACCCAGACATGCTCGACGGCTAGGCGTCGGCGGCTGCGCGCCCGCCCTCGGTGACCGTGAGGTGCGCTCGCCCGCCGCCGTCGCTCTCGTCGGCGTCGACGTCGTCACCGTGCTCGTCGGCCGCAGCCTCGGTCGCGCCGCGAGTTTGCTCGTGCTCGCGGGCGCGCTCTTCCGGGTCGTAACGCTCCCAGCTGATCATGTCGGCGGCGATTTCTTCGAACGCGATCGACAGCGGCTTCGCCGAGTGCGAACTCACCTGCGGCGGAACTTCTTCGGTGTAGCCGTCGTCTTCTTGCTCTAGTGAGCTGCTGAACTCGCGTGTCTGCTCGAGCGTCGCTGCGCCGCCCATCTCACGCCGCAGCCTGATGTAGTAGCCGTTGATGCTGCGCGCGCGCCTAGCCGCCAGCCCGACCAGCGTGAAGCGTGAGTCGACCTTTTCGAGCAGCGTCTCATAGCCGGGGTCGATCATTGAATCTTTGGTGTCCATGAGGCCTCTTTGCCGTTCGATGCCAACCCTCAATCCTATTGGCTAAGCGACCGTCCTACGCCACCGGCCTACGCCACCGGCATCGCTACGGGTCGCTTCGCCCCGCCCGCAGGAAGCGCCCGATCTCGTCTGTCGCGCCTTCGATGTCACGGTTGACGACGATGAGATCCGCGAGTCCGTAGCCGGTCGCCAACTCGGCATCAGCCTTGGCGAGCCGCTGCGCGATGATCGGCTCAGGGTCGCCGCGCTGACGCATGCGGCGTTCTTGCTCGTCGCGGCTCGGCGGCAGAACCATCACGATCACCGCCGACGCGTCACGCTCGCGCACCGACGCGGCACCCTGAACGTCGATCTCCAGCAGCAAGTCACGACCTGTGGGCACGTCGGGCATCGGCGTGCCGTAGCGGTTGCCTAGAAACTCAGTCCACTCCAAGAAACCGCCGCCGTCTGCGTGCGCCTTGAACTGTTCGAGCGACACGAACACGTAGTCGTGCTGGCCTTCATCGGCGCGTCGCGGCCGGGTCGTCCACGAACGGCTGAGCGCGAGCTGGTCGTCTGCGGCGAGCAGCGCCTGCACGATGGTGCCTTTGCCCGCGCCGCCGGGGCCGCACACGACGATGGTGCGAAACTGCCGGGTTAGTGCCCCGTCGGGCGGTTCTGCGTCGGCGGCACCCACGTGATCGAACGCTAGAGCGACGACGGCGCAGCACCGGGGAACAGCGGCTCGAGCGCCTCTCGCTGCTCGGCGGTGAGGCGGGCACCCAGCTCGCCTATCGGCGTGGCTTCCTCGATGCCGACCGCCGCCAGAGCGCGGCGGATGTCGACCTTGCGCGCTGCTCCGGGCGCTTCGACGACCTTGAGCGCTTTGGTCTTGGCCGCGAGCGGGTCGGCGGCGACCCGTTCCAGCACGTCGTCGAGGCTCAAGCCACCGGCCGTCAACTCGTCGAGCAATCGCCGGCGCGCGGCGCGAGCCGCGGCTGCGGCGCGCAGCACCGCTTCGCGGTCGTCGACAGCTTGCGTCTCACCAGCCACGCAACTCAGGGTAAGTGCGGCTGTTGGGCCGACGAACGTGCCTGGCGCGCCGCGCGAGCCTCAGCAGATATGGCGGCTGCCGCGGCTGGTGGGTCGGCGGCGGCGGTCACGGCTCGGCCGATCACCAGCACGTCCGCGCCCCTAGCGATGGCCGCGGCGGGAGTCGCCACGTTGCGTTGATCGTGGGCTGCCGCGTCTGGGAGACGTATGCCCGGCACCACGGCCAGCACGTCGGGCGACCCCGACACGACGGCGACGCTCTTCACGGTGTGAAGGTCGGCTGCGCCGCAGACGATGCCGCGACAGGCCGCGGCAGTAGCCGCGCCCAGACGCTGAACGAGCAGCTCGCTGTCGCCGGGTGGGTCGCTCGTCAGCACCGTCACCGCCACCAGCACCGGCTCGACCGCGCCGCCGCAGCCTTGCGCGAGCCCGTCGTTGGCCGCACGCAGCATGTCGACGCCACCCGCCGCGTGCGCGGTGAGCATGCTCACGCCGAGCGCGCCTGCCGATCGAGCCGCGCCGTAGACGGTGTTGGGAATGTCGTGCAGCTTGAGATCTAGGAACACTCCGAAGCCGTCGGCCAGCAACGCTTCCACCACCGGCGGGCCTTCGGCGGTGAACAGCTCTAGCCCGACCTTGACGAGATCGAGCGGCGGGTCGAAGTGCTGCCGAAGGTCGTTCGCCAGCTTGCGCGCCGCTCGCGCGTCGCCGACGTCGAGCGCGAGCGCGAGCGTCACGGTTGGACGCGGTGCGCGCGGTCGGTGAGCTGGCTGGCTGACGCGATGCCGTGGTCGCCACACCAGCGAGCGAGGCTGTTCGTCACCTTGGCGGGCGCACGAGGGTCGAGGTACACCGCTGTCGCCATGCCGACGGCGTTCGCGCCTGTCGCCATCATCGCTGCCGCGCTGGGTGCGTCGCTGACGCCGCCGGTGCCAACTATCGGCACACCGGTGAGCGCCTGACGCACGTCGTATACGGCCCGCAGCGCGACCGGCGCGATGGCGGGCCCCGACAACCCCGCTCGCACGCCGCCCAGCGACGGCTGTCCCGAAGCTGCGTCGACGCCCATTGCCAGCACGGTGTTGACGAGCGTCAGCGCGCAGGCTCCGGCGTCGATAGCAGCACGCGCGATGGCGACCAAATCGGCGACGTTGGGGCTGAGCTTCACCCACACCGGCACCTCGGCTTGCGCGACGACGGCGCTTGTGACCTCTGCTGTCGCGGCGGCGCTGTGCGCGAAGATGGCGCCGCGGTCGTCTAGGTTTGGACAGCTGGCGTTTACCTCGAGTGCGGTGATGTCGCTGCCCGCTAGCTGGGCTGCTGCCTTCGCGAACTCACCGACCGAGCGGCCCCACACGCTCGCCACGACCGTCGCACCAGCGGACCGCAGCTTGGGCAGGTAGTCGGTTCGCCAGGCGGTGGCGCCGGGGTTTTGAAGCCCCACCGAGTTCAACATGCCGCCCGGCGACGGAGCCAGCCGGGGCGCCCGGTTGCCTTCCCACTCGAACGGCGACAACGACTTACCCACGACGGCTCCGACCTGGGCGTAGTCGATGTAACGACGCAGCACTGGGCCAAAGCCGCTCGACCCGGCCGCCAGCACGACCGGCGAGGCGAGCGTTACCTCACCGACCGACACCGACAGATCGACGTCGTGCGCCGCCGCGCGGCTACTTGACGACGCGCTGCGACGGCGAAACAGGCTCATGGCTGCGGTGGCGCTCAGCCGATGCCCAGGTAGCTCTGCAGCGACCGCACGGTGAGCGGGTTGGCGCGCCACTCGGCGATGGCTTTCGCGCCGGCGGCTGCTGCGGCGACCGTGGTGAAGATTGGCACTTGGTTCGCGGTCGCGGCTGCGCGGATGCGCCGACCATCGGCGCGGGGCCCACGCCCGGCAGGCGTGTTGACGACCAGCTGCACCGCCCCGGAGTTCAGCAGCTCGACCGCGTCGGCGCCCGCTCCCGACTCGCCGTCGGTCGAGAGCTTTGCCACCTGAGTTGCCACGGGCACGTCGCGGGCGGTGAGATACGCGGCGGTGCCGGCGGTGGCTGCGATTGAGAAGCCCAGCTCGGCGAACGCCTCGGCGACTCGGGCACCAACCGGCTTGTCACGATCAGCGAGGCTCAAAAACACCGTGCCGCCATCGGGCAGCACGTCGCCCGCGCCGAGCTGGCTCTTCGCGAACGCCAAGCCGAACGTCGCATCGATGCCCATCGCCTCGCCCGTCGAACGCATCTCCGGGCCCAACACGTTGTCGACGCTCGGAAACCGTCCGAACGGCAGCACGGCTTCCTTCACGGCGACGTGGCCGCTTCGCACCGGCTCAGCCAACACACCAGCCCCGCTCCCGGCTCGCTGGCTTGAGCCAGCTTCGCGCCCGCTCCCGGCTCGCTGGCTTGAGCCAGCTTCGCGCAACTCCGCGAGCGTGTCGCCGACCATCAAGCGGGCCGCCGCCTTCGCCAGCTGCACTCCAGTCGCCTTCGCCACAAACGGCACCGTGCGCGACGCCCGCGGGTTCGCCTCGATGACGAACACCTCGTCGTCTTTCACCGCGAACTGCACGTTCAGCAACCCAACCACGCCGAGCGCGTCGGCGAGCCGCCGGGTGTAGGCGACGATCGTGTCTTGCACCTGCGCCGACAGCGTCGGAGGAGGAATGGCGCACGCGCTGTCGCCGGAGTGCACGCCCGCCTGCTCGACGTGCTCGAGGATGCCGCCCAACACCCAGTCGCCGGTGCTGTCACGCAGCGAGTCGACGTCGACCTCGATGGCATCCGCCAGGTAGCGGTCGACCAGCACTGGCCGATCGACGCTCAGCACGCCCTCGCGCCCCAACGACGCGAAGCCCATCAGCTCGTCCATCGCCGCGACCAGCTCGCCTTCATCGTGAACGATGGTCATCGCTCGTCCGCCCAGCACGTAGCTGGGCCGCACCAACGTGGGGTAGCCGATCTCGTCGCAGATCGCGATGGCCTCGGCTGCGGTGGTGGCGGTGCCGCCCGCTGGCTGCGGAATGTCGAGCGACTCGCACAGCGCGTTCCACCGCTCGCGGTCTTCGGCCAGATCGATCGCGTCGGGCGGAGTGCCGAGTATCAGGTCGTCGCTGATGTCGGCCGCCAACTTGAGCGGCGTCTGCCCGCCGAGGCTGACGATCACGCCGACGGGCTGCTCGGCATCGATGATGTTGGCGACGTCTTCGGTGGTGAGCGGCTCGAAGTAGAGCCGGTCGGAGATGTCGTAGTCGGTCGAGACCGTCTCGGGATTGTTGTTGACCATCACGGTCTCATAGCCAGCTTCCCGCAGCGCCATCGACGCGTGCACGCAGCTGTAGTCGAACTCGATGCCTTGACCGATGCGGTTGGGGCCCGAACCCAAAATGACGACCTTCGGCTTCTCGCCGCGCGCCACCTCGTCTTCGTCGGCATAGGTCGAGTAGTGGTACGGAGTGGTGGCTTCGAACTCGGCCGCGCACGTGTCGACCGTCTTGTACGTCGGCGTCACACCCGCCGCGGTCCGAGCTGCGCGGACTTGTGATTCGCTCGCCTTCCACAGGTGCGCCAGCTGCGCGTCTGAAAAACCCAGCTGCTTGGCGCGTCGCCAAGCTCGCATGTCCATCTCGGGCACTGCAGCGTCGTCTGCGGGCGACAGCGCCTCCAACGCGCGACGTTCCTCGACGATCTGGCTCATCTGGTCGACGAACCACTCGTCGATGCCCGACACCGACGAGAGCACCTCGATCGCGACGTCGCGCCGCAGCAGCTCGGCAACCTCGAACACCCGCTCGGGCGAGGGCACCTCTAGCGCGCCCAGCAGCTCGTTCGTGCCGCGGGCGCGCACCATCTGCTCGCCCACGTCCGCGCCGAGCCCGGCTCGGCCGACCTCGAGCGAACGGATCGCCTTCTGCAAGCTCTCGGTGAACGTCCGGCCAATCGCCATCGCCTCGCCGACGCTCTGCATCTGCGGCCCGAGCACCGCGTCGACGCCGGGCAGCTTCTCGAACGTCCAGCGTGGAATCTTGGTGACCACGTAGTCGATGGTCGGCTCGAAGCTGGCTGGCGTCTTGGCGGTGATGTCGTTGGGAATCTCGTCCAGCGTGTAGCCGACCGCCAGGCGGGCCGCGATCTTGGCGATGGGAAAGCCGGTCGCCTTCGACGCCAGCGCCGAGCTGCGGCTGACGCGAGGGTTCATCTCGATGATGATCTGCTCGCCCGTTTCCGGGTTGACCGCGAACTGCACGTTCGACCCGCCGGTCTCGACGCCGACCCGCCTGATGCACGCGAACGCGGCGTCGCGCATCTGCTGGTATTCGACGTCGCTGAGCGTCTGGGCTGGCGCGACGGTGATCGAGTCGCCGGTGTGAACGCCCATCGCGTCGACGTTTTCGATCGCGCAGATCACCACGCAGTTGTCCGCGCGGTCGCGCATCACCTCAAGCTCGAACTCCTTGTAGCCCCAGATCGACTTCTCGATCAGGATCTCGCTGATCGGGCTGGCGGCGAGCCCGTTCGCGGCGACGTGGGTGAACTCATCCGGCGTGCGAGCGAAGCCGGTGCCCTTGCCGCCCAAGATGTACGCCGGACGGATGATCACCGGCAGCCCGATCTCGTCGATGGCTGCGGCGGCTTCGCTCATGTTGTGCGCGATGGCTGACGGCGCGCACGTCAAGCCGATCTCGGTCATCGCCTGGCGGAACCGGTCGCGGTCTTCGGCGGTGGCGATGGCCTCTTCGCTCGCGCCGATCATGGCCACGCCGTGGTCGTCGAGCACGCCGCGCTGGGAGAGCTGCGTGGCGAGGTTGAGCGCGGTTTGCCCGCCGAGCGTCGGCAGGAGCGCGTCGGGTTTCTCGGCCGCGATGATCGCCTCTAGCACCTCCGGCGTGAGCGGCTCGACGTAGGTGGCGTCGGCGAACTCGGGGTCGGTCATGATCGTCGCCGGGTTGGAGTTCGCCAAGATGACGCGGTAGCCCTCTTCGGCGAGCACGCGGCATGCCTGGGTGCCGGAGTAGTCGAACTCGCACGCCTGGCCGATGACGATGGGGCCCGAACCGATAATGAGAATCGAGTCGATGTCGTCGCGGCGAGGCACTAGCCGACCCTCCCCCACCGCGCGGCCATCAGGTCGGCAAAGCGCTCGAACAGGTAGCGCGAGTCGTGCGGGCCGGGGGCCGCTTCGGGGTGATACTGAACGCTGAACGCGGCGAGGTCGTTGTGCTCGAGCCCTTCCAGCGTCTCGTCGTTGACGCACACGTGAGTTTCGGTGACGTCGTCCACGGTGCCCGCGGCGATGGCGTAGTTGTGGTTCTGGCTGGTGATCTCGATGCCGCCGGTGGCCTGGTTGCGCACCGGCACGTTTCCGCCGTGGTGCCCGAACGGCATCTTGTACGACGATCCGCCGAGCGTCAGCGCCAGCACCTGGTGACCGAGGCAGATTCCGAACACCGGCACCGCGTCGAGCAGCATTCGCAGCTCGTCGATGATGGGGCCCGCCAGCTCGGGGTCGCCCGGGCCGTTCGAGAGGAACACCCCGTGCGGGTCGTGGCTGAGCGCTTCGTCGGCAGACGTAGACGCGCCCACCACGGTCACCTCGGCGATCTGCGAGAGCTGCGTGACGATCGACCGCTTCAGCCCCAAGTCGTAGGCGACGACCCGCCACGGCCCGCCAGTGACGACGTAGGGAGCCGTGGTCGTCACCTCGCTCACTAAGTCAACGCCGACGGTGCCCGGCTCAGCTTCGGCTGCGCGGGCGAGTTCGCTCTCAGCCGCAGTGCCGAACGCGCCAGGCATCGAGCCGTGGCTGCGAATGTGGCGAGTGAGCCGCCGAGTGTCGACGCCCGCGATGGCGCTGACGCCCGCGGCGGCGAGGTAGCCGTCTAGGTCGCCGTCGCTGCGCCAGTTCGAACGTCGCCGCGCCAACTCGACCATCACGACGCCCCGGCAGTAGGGGCGACGGGCTTCGTTGTCGTGCGCGGCGACGCCGTAGTTGCCGATGTGGGGGTAGGTGAACGCGACGATCTGACCGGCATACGACGGGTCGGTGATGACCTCTTGGTAGCCGGTCAGCACCGTGTTGAACACCACCTCGCCGCTCGCGACGCCCAGGCGGGCGCCGACGATCTCGCCCTCAAAGACGCTGCCATCGGCGAGCACGAGCGCTCCGGGCTGCGGCGCGGTGGGGTGGTCGACAGGCATGACTGGGCTACTTCGGACGGGTTTTTGGGGGGGACGGCTACTGCGGGCCGGTTTGCTCGGGAGTTGGGCGCGAGCGGGTTGTTGGGTCGGTGAGCACGCCTTGGCTGACGACGCTCTCGCCGCGCCGCAAGGTGTGGGTGACGCGCCAGGTGAAGCTACGCCCTAGGTGCGGCGTGTTCGCGCAGCCAGATGCCAGGTCGCGCACGTCGAGCTGCCAGGTCGCGCGCGGGTCGATGACGACGAGATCCGCGGGCGCGTCGGGCTGCAGCTCGTGGCGCGCGCCGTCGCCCGACAGCGCGGCCGGCCGCCAGCTCAGCGCCGCCAGCGCGGTCTGCGCATCGAGCCCAGGCACGTCCAGCGTTACAGCCGCCGCGGTCTGCAAGCCGATGACGCCCGGCGTGGCTTCGGCGAACGGCACGTCGACTCGCTCGGCTGACGCCGGAGTGTGGCCGCTGACGACCGCGTCGATGGTGCCGTCGACGACGGCTTCGACGAGCGCCTCGCGGTCGCGCTCTGAGCGATACGGCGGCACGTTGCGCAGCAGCGGGTCGAACCGGCCGCACGCATCGCAGGTGAACAGCAGATGCTCTGCTGTGACCGATGCGCTGACGAACAACCCCTCACGCTTGGCTTCGCGGATCGCAGCGGTGGCCGCCGCGGTGCTGATGCGGTCGAGGTGGAGGCGGCCGTTGGTCGAACGCAGCACGGCTAGCGCCGCGGCGACGGCGATCTCTTCGGACACCGCTGGCTCGCCTGCGACGCCGAGGCGCGCGCTGGTTGGTCCTTCGTGCATCGCGGTGTCGGCGGAGAGGCTGGGGGTGGTCGGCTGAACCGCGACGGTGACGTCGAGCACTGCCGACCACCTGAGCGCGGCCATCAGCAAGCTCACGTCGTCGAGCGGCCCGACGTCGGTGAACCAGCGCACGCCGGCGTCGGCTAGCTCGGCCATGGCGACCAGCTGACGGCCAGCGCGGCCGGTGGTGAGCGTCGACGACGCGACGACGTCGACGCTGACGTCGGCCGCTAGCTGGTTGAGCTGCGCGAGCGCTTCGAGGCTGTCGAGCGGCGGGGCGGTATCGGGCTGGGCAACCACGCGGACGTACCCGCCGAGCGCCGCCGCGTCGGCTGCGGTGCTGATCGTCTCCGCGCCCTCGTTGCCGGGTGCGCCTAGCCGCGCGAACAGGTCGACCAAGCCCGGCGCCACCAAGCAGCCGCTCGCGTCGATGGTGGTGAGCGGCTTGTCGTGCTCGGCCAGCTTCGCCGCCAGTCCCTCACCCACCGCGCGTATCACGCCGCCTTCAATCAGGACGTCGGCGCGCCGCTCGCCGGTCGCGTCGACGACGTCGCCGCCGGCGACCAGCAGCTGGCTCGCTGTTTCGTCGCGCGCGCCCACTAGCGACGGTCGTCCCGACTGGCTTCTGCTTCGACGTCGGCGTCGGCTCTGCCCAGCAGCGCGTACAGCACGCCCGCCCGCAGCGCCACGCCGTGGGTGACTTGGTGGCCGATGAGCACGTTCGGCGCAGCGTCCATCACGCCGCTGGCGATCTCCACCCCGCGGTTGACGGGGCCTGGGTGCATGACGACGGCGTCTGGCTTGAGGCGGCAAGCTCGCTCAAGCGTGAGCCCGTAGCGGTCGACGTACTCGCGGACCGAGCCGAACACGTCGCTGCTGGCGCGCTCGCGCTGCATGCGCAGCAAGCTGACGACGTCGAGCGAATCGATGACTTCGTCGAGCCGGTGGCTCACGCTCACGTGCGGCCACGCGCTCAACTCGACGGGCAGCAAGGTCGGCGGCGCCACCAGCGTGACGTGCGCGCCCAGCGCTGCGTAAACGGCCATCGCGCTGCGGGCGACCCGGCTGTGGGCGATGTCGCCGACGATGCCAACGTGGGTGCCGTCCAGCCGCCACGGGTTGGCGGGTTCGGCCGCCAGCCCGTTGGCTTGGCGATGCTTAGCGAGCGTGTAGGCGTCGCCGAGCGCTTGGGTGGGGTGCTGGTGCGCGCCGTCGCCCGCGTTGACGACGCTGACGCCGTCGAGCCACGCCGCGACCTGCGCGGGCGCGCCGGCGTGGCGATGCCTGATGACGACCGCGTCGACGCCCATCGCGCGGATGGTCTCGGTGGTGTCGCGCAGCGACTCGCCTTTGCTGAGCGACGAAGCCGAAGCGGTGAACGTCAGCACGTCCGCGCTGAGCCGCTTGGCCGCCAGGTCGAACGAGAGCCGCGTGCGGGTGGAGTCTTCGAAGAACGCGAGGGCGACCGTCTTGCCGCGCAGCGCGGGCACCTTGGGCACCGCGCGCTCGGCGACTTCGGCGAACCGGTCGCCGAGTTCCAGCAGACAAACGATGTCGTCGACCGACAGGTCGTCGATGCTGAGCAGGTGCGGTGCGCTGCTGACGCTCACTTGCGCATCTCTCCGAGCATCACCCCGTCGAGCGCGACGTCGACGACTTCGCGGCGGCTGGTGGGCAGGTTCTTGCCGACGAAGTCGGGCCTGATGGGCAGCTCACGGTGTCCCCGGTCGACGACCACCGCGAGCTGCACCGCGGCTGGACGGCCAAAGTCGTTGAGCGCGTCGAGCGCGGCTCGCACGGTGCGGCCGGTGAACAGCACATCGTCGACCAGCACGACCACCATTTCGTTCACGTCGAAGTCGATTTCGGTGGGCGCCGCTGGCATGACCGGTCGCAAGCCCACGTCGTCTCGGTGCATGGCGACGTCGAGCGTCCCGAACGGCACATCGACGCCGTCGATCTCAAACAGGAACCGAACGAGCCGCATGCCGATCTGCACACCGCCCGTCTGCAGCGCGACGACCGCGACGTTGTCGAGGCCGTCGTTGCGTTCGACGATCTCGTGGCCGATGCGGGTGAGCGCTCGTCGCACCCCGCTGGCATCGAGCACGGTGCTGCGGGGAACGAACTCGCCGCCATAGGGCGGAACCATTCGTCGCTCGCGGTCAGCCAAGCCGCGTCCCTTTCTGTCCGTACGAGCCTCGCGGTGCTCGCTTCACGGTCAGACGCGCAAGCTAGCGGCGTGGCGACCCGCATTGCGGTAGCGCCGCGAAGCTGCTGGCGTCGATGTCGGAAAACGTGACGACGTCGAAGGCGCGAACGGGCGACAACCCAACCAGCAGCAGCGGCGCGAAGGTGCGCTCGATGACCACCAGCAGCGTGTTGTGGTCGCGACACACCGAGCAGTGCGGAGCTGCGCAGCTCGCTGGCGGCGTGCAGCCGTCGCCGGTCGCGCAAGCATCGACAACCTGTTCGCCTACCGACTGGGCGGTGTCGATGGCGCCGTCGCGCAGCACCACGGCGGTGACCGCGTCGTGGGTGGCCGCCGCGAAGGTGGCGAGACAGATCGCCAGCCCGAGCGCCAAGATGGCGGTGCTCACGAGGCGTCAAGCCCGACATCTGCGGTCGCGCTGGCGACGACGGTGCGGCTCAGCGGGCCGCTGACCCGCACCGCGCAAACAACCACGACCGTGACCTCGCGAGCAACTTCGTCGTGATTCACCTCGACGCTCGGTGCGCCATCGGTGCACACACCTATGGCGGCTGCGCGAACGACGGCTTGCGCGGCTAGGCGCGCACGCGCGATGGGTTCGTCGCGGGCGTCGTGTGCAACCACGTCGTCGCTGCCCGCTCGGGGCGTCTGATCCGCGATGACCGCGGCGGCGACCTGCGCTGCGTCTGTCGCGGCGCGCTCGGCGGTCGTGGTGCCGAGCGCGTTCGCGCCGGCCAGGTCGATCGCCCAGATGCCGAACAGCAGCGCGGGCAACATGATTAGCAACGCGAGTGGTTCGTCCACGTGCGCCCTCCCTTCAGCACTCGCGCAACACCACCACTAGCTGGCTGAGCGCGTCACGCCGGTGCGCGCAAGCGACCGCCCGCGCGCCCAGCACGCCGATGCGCGAGACGGCTGACACGGCGACGCCGACCACCACCGCGCACGAAGCGCCCACGTCGACGCTCACGTCGGTGACGGTGAGCGACGAAAGCGCGCTGGTGCGCTCGATGGCAGCGGCCGCGGCTGTCGCCTCGGCATCGGCAGGCAGCGTGTCGGGCTGGCAGTTCCAGTCGTCTGGCAGCTGAGCAGCAACCGTTCGTGCTGCAGCCCTGGCTCCGGCTACCGCCGTCGCTTGGCCGAGGTGACGCACGAAGAAGCTGCTGCCCAGCGCCAGGACGACCAGCACAGGACCGAACAGGCGAAGGAGCGCGACTGCCGAGTCCATGTGCTGGTCGA
>CAYRJD010000015.1:0-55740 GCA_964424585.1 uncultured Acidimicrobiales bacterium | reverse complement strand
AGTGGTCGAGGCCTGCGCGAAGCACGGCGGGTTTTACCTCGGGTCGATTGGCGGCCCGGCGGCGCGGCTAGCGCTTGATTCGATACGCAAAGTCGAGGTGCTCGAATACCCCGAGCTGGGCATGGAAGCGGTGTGGCAGATTGACGTGGAAGACTTTCCGGCGTTCATCGTGGTGGACGACAAGGGGAACGACTTCTTCGCCGAGGTGTCAACCCCCGTCGCGATCAGCCGATGACGACGATCAACCGGTGAAGAAAGGAGAATGAGAAATGGTTACTGCTAGCGCCCTCGGGTTAGCCGAAGTGCCCATCGTCGACTACGGCTCAAACGAAGCGGCGATGGTCACATACCGAGCCGAGGGCACCGAACGCGCGCTCGGGTTGGCCAACCGCGGCCCCATCGTGCTGACCGACGAGGGGTTGTTGCACCCAGACATCGTCGCCAGCTACACCCAGCACGGGTTTTACGTCTTCACCGGAGTGCTCGAAGCCGACGAGCTGGCCGACATCGAGGCCGACGTCGCCGAGATAGTCGACCGAGCGCCTGTGGGGCCTCACTCGGCCGTCGACCGTCGCGGCCGAGTTGCGCTGGGCGCTCACAACGACGGCAACGACTTCCGCTTCGTGCGCCCCCTGTCTGATCCGCTCGGCGGCACCGACGCGGCGCACGGCCGTCACCCCTCGAAGATGAACGAACCCGTGCCGCCACCCGAGGCACCCGACTGGGTGGTGCAGATCGTCAGCGGCAGCAACCAATATTCCGACGCGTGCCTGCGCACCTACGCGCACCCGAAGCTGCTGGCGATTGCGGAGACGTTGAACGGGCCAGACTTCACGCCGTTCAACGAAGTCATCTGGATCAAGCATCCCGGGCTCGGCGGCTCGGTGGCGTGGCATCAAGACGGCTGGACGCACTGGGACAGCCCGCGCCTGACGCCGCACACGCACGGCTTCAACTTCATGGCGCAGCTCTACGGATGCGACGCGGCGAACGGGCTGTGGGTGGTGCCAGGCTCGAACCGCGTCGGCAAGGCCGACATCGCAGCGATGGTGGCCGCCGCAGGCAGCGACCGGCTCATTGACGCGGTGCCGCTCATTTGCGATCCGGGCGACGTGTGCATCACGAGCCGCCAGGCCATTCACGGCAGCTTCGCCAACACCTCGCCGAACGTGCGGGTGACCGTCAACTTCGGCTTCCATCGTCGTGCCAGCGTCAGCGGCGTGCGCAGCGGCGGAGTGCACAACGCGATCACCGAGTACACCGACGAGTACATCTTCGAGCGCTCGAAGGTGTTGGCGTACGCGATTGACGCGCGAGCGCAACGCTTCGGCGAACACCAGCGCTACCGGTATGAGCCGTTTGTCGGCGTCGAAGACGACTACCGGTGGTCGGACGCGGCGCGGGAAGCGATCGTCGGCTACAACGAGCGAGACATCGGCATCTAGCGCGAGTGCGCGGCGGGCGCATCGCCGGCTGACGGTTGGGGCGCGGGCGGTGGCGCGGACGATGGCGCTTAGTCGTCGAGGGTGATGAGCGCGTCGGCACCTATGGAGAGGTGCATGGCGCTGCCTACGGGGTGATCTGCGCCAGTGCGGACTTGGAGCTGGGCGCGCGCTTGAGTTGAGTCGGTGAGTTGCTTAGTGGCTGGCGCGTCGGCCGACACTTCGACTAGCAGCTCCCAGCTGCCATCGACGAAACGACGTCGGGCGACCGCGCCGGTGAGGGTGAGGGCGGCACCGGCGCCGCGGGTGACCGGCGCGCCGTCAACTCGAATGCGGTCGGCGCGGACGACGACGCTCGCGCCGACGCGCTTGTCGGTCAGCTCGCGCCACTGCGCCGCGCTGAACGTGTTGCGGTGCCCGAGGAATCTGGCGACCGCAGCGGTGCGGGGGTTGCGCCAAATCTCGGCCGGTTCGCCGACTGCCCCGATCTGCCCGTCGATCATCACCGCGACGCGGTCGCCCAGCGCGTAGGCCTCGTCGTGGTCGTGGGTGACGCCGATGGCGCTGACGCCCTGGGCCGCCAGTAGCGGGCCGAGCTCGTCGACGAGGCGTTCGCGCAGCGGGCGGTCGAGCGCGCCGAACGGTTCGTCGAGCAGCAGCACGTCGGGCTTGGGCGCGAGCGATCGGGCCAACCCCACGCGCTGACGCTCGCCGCCCGACAGCGTGGCGGCGTCGCGTGCGCCGAACCCGGCAAGCCCGACGAGCTCGAGCATTTCGAGCGCTCGCTCGCGCCGCTCGGCGCGGCTCCAGCTGCGCATTCGCAGGCCAAACTCGACGTTGCCGATCACGTCGAAGTGAGGAAACAGCACGTCGTCTTGAAACATCAGCCCGACCGCTCGCTCGTCGGGTCGCCGGTGCGCGACGTCTTCGCCGCCCAGCAGCACCCGTCCGCGGTCGAGCGGCGTCAGGCCGACGACCGTGCGCAGCAGCGTCGTCTTGCCGCAGCCCGACGGCCCGACCAGCGCGACCACCTCGCCTGGCGCGACCGCCAGGTTGACGTGGCTGAGCGCGACGGTGTCGCCGAACGCGACGGTCACGTCGCGCAACTCGACCGCGGGGGCGGCTCGTCGCTCGACCGGCGACGGGTCGGCGGCTGTCGTGCGGGCCGGTGTCTGGCTTGGGGGCGTCGGGTTGGCGGGCACTAGAACACAGCCTCGTCGGTGCGGCGCAGCGCCTCGATGAAGATGACCGCGGCGGCGGCCGCGACCATGAGTGCGACCGACAGCGCCATCGCTTGGCTGCGCAGCGCGTCGCCGGGCGTGCCGAGCAGCCGGAAGATGGCGAGCGGCGCGGTGAGCGTGTCGGGTCGGCGGGGCATGAACGCGGTCGCGCCGAACTCCCCCAGCGACACGGCGAACGCGAACGCCGCGCCGACGACGACGGCACGCGACGCGATGGGTGCGTCGATTTCTCGCACGACCCGCCACGGCGTCGCGCCGAGCACCGCGGCGGCCTCGCGCAGGCGGCCGTCTATGCCCCGCAGCGTCGGCACGACGGTGCGCACCACGAAGGGCAGTCCCACGAGCGCGTGCGCGACGGGAATGAGCCAGGCCGACGTGCGCAGGTCGAGCGGCGGGGCGTCGAGCGCGAGCAGGAACCCGAAGCCGACGACGACAGCCGACACGCCGAGCGGCAGCGTGAGACCCACGTCAAACGCGCGTGCCAGCGGCTTGGTGGCGCGTTCGCCGCGCGTCGCGACGACCGCGGCAGTCACGCCAACGGTGGTAGCGATGACGGTGGCGGCCGTCGCGAACGTGAGCGAGTTGGTGAGCGCACGCATGCCCGTTGCTGGCAGCAGCGCGACGCGCTCCGTCAGCGCGGCGAAGTTGGCGAGCCCGTAGCCGTCGCCGACGCGGAGGCTCTGCTCGATGAGCGCTGCGATGGGAGTGCCGAGCAGAACGGCGGCGATGGTGCCGTTGGCGGCGATGACGGCTCGGCTTCGGCGGGGCGCGGCGACGCCTGCCGGTCGGCGGCTGACCGCGCGGCGTCGTTCGAGCCGGTTGGCGATGATGACCAGCGCGACGACGGCGACGAGCTGGATGACCGCGAGCGCAGCGGCGGTGCGGAAGTCGAGCCGGGTGATGGCGTGGCGGTAGATCTCCGTTTCGAGCGTCGCTCGGCGAGGGCCGCCCAAGATGAGGATGACGCCGAAGCTGGTGAAGCTGAACAAGAAGGTGATGACCGCGGCGACGGCGACCGACGGGCGCAGCAGCGGCCAGGTGACGTGACGGAACGTCGCGGCGCGGCCGGCACCGAGCACCGCGGCGGCGTCGGCGTAGCGGCCGTCGACGCCCGCCCACCAGCTCCCGACGGTGCGCACGACGACGGCGTAGTTGAAGAACACGTGCGCCGCGAGGATCGCCCACACCGAGTGACGCAGGCTGAAGCCGTCGCCGTAGAGGCCGAGCTGGCTGAACGTGGCGTTGAACGCGCCGGCGACCACGACGGTCGGCAGCACGAACGGCACCGTGACCGCGGCTCGAAAGATGCGGCGGCTGCGCGGGCGCAGGCGGGCGAGCATCGCGGCGCCGCCCATTCCTACCGCGAGCGTGAGCGCGGTGCTGGCGGCAGCCTGGGCGGCGGTGAACCACAGCACGCCGCGAACGCTGGAGTTGCCGAGGGTTTCGCCGACGGCGTCGAGGCCTCGCCACAGCATCGTGCCGACGGGGTAGACGAAGAAGGTCGCGATGAACGCGGCGGGCAGCGCGGCGGCGGCTGCGCCCAGCGCCCGAGCGGCGCGGCGGAACGGGCGGCGGGTTGGTGTCACGGCGGTCGCTGGGTGGGTCGTGCGTGGGCCGCTAGCGCGGGGGTGCGACTTCTACCGGAGCACCGTGGAGACCCAGGCCTGCGTCCAGGCGTCTCGATTGGCTTCGATTTCGGCGGGCGTGAGCGTGAGCGGGTCGGTGATGTCGGGCGTGTGTTCGACGAAGACGTCCGGCAGCGGCGTCGCGGCGACGGCGGGATAGACGAACATGTTGAGCGGCATGTCGGCTTGGAACGTCTCGGTGAGCATGAAGTCGATGAGGGCGCGGGCGCCCTCTGGGTTGTCGGCGCCTGCGAGCACGCCGGCGAACTCGATCTGGCGGAAGCAGCCGTCGGTCAGCACGCCGGTGGGGGGCGCGTCGATGGGCGGGTCGGCGAAGACCACCTCAGCGGGCGGGCTCGACGCGTAGCTGACGACGAGGTTGCGGTCGCCTCCGCCGGCGACGAACTCGCCGTAGTAGGCGTCTTCCCAGCCGGCGGTGACGGCGACGCCGTTGGCGGCGAGGTCTGCCCAGAACTGCTGCCAGTCGTCGCCGAAGCGGGCGATGGTCGCCAGCATGAAGGCGAGGCCGGGCGAGGAGGTTTCGGGGTGCGACACGACGAGTTCGTCGGCGAAGCGGGGGTCGGTGAGTTCGGCGAGGCTCGTGGGCGGGTCGTCGAGGCCGTCGTTGTGCCAGTTGATGCAGACGTCGCCGTAGTCGATGGGCGTGACCCGCCAGGTGCCGGCGTCGAGCTGCAGCTCGGCGGGGACGCCGTCGAGGTTGGGTGACTGGTGCGGCTCGAAGATGTCGGCGTCGATGGCGCGCTGAAGGAAGGTGTTGTCGACACCAAACAGCACGTCCCCGAGCGGGTTGTCGCGCGTCAGCACCGCGTTGGCGACCAGCTCGCCGGTGTCGCCGACGCCGAGCTGAGTGACCTGATAGCCGGTCTGCTCGGTGAACGCTTCGAGCGTGCCGTCTGACAATGCGAACGAGTCGTGCGTGAGCAGCGTGACGGTGCGCCTCTCGTCGCGGCGCTGCTCTTCGGCTCGTCGAAGCTCATCGCGCGTCTCGTCGTCGCGCGCCTCGACCTCGCCGTTGCCGTCGCTCGAACAAGCCGCCGCTCCGACCGCTAGCAATACCGCCACCGCGCTCGCCGCGCACAGCCGCCACGCTCGCGCCGACCGGCCTCGCCCGGGCCCACCAAGCACTCGCCACGTTCGCGCCCGCAGACCACCTGCTGTCTTCGTTGTCTCTGGCTGCTTCGGCGCTGTCATCGCGCTGGCTCCCTCCGCTGGCATTACCCAGATCAGGTTCACGGGTCGACCACGCGGCGCGCAGCCCTCTCAGCCCACCTGGGGCTCCCCGGTTCTCTTGTGTCGGCAATACTACGCCACCGCGCCACTGGCTCGCGCCCGTCGCACCCTTCGTCTACTATCCCATCCCGTCGCCACGCATGGTCGCCGGTTCCAAGGCGGACGTCGCGGGCAACCGTGCGATCCCGACCCTGTCGGGAGCGCGCGCCCGTCAACCAACCTTGGAGATGGACACGTGTTTCAACGCCAGCGACTCGCGCTGCATCTGCTGCGGCACTGCCACCGACCGCCCCACCGCATCAAGTTTGTGAAGCTCATGTTCCGACTGCGACATCACGAGGCACTGCGGGATATGCAGAGCTTCTACGATTTCGTGCCGCACACGTGCGGGCCGTTCTCCTTCGCGCTCTACCGCGAACTCCAAAAGCTCGGCGACGCGGGGGTCATTGACTTCGGCGACACCATCACGCTCACTCCTCGCGGCGATGCCGTAGCGGAGACGTGCAAGGCCTCATTGCCGCCCGACGTCGCCCTGGCAGCCGAAGAGGTTGCACGCTCTCACGGCAGGCAGTCGCTGACCGAACTGATAGGAACGATCTACGCGGAGCACCCTTGGTTCGCGCTCAACAGCGAGCGGCCAGAACGTCGACTGGTCTCTGTGCCATCCCGCCCGAAGGCTGATCTAGCGATTCATGCGACCGGCTACGAAGGTCGATCCGTCGATGCGTTCCTCGACCACCTGCTGCGTTCCGGCATCCACACGCTGATCGACACCCGGGCGGTTCCTGTATCGCGCAAGTACGGCTTCGCAAACTCGGCCTTGTCACGTCTATGCGGACACCTCGAGATCGAGTACGTTCACCTGGCCAGCCTCGGCATACCTTCGAGCGATCGCAAACTGCTCGGCAACGGAGTGACCCACGCGCAGTTGTTCGAGGCCTACAGCGCGCGACTGGCAAGTCGCGCGCCCGACGAACTGGACGTTGCCGTCGAGCACATGACGACCTCTCCCGCTGCACTAGCCTGCGTCGAGAAAGACCCCGCGTTGTGCCACCGCACGCCACTCGCCCGCCACCTGGCTTCGATCACAAATCTGGAGATCAATCACGTATGAGTGCCACCAACCCAAGCCAAACGCTTGAAGTACTGATCACTGTCAAAACTTTCCCGGCACCTTCAGAAAAGTATCGAGAAGTGGTGTGTACCGCAGGCGTTGCCCGCGACGGTAGCTTTGTCAGATTGTTTCCAATTGACTTTCGACGACTTCCATACGATCAGCAATTCAAGAAGTACCAGTGGATAGAGGTCGGGGCAACCAAACACACAGGACGTGATTCGCGTAAAGAAAGTTATCGGCCCAACCTCGAGACGCTTCGGATCAAGGGTGACGTAATTCCGTCCAACCCTGGGAATTGGAAACAACGGGCAGACATTGTGCTGCAGGATGTCTCCTCCTCGATCGAAGAACTGCAAGAGCGCTACCAAGATGATCGAACATCCCTAGGTATCATTCAGCCACGAGAGATAAAGCGTATGGAAATTTCGGACACTAATCCTGAATGGACCGACAGGCAGAAGAACGTTATGAGACAAGTCGGTCTCTTCGAGCAACGTGATGGACAGCTGCGGCAGATTCGAAAGCTTCCACGGAAGTTTCAGTACGTTTTCTCATGTAACGATTCGCGTTGCACAGGCGAGCATACAATTATGATAGAAGACTGGGAGTTGGCGGCGTTGTTCTGGCGAAACGTGGACGACCTAGGCCTTTCCTATGACGAGGCAGCAGGAAATGTGAGGGCCCGATTTTTTGACGAACTATGTGGCCAAGACAAGAATACGTATTTCTTCATGGGAAATCACAGTCAACATCCGAACACGTGGTTGGTGCTTGGCGGATTTTACCCTAAGTGTGAAGATCCACGGCTGCTGTGAGCGTGCTGCATGTGGTTTAGGATGGGCGACGACGGCTCGCTGTCAGGACTAACCGGAGGCCCGATTGGCGCGGAGGCGCGGGCGATGTGTGCTGCTCACACGTTTCTACGGACACTTGACATCCTTGGCTGGCCAAGCTAGCAACTTCGTGCGCCGCAGCGCTGCCCGGCTACCTGAGAACAGGAGTGGGAGCGGAGGTGACCAGCCTCGGCCCCGTGGTCGACTACGTGACCAGCGAGCAACTTGAAGCTGGCGCGCGTCAGCTCCGCGACTTCACGCTGAAGAACGGGATGTGGCGCCACCCTTCCATGGACGACCTCGTCACACGAGCGCCACTCAAGATCATCCGCACCGTGTAAGAGCACGACGGCGCGGTGCTCGAGCGCATCGCCGAAGGCAACAGCTTCGCGGTGCGGCCCTGGAACTAAGCACTGGGCGTGCCGCCAGTCACCTGGGCTGTGCTGCCCCATTTGTGTCGCTCATGTTACGCGCGCGGCGAGGGCGGTTTGCGCCCGTCAGGGGAGGGCGTAGCTTCCGCGTGCCGGAGTGTCGACCACCAAGCCAAGACAAAAAGGGGAACCCATGTCAACAATGACGAGAGATGACCTCGCTGAGTTGATGGCGAATGGCGAGCACTCGGGCGTAGCGTTCGAGCGCGAAGATGTCACCGCCGAGCAGTTGGCCGAGAACATGGCTGGCCTGTTGAACCGTCGGGGCGGCTACATCATTCTCGGTGTAGACGACGACGGCCAGGTGTCGGGCCTCACTCGAGACCTCAAAGATGTCGATGAGCGAGTGATGTATGCCGCTCGCGACTACCTACAGCCACCCGAACTTCCACACCTCACGATTGTGGACTGGGCACCAGACGTCCAGGTCGCCGTTGTTTCGCTGCCTGCCGACTCCGCGAGCAAGCCCCGCAAGTCCAGACAAGACGAGGCGTGGGTCACCAAGACGCGGGTTGGGTCCGTGACCCGAGACGCGACGCGCGCCGAAGAGCGAGACCTGTACGACGAGTGCGGCACCCTCTGGTTCGGCCGCAAGCCGATGTTTCGCGCGAGCCTGGGCGACCTCGACCTCACACGGCTGAACGATTATCTGGAACTGACCACCGGTGCTACTGCGGTACCCACGAGCGGCAGCACCGAGTGGCGACACCTGTTGAACGAATTGAACCTCGCGGTGGCTGTCCGAGACCGAACCGTTCCGACCCTCAGCGCGATGCTCCTGTTTGGAGCCACACCGAGCCGCTTTCTGTCTCAAGCTGGCATCAGTGCCGTGTGCTACGAGGGCGACGAACCTGACTCGCCGATCGTTACCAATCAACTGCTTGACGACCCGTTCGTGCCGCTGCTGAACAACAGCGGAGAGACGGTTGGCCCGGGTCTGGTTGACCAAGCGTGCGACTTCGTGCACCGCAGTACGGCACTGTTGACCGAAAGCAGGACTGGTCTCAGTGGCGGGCGGCAATATCCCAATATGGCTGTGCGAGAAGCAGTAGTAAACGCGCTGGTCCACCGCGACTACGCCACGTCACACGCCAAGGTCGGAGTGTCGGTGTACGGCGACCGTGTGGAGGTGGCCAGTCCCGGCTCTTTGCCCGACTACGTGACCATCGAGCGACTCAAGACTGGCGCACGCTACGTCCGCGACTTCACCCTGATGCGCGGGATGTGGCGCTACCGCTACATGGGCGACCTCGGCACAGGAGTGCGACTCAAGATCACCCGAACTATGCGCGAGCACAACGGCACGGTGCCTAAGTTCATCGCCGATAACAACAGCTTCACGGTGCGACTCTGGAAGTAGGAGATGTGGTTACGGGGAAATGGGACGGGTGAAGCGGGGGTGGTCGCTGATCACCGGTGCGGTGGTGATGTGGTCGATGAGGTCGAGCAGGTCGCCAGCGAGGGGCTTGACCTTGCCAGCGACCTCCGCGAGGGCGACCGTGGCGATTTCAGTTGAGCGGAGGCCGACCATCTGGCCGTGGACGCCGTCGAGCAGCAGCTCGACCGCTCGGGCGCCGAGGCGGCTGCCGAGCAGGCGGTCGGCAGGGGTCGGCGGGCCACCGCGCTGGATGTAACCGAGCACGGTGGTGCGGGTCTCAAACCCCGTGCGCTCCGCTAGCAGCGCGCCGACCAGCGGGCCCGTGCCGTCGAGCACTCTCCCGCCCCACTCGTCGACCCCCGTGTCGGGCAGCTCAACCGTGTCCTCGACCGGCACCGCACCCTCTGCGACAACCACGATCGACGCGCTGCGGCTCAGCGCGTGGCGACGCTTGAGCCGGCCCGCGATCTCGTCGATGTCGAACGGCACCTCCGGCACCAAGATCGCCGCCGCCCCACCAGCGATGCCCGCGCCCGCCGCGAGGTGTCCGGCGTAGCGTCCCATCACCTCCAGCACCATGATGCGGTCGTGGCTCTCCGCCGTCGTGTGCAGCCGGTCGGTCGCATCGGTCGCCACCGCCAGCGCCGTGTCGAAACCGATGCACACGTCGGTCGACTCCACGTCGTTGTCAATGGTCTTTGGCACGCCGATCACCGCGAAGCCCGCCGCCGACAGCGACGCAGCGGTCATCAACGTGCCGTCGCCACCGATGACGACCAGCGCGTCGACGCCGTCGCGTTCGAGACGGTCGATCAGCGGCTGCGGCCCGTCGTCGACCAGCCGACGAGTGCTGCGCGAGCTGCCCAGCATCGTGCCGCCGCGCGGTAGGACGCCGCGCACCACCTCGGCATCGAGCTCGACGGCATCGCCTTCCAGCACACCCTCAAACCCTCGGCGATAGCCGCGCACCGACTTGTCGAGCTGGTGGCCGGCGGTGCGCACGACAGCGCGGATCGCGGCGTTCAGCCCCGCGCAGTCGCCCCCGCCGGTGAGAACCGCTACTCGCACGCCAACAGGGTACGAAACGCCGGGGCGCTCAACGAAACCTCACGCCGGGCCGCGCAGCACCCCCTCGGCCGTCAGCTTCGCCACCCGCTCGGCATCGTAACCCAGCAGCTCGCCGAACACCGCTTCGTTGTCGGCGCCGACGTCGGCCAGGTATCCGGTCGTGCCGATGCCGCTGCCGACCGCCGGACGAGCAGGCACCCGATGTCCGCCAGTCGTCTCCGCAATCAGGCCACGCTCGGCTGCCCAGTCGGTTTCCACCAGCTCGCGCAAGCTGCGCAGCTCGGCGACCGTGAACATCGAGCCGCCTTCGAGCGCCCGTCGGAAATCGTCAAGCTCCGCGAAGCTCGCCGCCCACTCGGTCATCATCGCCACGATGACGTCGCGGTTCGACTCGCGCACGAGCGGATCGGCGAAGCGCGGGTCGTCGAGCAGCTCGGGGCGACCCATCGCGTTGGCGAGCCCGTCGAACCAGCCGACCGGATTGCCGGCGATGCCCCACACCCGTCCGTCGGGCAGCACCAAGATCGGGCACTGCTCGCAGCAGCCCGGGTTGGTGCCCACATAGCCGCCCGCCAGCTCGGTCGACACCCACTCCTGGATGTAGACCATCGCCTCGACCATGCACACGTCGACCGCGCCGCCTCGGCCGGTGCGCGCCGCCTTCGTCAGCATCGCGTTGATGTTGGCCGCAGCCGTCAGCGCGCTCACCACGTCGCCGAGCACGATCGCGGGCTGCAGTGCCGGGCGCCCCGTCTTGCGCTGGTCGTATTCGAGCAAGCCCGACTCGAGATGCCCGATGGGGGCGTACGCCCGACGGTCGGCCCACGGGCCGGTCTGGCCGAAGCCCGTGACCGAGCAGAACACCAGCGACGGGTGTCGCTCGCACAGCTCGTCTGGGCCGAGCCCGAAGCGAGCCATCACGCCGGGGCGGTAGTTCTCGACCACGGCATCGGCTTGAGCGATCAGCTCGGCGACCATCTCGACGCCGGCGGGCTCGCGCAGGTTGACCGAGCAGAACCGCTTGCCGACGTTCTGCTGCGCGAAGTAAGGGTTGAACTCGCTGTTGAGGTCGCCAGCGTGCGGCGGGAACGTGCGGCTCAGGTCGCCCTCGGTCGGCTCGATCTTGATGACCTCCGCGCCCTGGTCGGCGAGGATGCGAGTGGCTAGCGGCCCGGCGACGACACGGGTGAAGTCGATGATGCGGATGCCAGCCAGTGGGCGGTCGTCGGCGTCGGGCTGCTGGGCGGTGGTGTTGGGGCTTGTCACGGCGGCACTACTTAGCAGGCTTCGCGGGCGCTTGCTGCGCGCGACGGGCTGCGGTGGCTGTAACTTGGCGGGTTCACCACCAGGGCGATTGGCGCAGTTGGTTAGCGCGCTTGCATGACACGCAAGAGGTCACAGGTTCGAATCCTGTATCGCCCACCACCTTCGCAGTTGACTACGCGCCGTAATGGGCGAGTCGGTTCGCACTCTCAGAGGCCTTCTGGGCTTTTGGTTCGAGTCCTGTATCGCCCACCAAGGTTGATCGTGGCAGAGCGCCGTTACTTGTGAGTCGCGCTGCGCTTCGAAGGTTCGTGTGGGCTTTTGGTTCGAATCCTGTATCGCCCACCCTGTATCGCCCACGAGGCGGAGACGGGATTCGAACCCGCGTACACGGCTTTGCAGGCCGCTGCCTAACCACTCGGCCACCCCGCCTGGGTGGAGCATCCACGGTAGCGAGTGCGGCGCCGCGAACAAGCCAAGCGCCCCCGAGCGAGCCAGTCGTTAGGACGTCGGCGTGCGCTCGCCGAAGCCGCGGAACGTGTCGCCGATCGACGTCGTCACCGACGCCAGCTTCGGCTTGCCCTCAAGCAAGCGAGGCCCAAACTTCACCAACCCGTCAACCGTCCAACGACCATCGGCCGCGATGATGTTGTCGTCGGCCAGCGACCAACCGCCATACAGCCCGACCTCGTTACCGCCGACGTGAAACACGCCGCCGGTGAACGGGCAGTCGGCCATCGCCAGATACACCACCAGCGGGCTGATGTTCGCCGGGTCGTACAAGTCGAACTGCGCTGGGTCTTCCGGCGCCGCCACGACTTCCTCTAAGCCCGGCGTCTGCAGCGTCAGCCGAGTGCGAGCGATCGGCGCCAAGCAGTTGACCCGCACGTTGTAGCGCTGCAGCTCGCCGGCTGCCACGAGCGACATCGCGGCGATGCCCGCCTTCGCGCCCGAGTAGTTGAACTGCCCCAAGTTGCCCAGCATCGCGCCCGATGCCGTGTTGATGACCGACCCGTTCACCGGCTTGTCGGCCTTACTCTGCTCACGCCAGTAAGCGGCCGCCCATCGGGTCGGGCAGAAGTGCCCCTTCATGTGAACGTCGACCACGGCATCCCACTCGGGCTCGGTCATGTTGACGACCACCCGGTCACGCAAGATGCCAGCGTTGTTGACTAGCACGTGCAGGTCGCCGAACGTCTCGACCGCGAGGTTGACCATGCGCTGGGCACCCTCCCAGTCGCTCGCCGAGTCGCCGTTGGCGACCGCCTCGCCGCCCATCGCCTTGATCTCGGCAACCACCTCATCGGCGGGGCCAGCGTCGGCACCGGTGCCGTCGGTGGTGCCGCCCAAATCGTTCACCACGATCTTCGCGCCCTCGGCGGCCATCGCCAGCGCGTGCTCACGGCCGATGCCGCGCCCCGCTCCGGTGATGAGCACCACGCGCCCGTCAAGTACACCCATGTGTATGCCCCCATCTATCGCTGGTGAGTGTGAGCGGATGACCGGGGTCGAACCGGCGACCTCAACCTTGGCAAGGTTGCGCTCTAACCAACTGAGCTACATCCGCAAATGCGGCACTAAGGCTAGCCGCTCGCGCGGCCAGCGTCGTCTGCGCCTTCGGGTCGCAGGTCGATGCGCAGCGTGAGAATGCCGCCGTCGAGCGTGGCGGAAGCGGCGGCGATCATCGCGTAATCCATGTGGTCGGTCTCGGCTTGCTCGATGAACAAGCGGCGCTCTTCGCCGCCGACCGCAGGCAGGTTGCGCTTGCGCACCGCGGCGGCTCGCTCGGCGAAGCGGGCGATCATGTCTGACGGGTCGAAGCCGCCCGGCTGGGCTGCGTCGGGCTGGGCTGCGTCGGGCTGGGCTGGCTCGGACTGGGCTGGCTCAGGTTGGTCAGGCATCGTGGGTCTCCTTACTCTCGGCTTTGTCGTGATCGGAGCGGCGCAGCAACTTCACCAGCCCGATCACGCAGCCCAAGCATGCCGCGCCCAGCACGCCCGCCGCCAACCACACCAGCCAGAGCCCCGAGCTGACCGGCTGCGCCGCCTGCCCCAGCGCACCCACGACGCTCAAGCGCCGTGGCCGCTGCGGACGAGGTCGCCGAGATACAGCTCGCTCACCTCATCGTGCTTCGCGACCCGGTCGATGAACGCCCCCATCGGTGAGCCTGTCTGGGCAGGCTCGGTGAGGAACCCGTCGTGACCGTTGTCACTGTCGATGTCGACGTGGCACACCGGCACGCGGCCGCGCAGCGCATCGACGATCTGCAGCTGCTGGCTGCGCGGATAGAGAAAGTCGGTGCTGACGCTCATCACCAGCGTCGGCACCAAGACGCGCCGCAACGCTGCCGCGACGCTCGCCCGATGGTGGCGGCCCTCGCTGGGCTCGCGCACCGGAAACCGTCGGCCGCCGCTGCGCTTCGCGCCGATGTCGTGTAAGTCCATCGCCTTGTTGAGCGCGATGTAGGTGTTGGCGTCGAATCGGCGCACCAGCTTCTTGCCGTTGTAGTCGAGGTAGCGCTCGACGTCGAACCGCTGGTCGAACCGAACGGGCAGCGCCAGCTCGCTGCTGGCGCGACCGAAGCGTCGGTCAAACTCGTCGGCCGAGCGGTAGTGGATCATCGCGATGCGGCGCGCGTTCGCCAACCCGCGGTGCGGCCCGCCGCCATCGGGCGTGTCGTAGTAGCGGCCGCCAGCGAACGCCGGGTCGTCGTAGATGGCGTTGCGGCCCACGTTGCTCCACGCGATCTGCTGGGGCGACGCCGCCGCCGCGCTCGCCACCACGACCACCGACCGCAGCCGACGCGGAAACGTGACCGCCCACTCGAGCGCCTGCATCCCGCCCATCGACCCGCCGACCACCGACAGCCATCGCTCGACGCCCAAGTGCCGCGCGAGCAGCGCCTGGCTGCGCACCATGTCGCGGATGGTGACCACGGGAAAGTCGGGGCCGTAGCGCTCGCCGGTCGCCGGGTTGACCGACGACGGGCCGGTAGTGCCGCCGCAGCCGCCGAGCACGTTCGCGCAGACGACGAAGTAGCGGTCGGTGTCGAGCGGGCGAGCCGGGCCGATGAAGTCGTTCCACCAGCCGGGTGTTTGCTGGGCGGGCGGGTTCGGCGGGCCGTGCGCGTGCGCGTCGCCGGTCAGCGCGTGGCACACCAGCACCGCGTTGGTGGCGCTCGAGTCGAGCGTGCCCCACGTCTCATACGCCAGCGTCGCGCCGGTGAGGCGCCCGCCCCCTTCCAGCGCGAACGGACGGTCGGGCGACAGCTCGAAAAACTGACGGTCGGCGGCACCGAGTTCCGGGTGCCACGCGCCGGACGCGGGTAGGAGCGCCTGTCGCCCCTCGGGCGCACGCCGGGCGTTAGAGATGGTCACGACGAGCCTCAGCCGCTGGCCACTGCCAACGGCCGCTCGGCCACCCGCTCGGCCCAGGCGGCCACGTCGTCTAGGCGTTGGTCGCTGCTGAACACCTCTTCGAGCGGCTCGTCGAGCCCCAGCCGCCGACGCAGCTGGCGCACCTCCATCTCTTCGTCCCACAGATACAGCGTGACGGCGGTGCCCCGCGCGCCAGCCCGAGCGGTGCGACCCGAGCGATGCAGGTACGCCTTGTGATCTGACGCCGGGTTGTAGTGAATGACGACATCGACGTCGTCGATGTGGAGGCCGCGGGCGGCGACGTCGGTCGCGACGAGCGCGGCTGAGTTGCCGCCCCGAAAGCCAGCCAACGCAGATTCGCGCTTGCGCTGCGGCAGGTCGCCGTGAATGGCGGCGACCTTGACGTTCTCTTTGCGCAGCTCGCTCGCGAGCTGATCGGCGCCGCGCTTGGTGCGGGTGAACAGCAACGTGCGGTTCGACGCAGCGATGATGCGCGACGCCACCCGCACTCGGTCCATCTTGTGGACGTGCAGGAACAGGTGCCCCATCTCACTCACCGTGACCTCGCGCTCGACGACCTCGTGATACGCGGGGTCGTTCAGGTAGCGCTCGACCACCGTGTCGACCGCGCCGTCGAGGGTCGCGGAAAACAAGAGCGTCTGCTTGCGGGCGGTGGTGCGGCGCAGCACCCACTCGACCTGCGGCAGGAAACCCATGTCGACCATGCGGTCGGCTTCGTCGACGATGAGCCGCTCGACGCTGGAGACGTCGATCGCCTCGCGATCGATCAGGTCGATGAGGCGGCCGGGCGTGGCGATGACGACATCGACGCCGTGCGCGAGCTGCTTGATTTGGCGCTCGATGTCGGTGCCGCCGTAGACCGACTGCGACCGCAGGTTGATTGCGCCAGCGAGCGGCTCGACGACCTCGACGATCTGATGTGCGAGCTCGCGCGTGGGGGTGAGCACCAGCACGGTTGGTTTGCCACTCGCTGAGCGGGTGGTTTGCGCGAGCACCGGAAGGCTGAATGCGAGCGTCTTGCCAGAACCGGTCTTGGCCTTGCCGCACACGTCGCGACCCGCCAGCGCGTCGGCGATGGTGAGTTGCTGAATGGGGAACGGCTCGGTGATGCCATCGCTGGCTAAGACGTCGCACAGCTCGGGGGGCACGCCGATGTCGGCGAACGTAGCTGTCACGGAATTTGCTTTCTTGAGGTCGCCTTGAGGGTAACGGGAGGGTCGGACATTGGCGAGGCAGCGCTCGCTGGCACGCTCTAGATGAGGTCGCGGCGGGCGCGCAGCGCTTCTAGCTGCACGTCGGAACAGACCGCCGCGACGCGCACGTGCGCGGCGCCGGCTTCGCCGTAGAACTCGCCCGGAGAGACCAACAGCGCGGCTTCGGCGACCAGCCGCTCGGCGAACGCCCAAGCGTCGTCGTTCGGCGCGCGCGCCCAGAGATAGAAGCCGCCCTGGGGCAGCGGGACGTCCACGTCGAAGGTTTCGAGCACCGAAGCGAGCTGGGTGATTCGATGGTGGTAGCGGGTGCGTTGGTCGTCGACGTGCTGCTGGTCGGCGAGCGCGACGACGGCTGCGGCTTGAACGGGCCCGGGCACCATCAAGCCGATGTGCTTGCGCACCTCGCGGAGGTAGCCGACCAGCTCGGCGTCGCCCGCGTAGAAGCCGACCCGGACACCCGCGAGGTTCGACCGCTTAGAGAGAGAGTGCAGGGCGACGAGCCCGGCCTGATCGGTGCGGGCGCGTTCGCTGTCGGGCACCTCCAGCACCGTGCGCGGCGGGCCGCTCCAGGTGAACTCGACGTAGCACTCGTCGCAAAAGACGGGCACGTCGTGGGCGCGCCCCCAGGCGGCGACGGCGGCGAGGTCGTCGAGCCCGCCGGCGGGGTTACCCGGCGTGTTGACCCAGAGCAGCAGCGCGCGCTCGGCATCTTGCGGGCTGATCGCGCTCAGGTCGAGCCGCCACTGGTCGTCGCACGGCACGGGCACCGCTCGGCAGCCGGCGAGCGTCGCGCCCATCTCGTAGCTCGGGTAGCTGACCGCCGGGTAGAGCACGGTGTCGCGCTGCGGCGTGCGCAGCCGGAGCCAGTGCGGCACGCCGGTCACGAACTCCTTCGTGCCGACCGTCACCGCTAGCTGGGTGTCTGGGTCGACGTTCACGCCCAAGCGGCGGTCGAGCCAGTGCGCCGCGGCCTCGCGCAGCTCGACGCTGCCGACAGCGGGCGGGTAGCCGCGCTCGGCGTCTGAGCTGGCGAGCGCGGCGACGACCGCGGACGGTGGTGGGTCGACCGGCGTGCCGATGGTGAGGTCAACGAGGTCGTCGCGTGCGAGCGCCTTGAGCGCGTCGAGCCGGTCGTAGGGGTACGGCGGCGGAACGAACGGCGCTGGCGTGTTCGGCGGCGAGGCTTCAGCGTTTGACGACATAGCCCTCGAACACTCCCATCGATGCCGGTTCGAGCCGCGCTCGCACCGAGATGCCGTTCGCGGTGTGCGCCTCGGCCAGCACGACGCCTTCGCGGTGAGCGGCCGCGACGAGGTCGCCTCGGTCGAACGGCAGGTGCAGCTCGACGACCTGGCCTTGCTGGCGCAACCGGTCGGCCAGTACGTCCAGCACGTCGTCGATGCCTTCGCCGGTGTGCACCGAGCAGGCAACCGAACCTTCGTAACGCCGCAGCAGGTGGTCGACCCGCTCGGCGGCGTCGAGCTTGTTGAACACCAGCACCTCGTCGACTTCGTTGCCGCCGATCTCGCGCAGCACTCGTCTGACCGCCGCGATCTGCGCTTCGGGGTCGGCGGCCGATGCGTCGACGACGTGCACCAGCAGGTCAGCTTCGACGACCTCTTCGAGCGTCGACTTGAACGCTTCGATGAGCGTTGTGGGCAGCTTCTTGATGAAGCCGACCGTGTCGGTCAGCAGCACGGTTTCACCGCCGGGCAGCGCGAGCTGGCGGGTGGTGGCGTCGAGCGTCGCGAAGAGGCGGTCTTCGGCGACGACTCCCGCGCCGGTGAGGCGGTTGAGTAGCGAGCTTTTGCCTGCGTTGGTGTAGCCGACGATAGAGACGGTGTGGAAGCGGCTGCGGCGGCGCGCTTTGCGTTGGAGGGCTCGGCGCGCGCGGAGGCGGTCGATGTCGCGTTCGAGCTTGGCGAGGCGGCGTTGGATGCGGCGGCGGTCGACTTCGAGTTGGGTTTCGCCGGGGCCGCGCGTGCCGATGCCGCCAGCTTGCTGCGAGAGCGAGCCGCCACGGCCGGCGAGGCGGGGCAGGCGGTACTTGAGCTGGGCGAGTTCGACCTGCGCCTTGCCTTCGGCGGATGCGGCGTTTTGGGCGAAGATGTCGAGGATGACTGCGGTGCGGTCGAGCGCGGAGCGCTTGAGCAGCTTTTCGAGGTTGGCCTGCTGGGCGGGGTTGAGTTCGTCGTCGAACACGACCGTGTCGGCGTCGTGCTTTTCGGACGCTTGGTACAGCTCGGCGGCTTTGCCTTTGCCGACGAACGTGGCGGGGTCGGGCGCTTGGCGACGCTGAACGACACGGTCGACGGTGTCGGCGCCGACGGTGTCGATGAGGGCTTCCATCTCGTCGAGGCCTGCGTCTACGTCGTCGACGGAGCGGTTGGGCAGCTTCATGCCGACGAGGAGGATTTGTTCTCGGTAGCTGCGGTCGATGAGCCCGCTCTGCTCACCGCCGAACTCGCCAAACGCCCCGCGGTGCGTCTCGTCGCTGGCCCGCGTTTTGCCCTGTCTCGTGCTGGCAGCCCGCCGGCTCACGACCGCTCCAAGAACAGATCCACGAGCAGTGACAGTTCGCCTGTTGGAAGCGACACGGTCTCCTGCCCTAAGTGCCTACTCGGCCCAACAAGCACGGCACCGCGTCGGTGAAATTTCACCATCAGGTCGCCGCCGAGCATGTGAACGCGGACAGCCGTGGATTGGTCAGCCAACCCCCACCGCACAGCGCATTCGCTGGCGGCGACGGCGCCCGTGCCGCAGGCCTGCGTTTGGCCGACACCACGCTCCCAAACCAACATCCCGATGGCGTTGGCATGGTCGATGCCAGCAGTGTCGAGGGCGGTTGACGAAGCGTTATCGGCACGCGGTCTCGGGTTGCCGGGAACGGAACCTGCGAGAGGTGTGCCGTCGTCGTTGCAGACGTTGCCAATGAACTCAACGTTCGTCGCATGGTCGGGCTCGTCGGCGCGAGCCAGGTGACGGCCAATCCTGTTCACCATCGTCGGAGTGACTGGCTCCGCGCTATCCGGCACGTGAACCACCAAGTGAGGATTGCCGACCGTGCGAGACTCAACCTGGACGGCACCAAGCTTGCGAGCCAACGTCTCCTGAGCATCGCTCACGTCAGGGCCGTCCCCAACTCGACCCATCTCCAGGCCCACGACGATCGGCTCTGCCAACGCCCCAACAAAGGGGTAATCGTGAGGCTTGTCCTTCTGCCACTCTTGTTCCCCGACAAGCACATATCGGGAGCCCGCGTCAGTGAGAAAGTTCCACGACCACCCGTCCTCAGGTGCAGGGAGGTAGTCCGGATCGCGAACTAGCGCATGCGCCAGGCATCGCAGGCCGTTGCCACTCATCTCTGCTTGAGAGCCATCAGCGTTGTGCAACACCATGCGCGCGAGAGGTGCCGCAGACATGCCAGGCACTGCATCTCGATACAACTGCCGATGAAGGACGCTCTTGAAGTCCGGTTCGTGTAGCCCGAAAATCAAGCCGTCAGCGCCGCCCAGGAGCCCCCGATCTCGGTCGCACCATCTCTTCGCCAAGCCTTCGCGAACCTTCGTCGAAGCGAAGCGGCTGTCGGCGATATCAAGATTCTTGGCCCTCGGACGCACTGGGCACAGCAACACCAAGAACTCGTTCCCCGCGCCTTCGTACTTGGCGACCGTGAACTCTTCCATCGGAGGCCGTGCCGCCCCCTCACCTACGGGTCCGCCGACGGTGAACTCGGTGGTCATGCTTGAGCGAGGCCGGGTTCGAGAAACATCTCGATGGCGGAGGCCATGGCCGAGGGAGTGTCTGAGTCGATCCAGGTGATGCGCGGGTCTCGGCGGAACCAGCGCACTTGGCGGCGGGCGAAACGGCGGGTGGCGCGCACGGCTTGCGCGACTGCGTCGTTGAGCGTCATCTCGCCGCGCAGGTGCGCCGCGATCTCGCGGTAGCCGAGGCTCTGCGCCGCGGTGTGGCTCAGCCCGTCGCCGGTGCCAAGTTCGCGGGCATCTAGCTGTCGCTGCTGGGTACGGTCGGTCAAGCGGCGCACCTCATCCACGAAGCCGTCGGTGATCTGCTGGCGGTAGCGCGCCTCGATGCGCTCGGCGAGCACGCTCGGCTCGATGCGCACGCCAAACATCTGGTGCGCAACCGGCGGATACACGTCTAGCCCCGGGCCGAAACTGCTGAACGGCTTGCCGCTGCCCAGCGTCACCTCAAGCGCGCGCAGCAAGCGGCGCCGGTTGGTGGGCACGATGCGCGACGCCGCCAGCGGGTCGGCCGCGAGCAGGCGGTCGTACAACTCTTCGGTTGACACCGCCTCAAGCTCGTCAACCACCGCGGGAAACCTGCCGGGCGGCGTGAGGTTGTCGATGACGGCACGCACGTACAGCCCCGCGCCGCCAACCAGCAGCGCGCGCGGCACGCCGGGCACCTCGCCATCGCGGGCGCGCCGCGCGAAGTCGTCAACCGCCGCGCGGTACGCGTGCTGAAAGTCGACGACGCTGAACGGCTCGTCCGGCTCGACCAAATCGAGCAGGTGGTGGTGCACCGCCCGCTGGTCGACGGGCGTCGGCTTGGCGGTGCCGATGTTCATGCGGCGATAGACGGTCATCGAGTCGACGCAAAACAGCTCGGTGCCCGAATGCCGACGGGCTAGCTCCATCGCCACCGCCGACTTGCCCGACGCGGTTGGCCCGACGATCACCCATGGCGTCGCCAGCGCCGTGGGCTGCGCGGGCTCGCACGACGCACTCGCAGGCTCGCTCAACCGCGCCGTCTCACCCACCGGAGTCGCGACGTGCGAGGCAGCCATGCGCGTCGTCGCCTAAGCGGCGACCACCTCCAACCGGGTGCGATGCGTGGCTGGCGCAGTCACCTCGACCAGCTCGCCGGTCAGGTGAAACGTCGCCGCGTCGGTGACATCGACCAGCGCGTAAGTGCCTGCCCGCAGCGGCTCAGCCGACGCGAAGTGCACGAGCCGGTTCTGGCGCGTGCGACCGGTCAGCCGCGCGGCGTCCTTCTTCGACCGACCCTCTACTACGACCTCTTCGCGTCGTCCGACGCGCTCTCGGTTGTTTGCGAACGCCGAGCGTTCGATCACCGTGCGCAGCCGCGCCATGCGCTGCGCCGCGATCTCGGGCGCGACGAACCGGTCGCGCAACTCCGCCGCCTCTGTGCCGGGGCGCGGCGAGAACACGAACGTAAACGCCGAGTCGTAGCCGACCTCAACAGCCAGCTCGAGGGTCTGCGCGAACTCGTCGTCGGTCTCGCCCGGAAAGCCGACGATGATGTCGGTGGTGAGCGCCAAGTCGTCTACCGCCGCGCGCGCGGCCGCGGCTCGCTCTAGGTAGCGCTGCGCGGTGTAGCCACGGTGCATCGCCGCGAGCACGCGATCGCTGCCCGACTGCAACGGCAGGTGCAGGTGCTCACACACCGACGGCGTTTGCGCCATCGCGGCGACGACGTCTGGCCGCAAGTCTTTCGGATGCGGGCTGGTGAACCGCACGCGCCGAATGCCCTCGACGCTGCCGACCGCGCGCAGCAGGTCGCCAAACAGCGGACGCGCGCGGCGGTCGCCGTGCGCCCACAGCTCGCCCGCGACCGCGCTGTCGGCCGAACTGTCGGTCGAGCTGGCCGACGAACTGTCGGTCGAGCTGATCGGCGACCCGCTCGAACCGGCGCGCAGCGACAACGCCAGGTCGCGGCCGTAGCTGTTGACGTTCTGGCCCAGCAGCGTCACCTCGGTGACACCTTCGGCCGCTAGATGCTCGACTTCGCTGACCAGCTCGCCGAACGGGCGCGAAATCTCGCGTCCCCGCACCGCCGGCACGATGCAGAACGCGCACGAGTTGTCGCACCCGATCTGAATGGTCAGCCACGACGCGTAGCCCAGCTCGCGGCGCACCGGCAGCACTGAAGGAAACTCGTCTGTCTCTTCGACAATCTCGGTGACCGGCCCGTGCCGCTGCGCGTGACGCAGCAGCTCGGCAGCCCGGCCCACGTTGTGCGTGCCGAACACCACGTCGACGTGCGGCGCACGCTCGGCGATCAGCGACCGATCCTTCTGCGCGAGGCAGCCGGCGACCGCGATCTGCACGTCAGGACGAGCGTCCTTCAGCACCTTCAGGTGACCCAGCTGGCCGTAGAGCTTGTTGTCGGCGTTCTCGCGGATGCAGCAGGTGTTGAGCACCACCACGTCCGCGGTGTCGAGCCCGTCGGCAGGCTCCATCCCGTCGGCATCGAGCAGGCCAGCGATGATCTCGCTGTCGGCTTCGTTCATCTGGCAGCCGTAAGTGCGCACCAAGTAGCGCTTCACGGCAACCAGGCTACGAAGGCGCTACGCGGCGACCGGCTCCTTGGCGGCCTGACCGTTGCGAGCTGCGCGAGGCGCATCGACGATGTCGGCCACGAGGTCGGCATCGGCGCCGGCATCACCCGCACCGTCAGCACCGGCTGGCGCATCGGCTTCGGCGAGCTTGATCAGCCCGAGATCGGCGCGGATGCGCTGATCGATCGTGTCGCGAATGTCGGCGTTTTGCGCCAAGAACGCCTTGGCGTTCTCGCGCCCCTGACCGAGCTGCTCGCCGTCGTAGGTGTACCAAGCGCCGCTCTTCTTCACGACGTCTTGCTCGACGCCGATATCGAGCAGCGAACCCTCGCGGCTGATGCCCTCGCCATACATGATGTCGAACTCCGCCTGCTTGAAGGGCGGCGCCACCTTGTTTTTGACGACCTTCACCCGGGTGCGTCCGCCGACCACGTCGCCGTCGGTCTTGATGGCTTCAATGCGCCGGATGTCGAGCCGGACGGACGAGTAGAACTTCAGCGCCCGCCCACCCGAGGTGGTTTCGGGACTGCCGAACATCACGCCGATCTTCTCGCGCAGCTGGTTGATGAACACGCAGATGGTCTTCGTCTTGTTCAAGTTGGCGGTGATCTTGCGGAGCGCCTGCGACATCAGCCGTGCCTGCAAGCCGACGTGTGCGTCGCCCATGTCGCCCTCAAGCTCGGCCTTCGGCGTGAGCGCCGCGACCGAGTCGATGACGACCACGTCGAGGCTGCCGGAGCGGATGAGCATGTCGGCGATCTCGAGCGCCTGCTCTCCGTTGTCGGGCTGGCTGATGAGCACCGAGTCGACGTCGACGCCGATGGCGCCGGCGTACTGCGGATCGAGCGCGTGCTCGGCGTCGATGTAGGCGCACGTGCCGCCGACGCGCTGCGCCTCGGCAACCAGGTGCATCGCGAGCGTCGACTTGCCCGATGCCTCGGGCCCGTAGATCTCGACGACCCGCCCCTTCGGGTAGCCGCCTATGCCGAGCGCGGCGTCGAGCGCCAGGCTGCCGGACGAGATCGACTCGACCTCCATCTGGTGCTTCTCGCCCATGCGCATGACGGCGCCGGTGCCGAACGTGCGCTCGATGTTGGCGAGCACCGAGTCGAGCGCGCGTTCTCGCTCTTCCGGTGTCGACGGCGGAGGCCCGGTGGCGCTCCCGTTTGAACTGCTCTGTGCTCGTGGCATGTCAGTTGCCTGTCCTTTCTGGACCGTTGGTCCGGTTGGTGTGTGGCGCGAGGTCGCGCCACAAGGTCAGCCCCGAAGATAGGCATGGGGTGGGACATTTATTTGTGGATTTATTTCCGGCGAGCATCACACCCGCGCGAAGGTGGCCAACGGTGCTAATGACATCATTGTAGTTATGCGAGCGAAACGGCGGCGGCGCGGGCGGTCCGCAGCGTCTCACCCCTGCCGTAGCGTTGAAGCCATGAGACGTGTCGTGCTGACCGGAGCGGCGCTGGCCGCGCTGCTGATGCTGTCGCTGACGGCCAGCGCGCAGGTGCCCACGATCGACGGCGACTGCGACCAACGGACGGCCATCGTCGTGGCGAACGACGAAGCCGCCGAGACCGACCTGCTCGCTGCGTTCACGCTCGCGACCGCGCTCGACACGTCGTGCGTTGTGCTGGCCGGGCCGCGCGACGCAGCGATGGACGCGACGCAGCAAGCTCGTCTCGCCGCAGCCGACGACGGCGGATGGATCATCGGTGGCACTGCCGCCGTGCCGCCGTCGAAGGTCGCCGGACGCGACATGAAGCGTCTCGGCGGAGCAGACCGCTTTCACACGGCGCGGCTGGTCGCGCTGGTCGCAGCCGACCCCGACATCGACATCGAGGTCGCGACCGCGACCACCGCGAGCGCGACCGACGGAGACGGCGCAGCGGGCAGCACCGCGTTCGCGCGGCGGGCCGACGCCGACAACGTCGGACTCAGCGCGGCGACGATTGAGCGGCTCGAAGACTGCGACCACTTCGCGGTGCCAGGCGGCGGACAGCTCGACCGAGCGCGTTGCGGCACGCTGACCGCGTCCGACGGCTACACGGTGCGCTACGTGGTGTGGCCGGCGATCGCCGACCGGCCCGACACCGAGGGCGGCACGCCGTCGGGTGGCAACCAAGACGTGCACAGCGCGGGCACGCTGACGCTCCACTTCGGCGGCCCCGGCACCGACACGCGCTTTGAGGCGCCGGCGTGGGCGGTGAGGCATCCAAACAAGGCGCTGCTGTCTAACTTCGACCTCGTGGCGGTCGAGCAGCGCGGCGTCGATCCGCAAGACGGCGTCGACTGCGGCGGCGACGCTCTGTTGCACCGCGTGCTGGGCGGCACCGAAACCGACCTCGACAAGGTCGCAGACTGGATGCGCGAGTGGATGCGCGGCTGTCCCGACGGGCGCTTCGGCAGCGTCGCTCACGCCAACGACGTCGCGGAGGTGCTGGCCGACCTGGGTGCTGAGCGGAACGTGTTCGTCGGGTTTTCCTACGGCACGGTCATCGGCGCGCTGTTGGCGCAAGACCACGCCGAGGTCGTCGACGCCGTCGTGCTCGACAGCCCGGCCCTGCTGTGGGACTTGCCCGACTTGGGCGTGTATCAGCTCGAAGCGTTCGCCGAGTCGCTTGAGGGGTTCTTCGCTAGCTGCGACGCGGGCGAGTGCGCCAACCTCGAACCGGGCGAGGCGCGCCCGCTCTATGCGGAGCTGATCGAGAGCTATCCGCGCCCGGGCGATCTTCTGTACGGAACGATCTTGTCGACCTACAGCGCGGAAAGCTGGTACCTGCTCGACGGCGCGATGTCGGCCGCGGCCAACGGCGACAACGGCTACTTCCGCGGCCTCGCCGACTTCTACCACCGGCGCTCGGGCGAGATGTATTCGCCAAGCACCGAGACCTTCCACCTCGTGTCGTGCGCGGACGGCATCAACCGCGACGACCCCGACCCCGATGCGACGCACGCGCGCATCTTGGCGGCCGGACCGCTCGGCGAGCTGTCGTTGCGCATCGAGCCGTCGATCGACGGGTTCTGCGACAACTGGGTCGGCACGCCCGAGCCGTTCACGCTCGATCTCAGCGAGACCAGCGTTCCGCTGCTGGTGGCTGCTTCGCGCGACGACCCGGCCACGCCCTACAACTTGATCGCCCCTTACGTCGAAGAGCTGCTGCCGCCTGCGGCCGGCCTGGTCGCGACCAGCGGGTTCGTCCACGGGCTGTGGGGCGAGGTCAACCAGCAGTGCGTCAACGAGGTGATCGGCGCCTTCGTGCTGAGCGGGGCGCTGCCGCCGTCGCAGCCGCAAGACTGGCACGAATGCCAATGAGCGCCTACCTCGACTGCGCAGCGTCGACGCCGATGCGGCCCGAAGCGGTCGAGGCGATGCTGCCGCATTTCACGAACGAGTTCGCCAACCCTTCGGGCGCGCACGCGATGGCGAGGCGCAGCCGCAAAGCGATAGACGACGCCCGCGAGCTGGTCGCCGACCACCTCGGGTTCGGCCCGCACGGGGTGGTGTTCACGAGCGGCGGCACCGAGTCTGACAACCTCGCCGTGGCTGGCGTGACCGCGGCCTCGGGCGGCGTCGCGGTGTGCGGAGCGACCGAACATCACGCCGTGCTGAACCCCGTGCTCGCTGGAGGCGGCCGCACGGTGGGCGTCGACGCCGACGGCCACGTCGACCTCGAGCACCTGGCCGCGCAGCTCGCGCCCGACGCGGGCGAGCCCGTCAGCTTGGTGTCGGTGATGCTGGTGAACAACGAGTCGGGCCTCATCGCCGATCTCGACGCGGTCGCCGAGGTCGTGCGAGAGCACGCGCCCGACGCGCTGCTGCACACCGACGCGGTGCAGGGCGTCAACTGGACAGACGTCGCTCGCGCGGCGGCGTGCGTCGACCTGTTGTCGCTGAGCGGACACAAGTTCGGCGGGCCAAAAGGCGTCGGCGTGCTGGCGATGCGGCCGGAGGTGCGGGTGAACGCTCAAGCGTTGGGCGGCGGACAAGAGGGCGACCGTCGCAGCGGCACGCACAACACCGCCGGCATCGTCGGCTTCGCCGCCGCGCTCGGCGTGCTCGGCGAAGCGCGCGCCTGTGAAATCGAGCGGCTGGGTGCGCTGCGCGACCGCCTCGCCGACGGACTGGTGGCGGCGATTTCCGACTGCCACGAAACCGTGCCGCGCGACGAGCGTGCGGCGGGGCTGTGCCAGCTGCTGATCAAGGGCATCCAAACCGAAGCGCTGCTGGTGCTGTTCGACCGAGAAGAGGTGATGGCGTCGGCTGCGTCGTCTTGCTCGTCTGGCGCGATGGATCCGAGCCACGTGCTCTCCGCGATGGGCTACAGCCGCGCCGCGGCGGCGGGTTCGTTGCGGCTGTCGCTGGGGTGGTGCAGCACCGACGCGGATGTCGATCACGCGCTCGAGGTCATCCCTCGGTGCGTGGCGATGCTGCGCGACTCCTAGCTGGTCGCCTGGCCGAGCAGAGAACGATGAGTCGCGTGCTGGCCGCCATGTCGGGCGGCGTTGATTCGTCGGTTGCGGCCGCGCTGCTGGCCGAGGCGGGGCACGACGTCACTGGCGTGACGCTCAAGCTGTGGGGCGGCAGCCAAGACAGCGGCTGCTGCGCGGTGAGCGACGTCGACGACGCGCGGCGGGTGTGCCAGCAGCTCGGCCTCGACCACTTCGTGTTCAACTACGCGGACGAGTTCGACTCGACCGTGGTTTCCCCGTATGTCGCCGCGCACGCCGATGGACTGACGCCGAACCCTTGCATCGAGTGCAACCGGCACATCAAGTTTGGCTATCTGACGCAGCGTGCGGCGCGGCTGGGGTTCGACGTGGTGGCGACCGGCCATCACGTGCGGGTTGGACGTCCGGCTGCTGACGCCGCCAGCAGCGGCGACCCGGATAGCGGCGACCCGAATAGCGGCGACGCGACGGCCGGGCTGCGGCTACGCCGCGGCGCCGACGCGGCGAAAGACCAGTCGTACGTCCTCTACATGCTGACGGTTGATCAGCTGGGTCGCCTCGCGTTTCCGGTCGGAACGATGACGAAGGACGACGTGCGCGCGCACGCCGACCGGTTGGGGCTGCGTACCGCAGCCAAGCCCGACAGCACCGACGTGTGCTTCATCACCAGCGACCATGGCCGCCGAGACTTCTTGAGCGAGCGCATCGAGCTGACCGGCGGCGAGCTGGTGAGCACGAGCGGCGAGTGCGTCGGCCGCACCGACGCGGTGCAGCTGGTCACCGTGGGTCAGCGGCGAGGCCTAGATCTGGGTGGCGCCGCTGGGCGCCGCTACGCGGTTGACGTCGACGTGGCGGCGCGGCGGGTGACCGTCGGCACTCAGCACGACCTGCTGACCGACCGCACGCAGCTAGACGAGCTGGTGTGGGTCGACGCCGCCGCGCGTGGTGTGGCACTGGGCGAAGCCGGCTCGCTTGGCGCGCTGGTTCACCTCACCGCGCAAACGAGCGCGCACGGCACGCCGCAACCAGCCCAGCTCGACGCGCAGGGCACACTGCGTTGGCACGAGCCGCACCAGCGCGTCGCGCCAGGACAAGCCGTCGTGCTGTATTTCGGCGACTGGGTGCTGGGCGGCGGCATCGCTCGCGCGTGAGCAAACCCGAACGTCTCAACTGGTCGCTGCGACCAGGCGTTTCCGCCGCGGTCACCATCGCGGTCATCGTCGGGCTTGCCGGAGTCATCATCGGCGTGGTGCTGAGCGCGCGCCCCGACGACGCGCCCACCTACCAAGCGGGCTTGGTCGCGGTCGTGCCCGAACCCGACGCGCAGTCGCCGCGCAACTCCGTCGTGGGCGTGCGGCTGTCGCCGGGATACGAGCCGACCTCGCTGGTGATCGAAGGCGCCGCCGTCGGCCTCGACGAGCTCGACGCGGGCATCACCCAGCAAGGCCAGTACTACTTCTTGCCGGGCGAAGGCAAGAGCATCGAACGCCTCCAGCCCGGCCTCACCTGCGCCAGCGTCCGAGCGAGATCGATCGTCGACGCCCAGCTGCCGGCGGTGAACTACCGCTGGTGCTTCACCCTCGTGTGAGCGCGACGAACATCCGCCCGGCGGCACGTCCAGCGTGCCGCGCTCATGTCCCACCCAGGTGCCACACTGTGGGCTAGTCTAACCCACTTGGCCCCTCCGCAAGGGCCAGTGACCAACAAAGGAGGTGCGGAGCATGGATGCCGTTGATCTGTTCTGTGGCGTAGGTGGCCTCAGCCTCGGCCTCCAAGAAGCGGGCATCAACGTGAAAGCGGCGCTCGACAACTGGGATGCCGCCGTCGACGTCTACAACCGAAACGTCGGACCGCACGCCCAGACGCTCGACCTCAGTGACCCCGCCAATGCCATCGACCTCATCACGCCACTGCAGCCTGACCTGATTGCCGGCGGGCCGCCCTGTCAAGACTTCTCATCTGCAGGAGATCGGTCGAGCGCGATCGCGCCAGCCTCACCGTTGCGTTCGCCACCGTGGTGACATCCGTCCGGCCTTCGTTCTTCCTCATGGAGAACGTGCCGCGGGCGCGCACCAGCTCCGCGTTCGCCGCCGCAGGCGATCTGCTGAAGTCAGCTGGTTACACGCTTTATGAGAACGTTCTCGATGCCAGCCGCTATGGGGTGCCACAACTCCGCAAGCGCTTCTTCTGCTTCGGCTGGCTAGGCAAAGACCGTTACACGCTTCCATTCGACCAATACTTGCGGGATGTTGAAGCCAGCAAGCCAATGACGATGAAGCAATACTTGGGTTCTGAGATCGCCATCGAAAACTACTACAGGCACCCGAGGAACTACAATCGCCGCGCAGTCTTCTCTGTCGAGGAGCCCTCCCCGACGATACGCGGAGTAAATCGCCCCGTTCCTCCGAACTATGTAAGGCACCGTCTTGACACTGCCGACCCTCGTGAGGTGCGACCGCTCACGTCAACCGAGCGATCCAGAGTCCAGACCTTCCCAGCATCGTGGTCTTGGAACGATCGTGACGGAGCCAAGCGCACGAAGGGTGACGTTGAGTTGATGATCGGGAATGCGGTGCCCGTGCGTCTAGCCACCGCTATAGGCAAGGGTGTGCTAGGTGTCGCCCGCTAGCGAACCAGCCCTGTACGGCTTGACCGCCGAGAACAACAATCGATCGTCGGCAGCCAACAAGTCGCTGTGGGGCAAGAATTCGTTCAACGCGACGTTTCCTCTCGCCCTGTGTCTTTACATGAGAGACCAGACACTAGCGCCGGTCGCGGTTGTCGTAACGCCTTCAAGTGAGCCAAACGACCAGAGCGCAGTAGCAGCGAAGCCTGGTGTCTGGACGATGGATGACGTCGTTGGCGATACAAAATGGAAGCATACATTTTACGATTTCGAGACAGGCTTTGCGCCTTATCGTGACCTAGTGCGCAATACAACTCAGGACGATGGCGCTTCAACGAAAATTGATCTCGTCGTGAGCAACAGCGATGGCCCTTGGCGACCGCTTGAAATCAAGTTGACAGTCGTGCCCGACAAAGGAACCGCAGGAAAGCCCGAGGAACGTTGGGCTCCGGAGCTGGTGATTCGCCCCATTACGTCTGCCTACGCGATGCTGGGCTTGGCGACATCGTTGAGTGAACCTCGTAATGCCATCGCTAGGCAGCAGGTGCTAGACCTCCTTCAACCGGTCTATGACGGCGTTTCCTCTACGGGTTGGGACAACGTAACCGAGATGTTGACACACCGGCAGGCATTAGTCGATGCCCTAGAGCGCGTAATCCAAGCGACCACCCAGCTTCAGTCACCCTTTCTGGTTCAGCCTACGTGGAAGACAAAGGGGCAGTCCTTTGCGCTCGCAGAGATGTGCTTTGACGTTCATGTGTGGTCAGACGTGGCGATACTGAAGCTAACGGTAGATCGGGCGGCGCACTCGATGGGCAAGACGGTGACTCGTCCACAGAGAGATGTCGCACGTCACGTGCGGGCACTCCACGACCTCTTGAGCAGGGGAAGGTTTGACTACGTTGCGGGCAACCGTTACTCCTCTCCACGGGTATCGCGAGACCTGCTTAGAGAGGTCATTCTCAATGGCGGCGAGCGTAGACTCAAGCCTGAACGACGCCTCGATGCCGCAATCGTGTATCACCTGCGGTCGGAGACCTGATCGCGTGGACAACTGGAGCAACAGCCGATGACAGACATTGACCTCGAAGAGGGGTTGGCGGCGCGGGTTGATTTTTCGAAGCTCGCGCAGATTGGCGCGGCGGGGCACCAGGTCGTGCCGGTGGCGCTGCAGTGCGTGGACACTGGCGAAGTTCTGTTTGTGGGCTACGCCAACGACGAAGCGTTGCGGTTGACGCTCGAACGTCAAAGCGCGGTGCTGTATTCGACGTCGCGCAACGAGATCTGGCACAAGGGTGCGACGTCTGGCGACACGCTCAGCCTCGTCGACGTGCGGGTCAACTGCGAGCAGAACTCGCTGCTGTACCTCGTGCGGCGCGACGGCGGAGGAGCATGCCATACGACCAACGCCGACGGCAGCAGCCGGGCGGGGTGCTACTACAGAAGGCTCACATCACTGGGTGAGCTGGAGTTCGTCTAGGGCCCCAGCAACGCTGCAGGCACGACTGCGATGCCGTCGTCGCGTCGGTATGCCTCCGAGCCGGTGTTGACGACAACGCCGTCAGCCCACTGGTAGCCGAGCTGGTCGCGCAGCCAGAGCAAGTGTGCCACGTCGTTGTAGGCCACGGTGCTGGCTGACTTGACTTCGATGGCGACGATGTGTCCTGCGGGAGTGCGCACAACGATGTCGACCTCGCGCGGCACCTTGCTCTTCGATTTCTGCGTCCCCATCCAGTAGACATCGGCACCGTGCGCCTGCGCGTAAACCCGCACCGACTGAGTAACCAACGACTGAAAGAGCAGTCCGAAGATTTTCTTGCCTGGCGCATGTCTGCTGTCGGGCGCAAGCTCGGTGTCGAGCAGGTTGTCTGGCTCACGAAAGCCCATCAGGTGGGCCGCCAGTGCCGGATCGACCAAGTGGTGAAGCGCCGTTTTCTTCGTCTTCGAGATGGGCGACAGCGGCGGGTGCCAACCTTGGAGCGGCTCGATGATCGCCAGTGACTCAAGAGAGTTGCGGTACCTGATCACCGTTGACTCTGCAACCGTGCTCGACTCGTCTTGACGGTGAACCCGTTTTCTGATCTTCTCAAAATCAGTTTCCGTTGAGACTGCTTCCGCATACGAGCTGAGCCATCTGGTGATCGCAGCGGTCGAAATGTTTCGGTTGCCAGAACGCATATCAAGGCTGACCAGCTGGCGCAGGTACGCGCCCACGAAGTCTCTCGCGTAACGCTCTGGCCGCTCGTAGCACTGCGGAAAACCTGAGCGCATCAGTGCGGTGGCGTAGTCGAACTTGGTGACCTCTGAGCTGCCTCCTATCTCGGCGCCGCCGCCCGACAAGAGATCAGCGAGCGACACCGTGGGCTCGAAGTCCGGCCTTTCGGCGAGCGACATCGGCCGCATGGTCATCGGCACCACCCGCCCGATGCCAGTGTGAACGTCTTCAGGCAGCTCCTTGCTGGGACTGCCCGTGAGTATGAACTGCCCAGGCGCGCTGTCTTTATCGACTGCCAGCTTGATGGTGTTCATCACACGCGGGTGGCTCGGCCACTCGTCGACGAGCACCGGAGTAGGCGAGCGCAAGATGATGTCGGGGTCTTCGGTGAGGCGTTCGAGCGTCGCTTCGTTCTGAAGTTCAAAGACCGTAGCCGCGACCTGGCTAGCCGTGGTCGTCTTCCCTACGCCACGCGCACCCTCGATAAGCACCGCGGCGTGCTCGCGGAGGTGGTCGTGCAGCTGTCGTTCTACGATGCGATGGTAGTACGGCACGGTGATTTCTCCTCGACGCAGGTGGCAAACGCTAGCTGAGGTGGCCCGTGCTAGCGCAGGTGGCAAACGCTAGCTGAGATGGCCCGCGCTAGCGCAGGTGGCAAACGCTAGGTGAGGTGGCCCGTGCTGGGTGCCCCCTAGGTGGGGCGTGAGGGCGGCCGGAGGGCTGGGGCTAGGTGGCGGCGGCTACGTCGAGGCGGGTTTGCGCCCAGGCGAGAGCGGCTTTGGCCTCTTCGTCGTCGCCGTCGGCTGCGAGCGCTTGCTGGGCGGCAGCGAGGTCGGCCTGAGCTTCGTCAACATCGATCTGCTCGGCGGAAAACGCGGCATCAGACAAGATCGTCACGACGTTGTCGCTGACCTCAACGAAGCCTCGGTTCAACGCCAGCGTGACGACGCCGTCGGTCGCCCACAGCTGGGTTTGACCGACGTCGAGCGCGCCGATGAACTTGGCGTGCTCGTTCAAAAACGCGATGTCGCCGTCGACCGTGCGCGTCACCACTTGGGTGCACTCGCCGCTGAACAGCACCGCCTCCGGTGAGACCAACTCAACCTGCATGGCCCTGCCTACCTAGCCAGCAGCCCTAGCTGGCCTGCAGCTCGCGGGCTTTCGCCATCGCAGCTTCGGCGTTGCCGACGTTCAAAAACGCCTGCTCGGGCAGCTCGTCGAGTTCGCCGTTGCACAGCATCTCAAAGCTCTCGATGGTCTCTGCGATCGGCACGAACACGCCCGCCAAACCGGTAAACACCTCCGCCACGAAGAACGGCTGGCTCAAGAACCGCTGAATCTTGCGGGCCCGATCAACCGTGATGCGGTCTTCTTCCGACAGCTCGTCGAGACCCAAGATGGCGATGATGTCTTGCAGCTCCTTGTAGCGCTGCAAAATTTCTTGCACCCGCCGGGCCACGTCGTAGTGCCGCTGGCCGACCACCTCTGGTGAGAGAATCGTCGACGTCGACGCCAGCGGATCGACCGCCGGATAGATGCCCAGCGACGCGATCTGGCGGCTCAACTCGGTGGTCGCATCTAGGTGCGTGAACGTGGTGAACGGCGCCGGATCGGTGTAGTCGTCGGCCGGCACATACACGGCCTGCAGCGACGTAATCGAGTGACCGGCGGTCGACGTGATGCGCTCTTGTAGCTCGCCCATCTCATCGGCGAGGTTTGGCTGGTAGCCCACCGCTGAGGGCATGCGGCCCAGCAGCGTCGACACCTCCGAACCAGCCTGAACAAACCGGAAGATGTTGTCGACGAACAGCAGCACCTCTTGGCCTTGAACGTCGCGGAAGTACTCGGCCATCGTCAGCGCCGACAGCGCAACCCGCAGGCGCACGCCTGGCGGCTCGTCCATCTGGCCGAACACGAGCGCGGTCTTCTCAAGCACGCCCGACTCTTCCATTTCCAGGTACAAGTCGGTGCCCTCACGGGTGCGCTCGCCCACGCCGGCGAACACCGACACGCCGCCGTGCTGGCTGGCGACACGGTTGATCATCTCGGTGATCAGCACCGTCTTGCCGACGCCGGCACCGCCGAACAGACCGATCTTTCCGCCTTCGACATACGGCTCTAGCAGGTCGATCACCTTGATGCCCGACTCGAACATCGTCGCCTTGGGTTCGAGCGTGTCGAACGCCGGCGCGGGACGGTGAATCTCCCAGCGATCGTCGATGCCGTCGATCGACTCCGCGTCGAGCGGCTCGCCCAGCACGTTGAAGATGTGCCCCAGCACGCCGTCGCCGACCGGCACGGTGATGCCGCGACCGGTGTTGCGAACCGGCATGTTGCGGGTCAGCCCGTCGGTCGCCTTCATCGACACGATGCGCACACGGTTGTCGCCGATCTGCTGCGCGACCTCGCCGGTGATCACCACCTCTTGGCCTTCGAGTTCAACCGTCATCTGCACGGCGGTGTTGATTTCGGGAATGTCGCCCGGCGGGAACTCTGCGTCGATCACCGGGCCGGCGATAGCCACGACACGGCCATCGGCGGGCGCGCCGTTTGCCGTCGAGACGGTGCCGGTTGCGGGTTCGGTCATTGTCACTTGAGGTTGCTCCTGGTATTTCGGGTTTGCGTTCGGTGTGTCGAGAAAGGGAGGCCCGCTAGCGAGCCTGAAACAGGTCGGCGGTGCGAGCTTCGATGGTGTCAGACAGCAGGTCGACCGGTCGGTCGCCACCTTGGGCGAGCGCTTCTGCGCCGCCGACGATTTCCATGATCTCGGTGGTGATGGCGTCTTGGCGAGCGCGGTTCATCACGCGGGTGAGAGTGACCTTCAAGTCTTCGGCGTTGTCGGTCGCGGCTTTCATCGCTCGCTGCCGAGCGGCGTGCTCAGAAGCCGACGCCTCAAGCAGCGCCGAGTACATGCGAGCCTCGGCGTAGCGAGGCAACAGGCGCTCCAAGATGGCGGCGGGCTCGGGCTCAAACTCATACCCGCCGGCGGCCCCGCCGTTCGCCGCGTCGCTGCCGTGATCGGCGGCTGGAGCGGCGGCGGCTTCGCCAGCTTCGCCGACCGCGCCGCCATCGCCACCGCCCAGCACCGACCGATCGAGCGGCATGAACGGGGCGACCGCGACCTCTTGGGTGCCAGCGGAAAAGAACTGCGTGTAGGCGAGCATCACCTTCTGGCAGTCGCCGCTCTCGAACAGCTCGGTCGCCGCGGCGGCGACCCGCTGGGCGTCCGCGTAGCTCGGCTGGTCGCTGAAACCGTCAAACGTCTCGCCGATGTCGTAGCCGCGGAAACGAAAGTAGCCCTGCGCCTTGCGCCCAGCCAGCACCAGCCGGTAGCCGGTGCCGACCTCGGCGTCTGCTGCTATCGACCGCTCGACCGCCCGCAAGACGTTGTTGTTGTAGCCGCCGCACAGCCCGCGGTCGGCCGCCAGCACCACATACGCGTTGCGGCGGGTGACCTCGGGCGCGAGCGCTTGCTCGTCGGCCGGCCGCAGCAGCGGGTGGTTGACCTCGCCGCCCGCCTCCGCGAGGTTCGCGATAACGGCGGTGACCTTCTCGCTGTACGGCTTGGCTGCCCGCACCCTCGCCATCGCCTTGACGATGCGAGACGCGGCGATCAACTCCATGGCGCGCGTGATCTTCTTCGTGGCATCGATCGAACGAATGCGTCGGCGAAGAATGCGCTCCTGGCCGCTAGCCATCGCTCGTTGACACTCCCTCGAACGTTGCCACGAACGCTTCGACCGCCGCCTTGAGCGCGCCCTCGTCCATCTCGCCGGTCTGGCGGATCGATTCGAGCATCGCCGCGTGGCTGTTGCGCATGAACTCAAGCAGCTCGGTTTCGAACTGCTGGGTGTCTTCGACCGCGACGTCATCGGTGTAGCCGTTGGTGCCCGCGTAGATGACGACCACCTGCTCTTCGACCGGCATCGGCGAGTTGAGGTTCTGCTTGAGCAGCTCGACCAGCCGGTAGCCGCGCGCCAGCTGAGCGGCCGACACGGCATCGAGTTCGGAGCCGAACGTGGCGAACGCCTCTAAGTCGCGGAACTGCGCGAGGTCGATCTTCAGCGTTCCCGCGACGCCCTTCATCGCCTTGGTCTGCGCGGCCGAGCCGACCCGCGACACCGAGATGCCGACGTCGACCGCTGGCCGCACGCCCGATTTGAACAGGTCGTCTTGTAAGTAAATCTGGCCGTCGGTAATGGAAATAACGTTGGTCGGGATGTAGGCGGAGACGTCGCCCGCTTTGGTCTCGATGATCGGCAGTGCCGTCAGCGAGCCAGCGCCCCGCTCGTCGTTGAGCTTCGCGGCCCGTTCGAGCAAACGGCTGTGGAGGTAGAAGACGTCGCCCGGGTATGCCTCGCGTCCGGGCGGGCGGCGCAGCAGCAGTGACAGCTGTCGATACGCCTCGGCCTGCTTGGTCAGGTCGTCGTAGACGATCAGCGCGTGGTCGCCGTTTTCCATCCAGTGCTGGCCCATCGCGCAGCCCGCATACGGCGCGAGGTACTTGAACGGCGCCGGGTCTGACGCCGGCGCGGAGACCACCGCCGTGTACTCCATTGCGCCGCGCTCGGCGAGCGTGTTGACGACCTGCGCGACCGTCGAGCCCTTCTGCCCGATGGCGACGTAAATGCACTTGACGCCGAGGCCTGCCTGGTTGAGGATCGTGTCGACGGCCACCGACGTCTTGCCGGTCTTGCGGTCGCCGATGATCAGCTCGCGCTGGCCACGTCCGACGGGCGTCATCGAGTCGATGGCCTTGATGCCGGTCTGCAGCGGCTCGTGCACGGGCTTGCGCCCCATCACGCCCGGCGCCTGAATTTCCATGCGGCGCTGCGTGGCACCGACGATGTCGCCGCGCCCGTCGATGGGCTGGCCGAGCGCGTTGACGACGCGCCCCAGCACAGCATCGCCGACGGGCACCGAGAGGATGCGGCCGGTGGCACGCACCGGCTGACCCTCTTCTATGTGGTCGACGTTGCCGAGCACGACGGCGCCGATCGACTCTTCGTCTAGGTTGAGCGCCAGGCCGACGTCGCCGCTGGCGAACTCGAGAATCTCGTTCACCGATGCGCCGGGCAGCCCCGACACGCGGGCGATGCCGTCGCCGACTTCGAGGATGTGCCCGACCGTGCCGGCTTCAACGGCGGGGTCGAAGCCCTCGAGGTTCTTGCGGATCGCCGACGTGATGTCGTCGACGTTGATCGTTAGGTCGGTCACGCCAACCTCTCCTTCATCTTGTCGAGGCGCGTGCGCACGGTGCCGTCAAACACCAAGTCGCCGACTTGCGCTGACAGCCCGCCCAGCACCTCGGGGTCGATCACAACGTTGATGGTCACCTGCCGCTTCGCGGCGCGGGTCAGCGCCTCGGTGAGCCGCCGCTTTTGGTCGTCGTCGAGCGACACGACCGAGCGGACGACCGCGACCGACTGGCCGCGCCGCGCAGCCGCCGCCGCGAGCACCTCCTCGGCGATTTCGCCGACGTCACCGCCGCGGCCGGCGCCCACGAGCATCGCCACGATGTTGAGCGTGAGCGGCGACGCCCGGCCTGCCAGCAGGTCTTCGACGACGCCGATGCGACGCTGCGCGGGAATGTTCTGGTCGGACAGCGTGCGCCGCAGCTCGGCGTTTTCACTGACCGCCTGGCCGAGGGCGAACAGCTCGTCGGGAACCGTGTCGAGCCGCTCTTCGGCTTCGGCGATCTCGACGATCGCCTGCGCGTAGCCCTGCGTTCTACTCATCGGTCGTCCTACTCATCTGCCCTCTCTGCCCGCTCAGCTCTCGCCGTTGGGGAGGTTGTCGATGTAGTCGTTGACCAGCGCCGTGTATCGGTCGGCGTCGAGGCTGGCGCCGACGACCTGCTCGGCAGCGCTCACGGCCAGCTGCGTGATTTCGGCTCGCACGTCGGCGAGTGCCCGTTCTCTGGCCGCCGCGATGTCGGCTTCGGCTTGGGCGCGGCGCTGCGCGATTTCCGGCTCGATCTGGTCGAGACGTTGCTGGCGCACCTGCTCGGCTTCGGCTCTCGCCTCGTCGATGATCCGCACACGCTCGGCGTTGGCGTCTGCCAACAGCTGGTCGTATTCGGTCGACTTCTGCTCGGCTTCGGTGCGGGCCGCTTGCGCTGCGTCGATGTCGTTTTGAATGCGCTCGGTGCGCTGCTCCATCGCCTTGCGGATCGCCGGATAGGCGAACTTCCACATTACGACCAGCAGAATGAAGAACGCGAGCGAACCCCAGATCACCTCGTTCCACTCGGGGATGATCGGGTTGGGCGCTTCGGCGACCGCTTCAGAGTCTTCGGCGGCTCGGAACACCGCCGCGAACATGCTGCTCATCGGTGCCTACGCGAAGTTCAGCAAGATGAACACCACGAAACCGATGAGCGCAAGCGCCTCGGTAAACGCGATGCCCAAGAACATCGTGGTGCGCACCATGCCGGCAGCTTCGGGCTGGCGGGCCATCGCGGTGATGGCGTTGCCGACCACGAGGCCGATGCCGACACCGGGGCCGATGGCGGCCAGGCCGTAGCCGAGGCCAGCACCGAGCGCCTTCAGCCCGTCGAGGGCGTTCTCCGCTTGGGCGAGTAGTTCAATCACTCGTGTCTCCTGTTTGGGTTGGTTGGGCGGATGGGTTAGTGCTCTGGGTGGAGCGCACCGCCGATGTATACGGCGGTGAGGATGGTGATGATGAACGCCTGGAGGAAGGCGACCAGGATTTCAAAGCCGGTCAGCCCGATCAGCACCACGAAGGGTGCCCAGACGATGGCGAACAGCGGGCTCGTGTCCCACAGGGCGGCGGTGAGCACGGCGAAGGTGACGAGGAGGAGGTGTCCGGCGAGCATGTTGGCGAAGAGCCGGACGGCGAGCGAGAACGGCCGCACGAGGAACGTCGAGATGAACTCGATGGGAATGACGAGCACCAGCAGCGCGGCGGGCACGCCCGGCGGCACGACCACGTTCTTCACGTATTTGAACGGGCCTTGGTTTTTGATGCCGACGGCGTTGAACACGACCCACACGACGATGGCGAGCATCGCCGGCGCCGCCATGCGCGCGTTGGCCGGGAAGTGGATGAACGGGAAGACCTCGGTGATGTTCGCGAAGAACGTGAAGAAGAAGATCGCCATCAGGAACGGCATGTAGCGCAGGCCGTCCGGACCGATGGTCTGCATGACGATGTTGTCGCGGATGAACCCGACGGAGGTCTCGGCGACAGTTTGCATGCCTCGGGGTGCGACACCCGCCTTCGCCGGGGTGTAGCGGCGCGCAGCCATCCAGAAGATGACGATGGGCGCGATCATCGCGAACAAGTAGATGATGCCGACCTTGTTGAGCTCGAACGCGGTGTCGTCGAACAAGATGCCCGGCCACTCGAGCAGCTCGGCTATGGGCGGGAAGTGCAGACCTGTCACATGTTCTCCTACAGGGGCGGCTGGCTACCGGGGGTTCGGGCTGGTCGTCGGGCGCGCGAGGGCGAGCGAAAGATAGCGGCATTCGACCGCCAACAGACCCAAGTGTCCCACCCCCACGCTAAGGCCGAGCGGCCACGGCTCGAACAGGCTCGACCAGCTGACGGCGTAGACCGCCGCGAGCAGCGCAACGAGGCGCACGACGAAGCCGCCAAGCGTCGCTGCCATGAGGGCCGCTGGCGAGATACGCGCGGCGACGGTGATGATGCCGGCAGCGGCGAAGATGTTCGCGACGACGAGCACGACGCCGTAGGCGGCGCTCAGTGCGCCGCCGACGCCCCAGATGAGACCGGCGACGAACAGCCAGACGGGTGCGGCGACGAGGGCGCGCTTGGCGATGGAGGTTGCGATGGCGCGCTCGGGTTCGGCGCGGTTGCCAGTGTCGAGCAGGTCGTCGCTCACGCTGATGCGTCACGGTCGGGCGCGTCGAGGCTGACGCCAGCGGCGAGGCCGTCGGCGACGGCGAGGTCATCGTCGTGCGGCGCGTCGGTCGTCTTGAGGTCGCGGCGCTCGGTGTTCCGCCCAGCGACCAACTGCTCTTCGTGGCGGTCCATCCGAGCGGCGTAGCGGTACCACTCGACCAGCAACTTGCCGATAAGCGCCAGCGCACCGAGCACGAGCGTGAACCATGGCCGCGTACCCAGCCACGTGTCAAGCCCGTAGCCAGCCGCTGCGAAAACGAGCGGTGTAAGCACCATCTCGACCGCTCTCACGAGGCCGTCTTCGGTGGCGGGGCGACGCTGCTCCGGCAAGGAAAACGAACTCTAGACGAGCGAGCGGCTCAGTTGGTAACTGGAACGTGCAACGCGACCATCAACGGTCGACTAGCGGCGCGTAATGCCGCTGCCCGGCCAGCCATCGCGTCACAATGAATGTCCCACCCCCGGTGTTTCCTTAGCCCCCTGCCGTACGAAAGCGACTCCCGTGGTCTCAACCCTGACGACGCAGCCGACGATGCTGACCTCCATGCACCTACCGACCGCCCAAGCACCAAGCGTGCAATCGGGCATCGCCAGCTGGCTCGGTCGCGTTCACTGCGGCGACGCGGTGACACTGCTCGACTCGATGCCCGCCGGCTCGGTCGACCTCGTCGTCACGTCGCCGCCCTACAACATCAAGAACTCGACGGGTAACGGTCTCAAGAACGGCAAAGGCGGCAAGTGGCCGCGTGCCGCGCTGCAAAACGGCTATGACTGCCACGACGACACGATGCCGCACGACGTCTACGTCGCTTGGCAGCGCGACTGCCTCAGTGCGCTGATGCGGGTGCTCGCGGACGACGGCGCGATCTTCTACAACCACAAGTGGCGGGTGCAAAAGGGGCTGTGGCAGCGGCTCGGCGACGAGATCACCGACGGCTTTCCGGTGCGGCAGATCGTCATTTGGCAGCGAGCTGGCGGCATCAACTTCAACCCCGGCTACTTCCTGCCCACCTATGAGGTCATCTACATGATCGCCAAGCCTGCGTTCCGCCTGGCGAAGGGCGCTACTGCGCTAGGCGACGTGTGGACGATCCCGCAGGAGTCAAACAACCCGCACCCAGCGCCGTTTCCGGTCGAGCTAGCGCAGCGTTGCGTCGCGTCCACCAACGCCCGCGTCGTGCTCGACCCGTTCATCGGCAGCGGCACCACGGCGATTGCCGCGCACGAAGAGGGTCGCTCATGGATCGGCATCGACATCTCCGAGACCTACTGCGAGATGGCGCGCGAACGCATCGCGCAGCACGGCCGCTAGCGGTGCCACCTGGTCGAGCGGACCAGCCTCCGAAGAACAAGCGCCAGTTGTTTGAGGCCGTCCTCGGCGTGATCGAGGCGGGTTGGCACACGATCCCCGACCGGAAGCCGTTTCGAGGCACGGGAGGTCCTGGCCTCTACTTCGAGCATCTGCTCGGCTTCGACGTGAACAACCAAGACACGCCCGACGCGCTCGGCTGGGAACTGAAGTGGCACACCGAGCGAACCGCGCTGGTGACGCTGCTCCACAAGAGCCCAGACAACGCACCCGATGTCATTCGAGCGCTGGTTCGAGCACACGGCAAGCGCGACGCGAAGGGCCGGTTGAGCTCTCGTCACACCGTGCGGCCGCGCACCAGCGCGGCTGGCCAGGTGTTCAACGTGGACTACCGCGACAACCAAATCGTCGTGCGTCCGAAGTCGGCGAGGTCGACGGCGAACTCTGCGAGCGCGCCCGCGCCACGGTGGTCAGATCAGGCGCTCATTGGCGCGGCTGGCGCGAAGTTACGGCGGTTGATCCTCGTGAAGGGCGAGAAGCGGACGGCCGCCGGTGTGGGCGAGCGCCAGATTCGCCCAGCAGGAGCTAGGGGGTTGGTTCGGGGCGGGGGCGGCGCATGAGGAGGCGAAGGAGGACGACGGCGGCGGCGAGCGCAACGAGCAGAAGGGCGGGCGCGACGTCGACGTAGGTGGGCACCAGCGCGACCGCGGCGAGCAGCGCCGTCCACGCCCAGAGCAGCCACACGGCGCGGCGGTGGCCGTGACCGAGCGCCATCAAGCGGTGGTGGATGTGCTCTTTGTCGGCGTTCGCGATCGGCTCGCCGCGCACGACTCGTCGCAGCACCGCCCACGCCGAGTCCAGCAGCGGCACTCCCAGCACCAGCGCGGGCACCAGCGCCGGCGCGACGAAGAAGTACACGCCCGCCACTTCCGCCGGATGATCGACCACCCGCCCGCTCACCGTCACCGTCGCCGCGGCCATCAACAGCCCCAGCAGCATCGATCCTCCGTCGCCCATGAAGATGCGCGCCGGGTAGTAGTTGTGCGGCAGAAAACCAACGCACACGCCGATGGTCACCAGCGCCAGCAGCGAGCCGATGTTGTGCTCGCTGATCGCCCCGGCCGACGCGAGCTGCTCCGCGTAGAGATAGACGGCCGTCGCGCCGATGGCGACCGTGCCCGCGGCGAGCCCGTCGAGCCCGTCGATGACGTTGACGGCATTGGCGACCACGACCACCAGCACCACCGTGATCAAGAGCGCCCAATCTGGCGACAGCACAAACAGCCCCGCCCACGGCACGCGGACGTACAGCAACGTGATGCCGCCCACTGCCATCACCGCGCCCGCCAGCACCTGACCGGCTGCCTTCGCGGGCGCCGAGATGTCGCGCAGGTCGTCGAGCGCGCCCACGCAGAAGATCAGACACGCCCCGACGATCACCGCCACCGCGTCTGAGCTAGAGGCGAACGTCATTCGCCAGCCGCCCAACCGGCTCGCCAGCGCCAGCGCCACCAGCAGGCCGACGAGCATCGCCGCGCCGCCGCCGGTCGGCGTCGCTCGCTCGTGAACGTGTCGCTCGCCCGGCTCGTTGACCAGCCCCAGCTTCGGCGCGACGCTTCGCATCGCCGCGGTGCCGCCGAACGTCACGCCCGCCGCCGTCGCCAGCACGACGGCCTGCTCTAGCGCGTTAGCCGACAATCACGCTCGCCGACCCACCGACCCGTACGGGGGAAACGCCGCGCACAGCTCGTTGACGTCGCTTCGCGCCGCGGCGACGGCGGCCTCGTCGTCGCGGTGCGCCAAGATGCGAGCGATCAGCCGCGCAATCGTCGTCATCTGCGCGGCGCCCATCCTCTGCGTCGACACGCTGGCGGTGCCGATGCGCAGACCGCTGGTGACGAACGGCGAGCGCGGGTCGTTCGGAATCGTGTTGCGGTTGACCGTGACGCCGCCTCGGTCGAGCACCTCCTGCGCTTCCTTGCCGGTCAGCTCGGCATCGAACGGCCGCAGGTCGATCAGCATCAGGTGGTTCTCGGTGCCGCCGGACACCAGCCGAAAGCCCTCGCCCGCCAGCGCCTCCGCGAGCGCCTCCGCGTTGCTCACGATGCGCTGCGCGTAGTCCGCGAAGCTCGGTGCAAGCGCCTCGCCAAACCCGACCGCCTTCGCCGCGATTGCATGTTCGAGCGGCCCGCCCTGGGTGCCGGGAAACACCGCGGAGTCGATGCGCTTGGCGAGTTCGACGGTCGAGAGAATGCACCCGCCGCGCGCGCCTCGCAGCGTCTTGTGCGTGGTGAGCGTCACCACGTCTGCGTGCGGCGTCGGGTTGGGGTGCACGCCGCCGGCGATGAGGCCAGCCACGTGCGCGGCGTCGAACATGAACAGCGCGCCTACCTCGTCTGCGATCTGACGGAACGGCTCGGGTTCGATGCGCCTCGGGTAGGCGGTGGCGCCGGCGACCAGCAGCTTCGGGCGATGCTCTTGCGCCAGCCGTGCGAGCTGGTCGAAGTCGATGCGCTCGTCGGTCTCGGTGACGCCGTATGAGACGAAGTTGTAGAGCTTGCCCGACGAGTTGACCGGCGAGCCGTGGGTGAGGTGGCCGCCGTGGTCGAGGCTCATGCCGAGCACGGTGTCGCCGTAGTCGAGCAACGCCATGTAGACCGCGGCGTTGGCTTGGCTGCCCGAGTGCGGCTGCACGTTGGCATGCTCGGCACCGAACAGCTGCTTGGCGCGGTCGATGGCGAGCTGCTCGGCTTCGTCGATGTGGACGTTGCCGCCGTAGTAGCGACGCTTGGGGTAACCCTCGGCGTACTTGTTGGTGAACACACTGCCGGTGGCTGCCATCACCGCGGGCGAGGCGAAGTTTTCAGAGGCGATGAGCTGCAGCGTCGTCGACTGGCGCTCGACCTCGGCCGCGAGCAGCGCCTCGACCTCGGCGTCGACGGTGCCCGACCAGGTGAGCGGCGCGCCGATGACGCTCGCGGCGGCGGCACCAGCGGCATCGAGCTTGTCGACGCGCGCCGCGTGGCGTCCGCCTTCGAACGCAGTCGCCACAAACGCCTCGAACGCGTCGAGCGCGACCTGCGCGTCGATGAGCCGAGCGCCGACGCACATCACGTTGGCGTCGTTGTGCTCGCGGGCCAACCGTGCCGACGTCGCGTCGGTCACGGTCGCCGCTCTGATGCCGTCGACCTTGTTGGCCGCCATCGCGATGCCGATGCCGCTGCCGCAGACGCAGACGCCGAGCGTGTCGTGCGACGCGGTGGCGACCTGTGAGCCGACGGCGAAGCCGAAGTCGGGGTAGTCGACGACGGCCTCAGAGCTTGTGCCCAAGTCGGTGACGTCGAAGCCCAGCTCGGTGGCGCGGGCAACGAGTGCGTCCTTGAGTTCGTAGCCGGCGTGGTCGGCGCCGAAAATGATGGTCTTTGTGGTCTCGCTCACGGTCTCAAAGCATGCCTGCGGCGCCGCTCAGCGCGGCGAGCACGTCGTGTTCGTCGACCGCGCCAGCCCGCACGATCTTCGGCGTGCCACCGGTGACGTCGACCAGCGTTGAGGGCTGCGCCAGCGGCGCGTCGCCGCTCATCACCATCGACGGCTCGATCGCCAACTGCCGGGCCGCGTCGTGCGCAGACGTCGGCGTGTCTGCGCCGTGCACGTTCGCGCTGGTGCCGGTGAGCGGCCCGACCTCGTTCGCCAACCACCTGATCCAGCCGACGTCGGGCACGCGCACCGCGAGCGTGCCGTCTTCGGGGCTGCCGTAGGGGCGACCGGCGCGGCTGCGGTTGAGCGCCTGGCCGACCAAGGTGAGCGCGCCTGGCCAGAAGCGTTGAGCGAGCGCGAGCGAGGCTTCGTCAAGCTCGACCAGCTCAGCCGCCTGCGCGACGCCGCTCGCGAACACCGGCACCGACATCTGCGGCGGACGTCGTTTCGCGTCGAACACCTTGCGCACCGCGGCGAGGTCGTCCCAGCGGGCCAGCACGCCGCAGACGGTGTCGGTTGGTGCGACGACGAAGCCGCTCGCGATCAGCGCTTGGGCGGCGCGGCGCAACTCGCTCGCTGGCGGATCGTCGGCCGGACGCCGGGCGGCGACGCCCCGGCCCAAGCCAGCGTTGTCGCTGAGGCGTCGGACGTCGCCGTAGCCGAGCGCGGCGACGTGGCTCGCCAGCTCTTCGGCTTGGTCACAGCCGCACTCGAGCACGAGGGTGCCTCCGGGCGCCAGCCAGCACCGCGCGTGGCGGGCAATGCGCGTCAGCGCTTCGTCGCCGCGCGGCCCGGCGCGCAGCGCCAGCGCGGGCTCGAAGCGTTCGACACTCGGAGCCAGCGCCTCGCCCGCCGCGACATAAGGAGGGTTGGCGACGACCACGTCGAGCTTTTCGGCTACGTCCGCTGGCAGCGCGTCGAACCAGTCGCCCAACGACAGCGTGACGTTGCTGCCCGCGATGCCGAGACCGGCGAGGTTCTCGCGAGCAAGCTCAAGCGCTTGGTCGCACACGTCGGTGGCGTAGACGTGCGCCTGCGGAACCTCCGACGCGATCGAAAGCGCAATCGCGCCGCAGCCGGTGCCGAGATCGGCGACCTTCGCCGCACCCTCGCCACGCACAGCGGCTGTCTTCCCGCGACGCAAGGCGGCTGTCTTCCCGCGACGCACAGCGTCGATGGCGACGCCGGCGATCATCTCGGTCTCGGGGCGAGGAATGAGCGCACGCGCGTCGACCGCCAAGTCGAGCTTGCGGAAACCCCAGCGCCCCAGCACGTACTGCAGCGGTTCTCCAGCGCAGCGACGGGCGGTCATCTCGTCGACCCGAGCCACCGCGCCGGCCGTCACCAAGGCGTCGGCCGCCAGCGCCAACTCGGTCAGCGTCGAGCCCACGGCCTCACCCACGATGCGCTGCGCGCTGACGTGCGCGTCTTCCACCTCAGCCTCACGCAGCTGCTGGCAGCACTGGGCGCGCAGCTCACCGACCGTTAGCCCAATCTCAGCTGGGCCGCTCTCAACTGGGCCGCTCTCAACGCTCACGGGCCAGTCTCGGCGTCGAGGTGGGTGGCAGAGAGCTGGCGCTCGCGGTCGTCGAGCAGCAACGCGTCGATGAGTTCGTCGAGTTCGCCGGCGAGCACGCGGTCGAGCTTGTAGAGCGTCACGCCGATGCGGTGATCGGTGACCCGACCGTCCTTGTAGTTGTAGGTGCGGATCTTTTCGCTGCGGCCGCCGCCGCCGACCTGGCTGCGCCGGTGCTCGGCAACCTCGGCGGCCTGGGCCTGCTGGTAGTGGGCCAGCAGCCGCGAACGCAGCACCGCCATCGCCTTGGCTCGGTTTTGTATCTGGCTCTTCTCGTCTTGCATCGACACCACCAGCCCGGTCGGCTGATGCGTGATGCGCACCGCAGAGTCGGTGGTGTTGACCGACTGACCGCCCGGGCCAGACGACCGGTAGGTGTCAATCACCAGGTCGTTCGGGTCGATCTCGACGTCGACCTCATCCGCCGATGCCAGCACCGCCACGGTCGCCGACGACGTGTGCACCCTCCCCTGCGACTCGGTCGCCGGCACCCGCTGAACGCGGTGCGGCCCGCCTTCGAACTTGAGCCGCTGCCACGCGTCGGCGCCGCGCACCGAAAACGTGATGCCGGTCACGCCGCCCTGGTCGCTCTGTTGCACCGACATCGTCTCGACCTTCCAGCCGTGCGTCGACGCATACGCCCTGTACATCTCGAACAGGTCACGCGCCCACAGGTTGGCCTCTTCGCCACCCTCGGCACCTCTGATTTCCACGATGACGTCGCGGCCTTCGTTCTCGTCCGGCGGCAGCAGCAAGGTGCGCAGGTGGTCGCGCGCTTCGGCGACGGTCGCCTCGGCGGCTTCGACCAGCGCGGCGGCTTCGTCGTGGTCGTCTGACGCCTCCGTCGAGGCGAGCAGGTCGAGCGCCGCGGCGTGATCTTCGACGGCAGCATCAAAGCTGCGCGCGGCGTCGACCAGCACCGTCACCTGCGCGTGCCTGCGACCCAACTCGGCAAAGCGGCGACGGTCGGCGTGGGTCGCCGGGTCTGCTAGCTGCGCCTCAAGCTCGGTGAGTTCGGCTTCGAGTTCGTTGAGCCGACCATCCGAGGGGTCTAGCACCTCGCTGAGGCTACCGGCTAGCTCAAGTTACGGACGAAGCTGGCCGACCTGACCGCGGCCCGCGGGCAGGCGCAGGTTGCGCCAGTCGTCGCCGACGACGTAGAGCGTCGCCGCGCCCCGCACGAGCGACGCCATGTGGGCGAGCAAGCGGTGACCGTCGCGCGCGGGAGTGACGATGCGGAGCTGCGCGTCGGGGTCGAGGAAGTGCCGCGCGTCGGCGGCAAACGGCACGACGTTCAGGTCGATGCCGACCTGCGCGACGACAACTAGCCGGCTGCCGTCATCGGCTACGCCGTAGGCGACCGCGGGCGCGTTGTCTTTGACACCGGTGCGCGCGACAGGCGGCGCGGCGGCTGCCAGACGAGCGGCGCCGACCAGCTCGGGCCGGCGACACAGCACCGACCGCAGCCAGCGCGACGCGGCGAGCCGGTTGAGCGGATGCGGCTCGGCGCCAGGCGAGCGATGCCGAGCCACCAGCGACGCCACCCGCCGCAGCGAGTCGGTGACGACCTCGTGGCGGTGAACGACGGAGAACGCCTGCTGGTCGACCTCACCCACGCCGACTGCGAGTTGCCAGATGTCGGGCGCGTCGCCCGTGGTGGCGCTAGCAGGGTCGTCGCCCGCCAGCGCCTCCGGCGTCTGACACACCCGTGCGACCTCGAGGCCGGCCACCTCCGCGGTGATCAGCCCGTGCTCGACGACGACCTCGACGTGGTCGTCTTCCAGCAGCGCCACCAGGTGCGGCACCCGCGGCGGGGCGACCTCACGGGGTCGCTCGGCCGGCTGCGCGACCGCGGCGTCGGCTCGGTCGATCGCCCAAATCGTGACGTCGACGTCGAAGTGCTGTGCGATGCGCGCGAGGGTGCTGGCGTCACTGGCTGCGAAGAGGTGCAACCGGTCGGCTTCGTAGCGGTGCTGGGTTACGAGCGCCGCGCCGAGCGCGCGCGCTGGTTCGTGCTCGGCCAGGTACACCGCCACTCGGCTGCCGTCGGCGAGCACGCCGCAGCCGGCAGCACCGACGTCGGTGCCGGCAAGTTGCGTTAGCGCGAAACCGCCCGCGCCGGCCGCGAGGGCTGACCTCGCCAGCGCACGCAGCTTCGCGGCGTGGAGGCGAGCTGTGCGACTATCGGCGCTTGCGTCGGGTGCCGTAGCGCCGCTCGAAGCGTTCGACCCGTCCGGCTGTGTCGACGATCTTCATCTGGCCGGTGAAAAACGGGTGGCTCGCGCTGGACAGCTCGACGTTCGCCAGCGGGTACGTGTTGCCGTCTGTGTAGACGATGGTGTCTTTGGTTTCGATGGTCGACTGCGTCAAAAACATGAAGTCGGCGCTGGCGTCGCGAAACACCACCGGTCGGTATTCGGGGTGAATGTCGGTCTTCATCGCCAGCAAGTCTGCCGTGAACGACCTGCCGATGGCAACCGGCCGCTCGACGTCACGCCAGATGCCCTCATTGGCCCGCACCGTTGCCGTTGGCGATGACGTCGGCCGTTCCGTCGGCGGCGTCGACCATCTGCTGGTTGAGCGGCTTGAGGGCGCTGTCGAGCACCAGCGGCTCTAGGGCTTCTGCGCCGGTGCCGTACACGTAAGTCTCGTTGACCGACGGCTCCAACTGCAGCTCGCCGCTCGCGAGCGACCGCACCTCCCGCAGCAGCGTCTCCTCGAACGGCGAGTCGACCTCCCGACCGACCGTCGCGAACATCGTCAGCGAGCCAGCTTGCTCGAGGTTGCGGGCAGCGGCGAAGTAGCGCTTCGTCTCCGCGACCGCCGCGGTCGGCCCCATCGGGCCCTGGTTGCGCCCGTTGGTGTGCCGGCCATACAGCCGACCCAGCCGGCTCAAGCCGTCGAACGCGAGCACCACGTCGGTGCCGGTCTCTGCCATCCGCTTGGCGCGTTCGAGCGTCATCGATGCGGCGTTGACGTTCTCTTCGACCGAGCGGTCGGCAGTGCCGATGATGATCTCGTCGATGTCGCCCAACGCGCGCTGCGTCGCCGTGGCTTCTTCCGGACGCTCGTCGACCGCGAGAAAGATGACGTGCGCGTCGGCGTGGTTGAGCTTGGTGTGGCTGGCGATCGCTCGCAGGGCGCGGCTCGCCGCGAGGGGCGCGCCCGACGGAACGACCACGGCGACTCGCTGGCCGCACCACACCTCTAGCTCGCCGAAGATGGCGGCGGTGAGCGCACTCCACGCCGCTTCGTGCTGCCCGCCGACGGTTCGGTGCGTCGCGCCGCCAGCGCGAGGCGCGAGCGGCTCAGACGGATACACGGCCGTGAGGTCGTCGAAGTAAGGGCGCCCCACGACGGCATCGGCGTCGGTGCCGTTGATGGTGAACAGCTTGAGCAGCGCCGGATTTTTCTCACTGCGACCGGCTGGGCGGTTGGTGCCGGTGATGCGGTCGCCGCGCCGCAGCCCGTACTGGCGCACCTGGCGCGCTGCGACGTAGACGTCGTCGGGCGAAGGCATGAGACCTTGCGTGCGGAGGAAGCCGTAGCCCTCGTCGCGCAGCTCGAGCAGCCCGTCGCACGGGCGAACGTCGGAGTCGGGGTCGACCGCCGGTGCGTCGGCGGGTCCGCGGCGACGCTGCCGGAGGTTGGCGTCTTCGACGTCTGAGCCTTGAGCCGCGAGCGTGGCGGTGCGACGAGTTGGCTGCGACGACCCGGTGGCCTCGGACTCGACGGCGTCGGACTCGGCGGCGTCGGGCTGGGCTCCTTCGTCTTGCGCGTCGTCGTGCGGCGCGGCGCCCGTGAGGATGGCGTCGATGATCTGGTCTTTGCGGGTGCGGGCGGTGACGTTCACGCCGGTGGCGATGGCGATGGTCACCAGCTCTTGGCGCGACTTGCCCTCGAGCAGCGCGCGGTCGGGTAGGTCTGACATAGGTCGGTTCGCTTTTGAGACGACTTGCTAGCTAGGAGGTTCGCGGCCTGGCTATGAGAACGGGCCGAGCGGCACCGAACGCTACCGGCTCGCAGGCTGCGCCGGTGTCGCAAGCGCAGTCGGCGTCTCAGCGCCAACGAAGCCGCCGCCCTCGGGTCGCAGAAAGCTTTCGATTGCCGACACGCGTTCCTCAAGCTCGGCCGAAGCCTGCACGCCTACGAACCCGATGCCCTCCGATCGCAAGAAGCGTTCAATAGCTGCCACGCGCTCTTCCAGTGACGACATACGTGTTTCGAGCGACGCCACCGCTGCCTCAAGCGACGACAGTCGCACCAGCACCTCCGCCATGGCCATCTCGAGGCGCGACACACGCTCTTCCAGCGAGACGATGCGCGCGGTGAGCCGCTCCTCTGTCTCCCGGATCTGGGCTGTGACCCGCTCCTCTGACTCTTGTATCAAGACCCCCAACCCCTGAATCTGGCTGTTGAGGTTCATGAACAACACGCCCAGCAACGTCGCGACGAGGGCAATCAGGGCCGTGACCACCGTGGCCGCGGCAATCAGCGGCCGATTACCCGTGCCTTCTTTCTTGGTAGACGGCGGAGAGGTTCGGCGCTCATCAACGGGCTCGAACGTCGGGTCAGTCTGCGACGCGGTCGACGTCCGCGCGGTCGGCAGCAGGTCGCCTGCGGGCGGCTCGGGTATCGGTGCCTCGTCGCGGTCCGGCTGTTCGGTCATTACTGGCATGGTACCTCCTGGGTGGTTGGTGGGCTGCGCCCGGTGCGAGCCCTCACCGCCATTGATCCACAGAACGCCACGAATATGCAAGTGGGTTTTCGGCGCGGCTCGATCGGCGCCGCGCGCACGAGCTAGGTGCTCGGCTGCGCGTCTGGCGAGCTACAAGAGAGGGTTGGGTTGAGCGTGAAGCTGGAGAGGTCTGCGCTGCCGGTGACGTCGACATAGCTGCGGCCGACGTCGTCGGTGCTCGCGTCGACGTCTGCGGATTGGAGGCGGCAGCCATCGGGCGCGGAGATGAGGGTGACGCGCAGCTCACAACCGCGGGTTTGGTTGCCGCGCTGCGCGTAGCCAGCCAGCAGCAGCGCGTCAGCCGCGAACACGTCGACCGTTGCGCCAGCCTGCGCGGTCAGCGCATAGACGAGGCCGACCTCGGCAGGCAGTCCGCCGAACGCGGCGACGTCTTCGCCGCAGGTGCCCGGCACGTTGAGCATGATTTCGATGGCGGTGCCGACGGCGAAGTCGCGCTCGGGCATCGCAAGCGAGACCGCGACCGGCACGCGGCTGGTCGCGGCAACGAGCCACGGGCCGGTCGAGCCCGCTCCGGAAGAGACACCACCGCTAGCCCCGCCATCAGAGCTGCCGCCCCGCGAACCACCGCCAGAGGTGCGGCGAGAAGTGCCACCGCCAGTCGGAGCGCGCGGCGGGGTGACGGGATTTACGGTGGGCTGGTTGCCCGCCGCGGACGTGCCGCCGGTGGAGGGGTTGGTGTTCGATGGGTTCATCGTGCCGTCGGGAGGCTCGTTGTCCGGCGGCTCGTCATCCGGCGGGTCGTCATCGGGCGGCTCGCCGTCGGACGGCTCGTCGTCGGGCGGGTCGTCGCCGGGCGGGTCGTCATCGGGCGGCTCGTTATCCAGCGGCTCGTCAGGAAGCGGTTGGTTGGGGTCGGGGTGCATACGAGCGGCGGCCGTCGTGGCTGCTTCGGTCGAGGCGCTCAACGTCGTGCTGCGCTGCGCGTAGCCCTCATCTTCGACGAAGTGCACCTCACCCGCCGTGTTGGGCATCCAGGCGACGTCGTAGGTGCATCGCTCAATCGACCCGCCGGGGATGTCAACCAACCCCGTGACGGCCTGGGTGGCATTCACGTCAGACGTGCCGTCTGCGTGCGGAGACGCCGCGGCGATGGCAACCGGCTGCGGCATGCTGCAGCCGCTGGGCGCGCCGCTCGCGGGCGCGATGGCAACACTGAAGGTGGTGCCCGCTGGCACCTCTGGCGTAGTCACCAGCCGCAACGTCGCGTCGAACGTGATGTCGTCAGCCGTATACGCGTTGCTCATCGTCGGGCTGGCCTGCGCAAACACCGCCGCATCGAGCAAAGTCGTCGCCTCGTCGGTGCGCCGATACACGGTCGTCGCGCCGTCCTCGGTGAACGGCCACACCACCTCATAGCCGCAGCGGTCGGTCGCCGCGTCATGACCAGCGGGCCACTCGACCACGTCCGCGCTGCCCCGCGCCGTGCCCGCCGCATCCACAGTCAGAACAACGTCAAAGCTGCTCGCGCTCACCGCGCCGGTGCCAGCGTCGCGCATCACACCGGTGCAGCCGTCAAACGCGGAGTCGGCGTCTGCCGGCGCAACCACCGACACCGTGACCGTAAACGTCTCGGTCGCGCCCGCCGCAGCCGCCCCGACGTCTGCGGTGAACGCAACTTCGTGTGCCTGGCTCGCGGTGCCATAGGTCGCCCGCGCGTCGTTCGCAGCAGCCGACACATCAACGTCGTCAGACGCAGCAGCCACCAGCGCAAACAACGCGACATCCGGCGCGCCAACCGTCGCCGCTGTCGAGCTGAACGCCACGTCATACGCACACGCGTGCGAAGAGTCCATCGGCGCGTCGGTCAAGCTGGGCGCGGCGCCCGCCATCTCGACCGCCGTCGCACCGTTCACCAGCGCGGCCTGCACCTCGTAGATCGCCTCCGTCTCGCCCTGCGTGCAACCGCGATGCCCGCCCGACTTCGGCGCATACGTCACCACAAGCCGCGCCCCCGCATAATCGTGCGCGCCATCGCCGTCGTAATCCACCACCGGCAAACTCACCGACGGCATCGGCGTGAACGGCACCCGTTCGCTGCGCGCCCGATACGCCACGGCGAGCGTCGTCGAACCCGCTACGTCGTCTGGCGCAAACGTCAACGTCGACGTCGACGGCGTGACGAGGCCCGCAATCGACGGCCAGGTGATCCGATACGCGCAAGCCTCGGTCGTGCCCGCCGGCACACCCACCAGCGTCGCCCGACGGCCCGCATCGCGCGCCGCACCGGTCGCGGTCACGCTCCAACTCTCGCCGTCGGGGTTGGCAGGTGGCGCGCACCCCGTCGGGCTCGTCGTCGTGGGAATGAACGTCACCACAAACTGCGCACCCACCGCCTCCGTCGGCACCGGATCAGGCAGGTTGATCGTCACCTCAGGCTGAAACGAAGTGCGACCATCGACGTAGGTCGCCGTCGCACGCGGGCTAGCCGCGGTGGGCGCTTCCTGCGCGGCTGGCGTGGTCGCGAGCGTCAGCATGATGTCGCTAGAGCCCGACGCGATGTCCGCGGGAAACTCGAGCGTCGGCTCACAACCAGGCGCAAGTCCGACCAGGCGAGCAGTCGCGACCGTGTCTGCCTCGGTCTGGCTTCGCAACCGCGGCATCAGCGTCGTGGTCGGGCACGCGCCGCCCGCGCTGTCTGAGTTGGCACCCGGGCTGACGTCGATCGAGAACTGCGGGTCGTAGTCGTTCGCGCCGTCGCCGTCGTCGTCACGGAACGGGATGTCGATCAGCATCTGCATCGTCCAGTGCTCGCTGGTCGCTGCGCGTGTGTAGCGGTGCTGAGCATCTCGGCTGGTAAACGTGATGAAGGTGTCGATGTTGGCGAACGTCGCGTCGAGCACGTAGTTGGCGGTCGGGCCAACCTCGTCGGCGTCGAAGGTCACCGTGTAGGTGCAGTCGGTCGTCGCGCCTTGCGGGCGGCGCACTAGCTGCTGGTCGCTCGCCAACGTCGCCGCCGCTGGGGCGTTCGGCGACGCGGGCGCGTCGAAGGTCAAGGTGATGGCGGCGACTTGGTTGGTGGCGTAGATGAGGCAGGCCGTCGGCCTGCTGGCTGCGGTGATGGTCGCCTCAAAGCTCACGGTGTCGGGCACGTCGTCGGTGATCCACACCAGCACTCGCGCCGCGTTCGGGCCGGTCGTCGGATACAGCCACACCCGCGGCTCATACCGCTGCGACGCCGCAGCCGCGTCTTGCGTGAGGGTCGTGACCGCCGTATAGGACGTATCGGGGAACCAGTGCGCGTCTGCGCCGATCACGTCGGGCGCAAACGTCACCTGGTACACGCACGGGTTGGTCTCGCCCGCTGGCAGGTCAAGCAAGCTGGACACCGTCAGCGTTGCCGACTGGCTCTCCGCGGGCACCGTCACCGTGAGGCTCGGCTCACCTACGCAGGCCTCATGCGCCGTGGCTGCTGGCACGACCGACGCGGTGAACGTCGTATCCACCGACACGACTTCCGTGAGCAGCACCTCCACCGTCGCGTCAAACGTCGGGCTCGGCGTCGGGTTCAGCGTGTAGCGCACCTGCGCAGCGCTGGACGTCGGTGGCGGCGCAATCGCGGTGCTGGCGGTGGTGAAGGCGGCATCTTTCACGTAGCGCGCCGCGTAGCCGCTCTCGTGTTCGGGAAAGTCAGCCACGTACTCGCAGTCGCTCATCGCGCCTGCTGTCCGTCGCACCAAGGTGGGCACCGTCGCCGTCGCCGAAGTAGTGCCCGCGGTCAACGTCACCGAAACATCGGGCACCGCGTCACTGCAACCCATCGGCGCGTCAGACGCAGGAGCTACTCCCACTTCAAACGCGGTGTCTGCTGTCACGTTCTGCGCCGTGCTGACGGTTACCTCGCCGTCGAAAAACGTGTCGGCGGTGTAGCGCTGGCGGGCGACCATCGCCGCGCCCGTAGCGCCTGAAATCTCCGTCACCGGTGCGTCGTATCTCGGGTCGAACTGGTACGCAGTTCCGCCGTCTTCGTTGGGGTCAAACGTCACCACGTAGCTGCACGTCTGCGTCGCACCAGAGCTTTGATGCAGCAGCTGGGTCACCGGCAAACTGGCAGCGTTGCTGCCCGCCATAACGGTCACCGATAAGTCGGGGTGCTCAGAGCAGCCATCGGGCGAACCTGTCGTGGGCACCACAGCTACTCCGAACGTTGTGTTTGCCGTCACATTATGGCTCACCGACACTTCAACCATCGCGTCAAAGAACGTGCTGGGGTTAGGATTGACGGTGTAACGCTCTCGTGCGACGCCTCGCTTGTCGTAGCTGAATATGCTGTAGAGTGTTCGGGGGATGTTGCCCAGCACGGTGCGTCGATCGCCATAGCTGCTATCGAGGATGTAGCTGTCGGTGGGCCCCTCTTCGTCAGGCGCAAACATCACGTCATAGGCACAATCGACCGAGGCGCCAGCGGGGCGTTTCACCAAATGTCGTCCGCTGTGAGTGATGTTGAACACTTTGGCGATCCACGGATTGTTTGACAACATTTGATAGGTCTTTGCTGTCTCTGGGCCGTCCGGGTTGGCATCACACCCCGGAACCGAGCCAGCCTGTGGCGAGATAGTCACCAAAAACGGGGTGCCCGCTGGCACACCGTTAGTGGTGTGCAGCTGTATCGCACGAGCGAGATTGTCAGGGTAGTAGGTAGGACCAGAGTAGCTGCCTCGGCTCGAACCCTCAACGATCTCCATGCTGGCGCGCGTAAACTTGAACGACGGGTTTGTGGGCTTGATGAGTCCAGGTATTTCAGGCCATATGACGTCGTATTCGCAGTATGTGTCAGCGTCGTCGAAGCTGCCCTCGGGAGGGTAGCTCATAAGCAAGGCACGATCTCCTTGTCGCGAGATGCTCCCGCTGGAGTCGAT
>CAYRJD010000014.1:0-14173 GCA_964424585.1 uncultured Acidimicrobiales bacterium | reverse complement strand
GATAACGGCGACGGGCGGGCGAGCGCGCCGTCGGGTGCGTTCACCCAGGTGTCGGCCGGTAACCGGCACTCGTGCGCCGTGCGCGCCGACGGCGCGGCGGTGTGTTGGGGCTACGACGCGCAAAACCAGCTGACGCCGCCGCCGGGCGCGTCGTTGACCCAGGTAGCCGCGGGCGGGTTTCACTCCTGCGGCCTCAAGACCGACGGCTCGATCGTCTGCTGGGGCAACGACACCGACGGCAGAACGTCGTCGACGCCGTCCGGTGCGTTCACCCAGCTGTCGGTTGGCGCCTCCCACGCGTGCGCGGTGCGTTCGGCCGCCGGGCCCGGCGGCGAGCCAGCCGGCACGGTCGCGTGCTGGGGCTCAAACGGCAACGGACGCGCAACCCCGCCCACCACCAGCACGACCCAGCCCGGGCCGTCCGGCGCCACCACGTCGACGGCGCCCGGGCAGCCTGGCGCGACGCCGACAACGACCTCGACCACCGAGCCGGCCGGCAGCACCGGCGCCGAGCCGATGCCCGAGCTGCCCGACACCGCGCTCACCCAAGTCTCCGCCGGCAACGCGCACACCTGCGCGCTCAGACGCCCCGGGTCGGTGCGCTGCTGGGGCTCAGACGACGACGAACGAACCACTCCGCCGACGCTGGCAGCAGGCGTGACGTTCACCCAGGTATCGGCGGGCGGCGAGCACACCTGCGCGCTCAAGAACGACGGCACGGTCGCGTGCTGGGGCAACGACGGCAGCGGCGCGAACCCCGACGGCCGGGCCACCCCGCCAGACGGCTCGTTCACCCACGTCTCAGCCGGCGCCTTCCACACCTGCGGCATCAAAGCCGACGGCACGGTCGAATGCTGGGGCTTCAACGGCAACGACCAAACCAACTCGCCGTCAGGATCGTTCGCCCAAGTAGCAGCCGGCAACTCACACACCTGCGGCGTTCGTTCGGGCGGCCCGTCCGACGGCACCGTTGAGTGCTGGGGCAATAGCGGCGGCGGACGCGCCACACCACCAACCGGCGCGACATTCACCCAAGTATCGGCCGGCGGCTCGCACACCTGCGGCATCAAAACCGACCAGACCGTCGCCTGCTGGGGCGCAAACACCAACGAACAAACCACCCTGCCCGCCGCGGCGCAAGACGCCACGTTCACCCAAATATCCGCTGGCGGCACGCACACCTGCGGCCTCCGCAACGACGGCACCGTCACCTGCTGGGGCTCAGACGACGACGAGCAAACGACAGTGCCCGAACTAGAGGCAGGCGTTTCGTTCACCCAGCTCTCGGCTGGCAGCTCGCACACCTGCGGCATCAAAACTGACGGCACAGCGACCTGCTGGGGTTCAGACGACCACGAGCAAGCATCGCCGCCAGCGCGCTTTGTGCAGGTGTCAGTCGGCGACGCCCATTCGTGCGGCGTCAAAACCGACGGCACGGTCGCGTGCTGGGGCGCAAACAACCACGGGCAGGCCACGCCGCCAGCGGGCTCGTCGTTCACGCAGGTGTCGGCGGGTGCATCGCACTCGTGTGGCTTGAAGACCGATGGCACGGTCGCGTGCTGGGGTAACAGCGACCACGGGCAAGCGTCGCCGCCATCAGGCTCGTTTAAGCAGGTGTCGGCTAGCAGCAGTCATTCGTGCGGTGTGAAGACCGATGGCACGGTCGCGTGCTGGGGTTCAAACGACGACGGGCAGGCGTCGCCGCCGTCGGGCCCGTTCACGCAGGTGTCGGCAGGCCAACTTCATACATGCGGCGTCAAGACCGACGGGTCGGTGGCGTGCTGGGGTGCTGACGGCAGCGGGCAGGCATCGCCGCCGTCAGGGTCGTTTATGCAGGTGTCCGCAGGTTTGTTGCACACCTGCGCTATCAAGAATGACGGCGCGGTCGCGTGCTGGGGTGCTAGAGGCGCTCTGACCGCTGCCCCGCCGGGTTCGGTCACGCAGGTGTCGGTTGGCAGCTTGCATTCATGCGTCGTGAAGACAGACGGCACCATCGCCTGCTGGGGCACAATCAGTCACGGGCGCGATACTCCGCCACCGCCAGGCGCGTCTTTGTCGTTCATTCAGGTGGCGGCTGGCTGGCAGCATTCGTGCGGGGTGAGGACAGACGGCACCATCGCCTGCTGGGGCGAGAACAGCAGCGGACAGTCAACGCCACCTGATCCCTAAACCGACGCTAACGCCCTACCCTCACGCCCCACCGCCCGTTTGGAAGTGTCGATGAGTCCTCGTCGTGCGGGTCGGCCAAGAGTGCGGGTCGTCACTCGTTCACCAAGTCTGCCAGCGGGACGCTGAAACAGTCGTCGACGGTGAAGCCCTCGCTGAACGCCCCCTCGTGACGTTGGGAACACAGCCAAACGTGCTCGTTCCGCTCAAGCAGATCGCTCGGCAGGGCAGGGTCGTCGGCTCTCGTCGGCCGCGAACAGCTCGTGAGCAGCAGCATCGCGATGAGCGCGCACAGCAGCGCGAGCGTCGCTCTGGCTCGCTTCGGCGCGCGCCGTTCGGCGCGGCGCTCGGCATGTCGCTCGGCGTGTCGCACAGCGTGTCGCTCGGCGCGTCGCTCGCACCGCAAGTTTGGTGGTGAAACTGAGGCTGTCGTCATGCGAGCCAATCTAGAGCAGGGGTCGGACACGCCCCGTCCGGCAGCAGTCGGACTAGCGAGAAGTTGGGTACGCCGTGGACTGATCAAAAGTTGGGTACGCCGTGGACTCATCAAAAGTTGGGTAAGCCGTGGACACATCAAAAGTTGGGTACGCCGTGGACTGATCAAAAGTTGTATAGACTTAACTCGTGCCAGAAGTGATGTCCGAGCCGCGCAAGGACCCGGTCAAGCCGCGCTTTCCCTTGCCGTCCATGTTTCACCGTCCCGGAGGCGAGTATGCCAACTTGTCAACCCCGTATGTGGCGGGTCTGGCGCTTGCGGACGCTCGCCGAGCATTGGGCATGACCCAAACGGCGCTGGCTGAGGCCGCAGACGTCGCGCACGGAACTGTGAGTAGGGCAGAGCGCACAGGTCGCGTCAGCCTCGCCCACTTCGTGGCTCTCGTAAACGCGCTCGAGTTGCGGATCGGCTTGCAGCGCCCACCGGCTGCCGACGAGTTCGACGAGGTGTTCAACCGCGCTAGCAGCGAGCCGCCTGTGGCACTAGAGAAGTGACAACCACATTCCTTAACGTTGCCATTGAGGGCGCGTTGGCGGGGTATCTCGTGCGCACCAGCAGTCAGCGGTTGGCTTTTCACTACGACGAGCGCTACGGCAGCGCGGGCGACGCCGTCCCGCTCAGCGGTCGATGGCCACCCGACGGCGGCGCGCAGCAGCACAACGCGACCAACTGGGTGGAGAACTTGCTGCCGGAAAACCAGCAAGTGCGCGAGCTGTGGGCACGTGCGCACGACGCGGCAAGCACCGCGTCGTTTGACATGCTCGCGACCCGCCTTGGGCTCGACTGCGCGGGCGCGGTGCAGTTCTCCGTTGATGAGGGCGAGTGGAACGTTCGAGACGATGAAGGCCAGCGAGACTGGCTCGCCGACGACGAGGTGTTGGAGGCCGTTGACCGGACTGTCCGCGTGGACGCGCTCACGAGCGGCGGCCATCTCATGAACGTCAACTTCACGCTCGCTGGGGCGCAGCGAAAGCTAACCCTGGGCTACGACCCTGCGAGCAGTCGTTGGTATCGACCCTCCACGCATACTCCTTCTACGCACGTCATCAAGCCGGTGCGGCGGGTGACGGCAGCCGAGTGGGACGAGACGCGCCTAGCCCTGCCCAATCAGGTCGTCGTCGAGCACCTCACGATGCTGACCGCCGCGCACTGCGGTATAACAGTCGCTGCGAGTTCGATCGCTCATTTCGGCCCGCACGTCGCGATCATCAGCGAGCGCTACGACCGCGTGCGTCGCGAAGACCGTGTGCGACGAATACACCAAGAAGACTTGTGCCAAGCGCTCGACCTTCCGCCGCAAGCGAAGGGCGAGCGGCACCGGGGAGTGACTACGGCATTGCTTTCCGAGCAGTTAGCTGCGCTGGGCGTGGCCGGTGCAGACCGCTTCTTTGAGGCGCTGGTCTTCAACTGGGCGACGGGCGGCAGCGACGCTCACGCCAAGAACTACTCGATCTTGCTCGGTCGCCAACGGCAAGTACTGGCTCCCCTGTACGATCTCACCTCGGCCTTTCCCTTCAACCCGTCGGAGCTGCACGACGAGATTCCGCTGATGATGCGCGCCGCCGCGCCCGGTTACGAACTCCGCGACTTCGACGACGCCACCGTGTGGCAGCGAACCGCCGAGATGTGCCGCGTCAGCGTCGACGTCGCTGTCGAAATCATGGAGCGCATCACCGAACGCGTCGAGCCCGCAGCCCTCGCCGCCGTGAACTCACTCGACGACGCAACCGCCGCGCTGCCGCCCGTCGACCGCTACCTCCCCGCCATCGAGCGCCGCGCGACCACCTTCAAGTCCGTCGCCACCGACTTCAAGCGCCTCACCGCTCGCACGCGCAGGCAAACCCGCTAACCCCGTCCAGCTGGTCTCTCATCTGCCGCCTTTCGCGTCGCTCACAGCTGCGCGACCGAACACCGCTTCTACGAACCGCATGCACCCGTCAGCGACTTCACTCACCGTCACGCTGCGGGCTAGCTCGTCAACTCCCGACAGTATCTCGGCGTCAACGGCACTCCGCCACGCCATATAGGCCTGAAACGCCTGACGTGGCCTGCCTCGCATCTCTCGCGCATAGAGCGTTCGATCGAGTGAGTTGCCAGCATCACGTACTTCCAATGGCACGCATCCGCAAGCGCGCCACTGGCAACCTTCCCACGCCTCCCAGAGCCAACCGATAGCCGTGTCGGTAGCCGCTTCGTAGAGGCCCCCGAGCTCTGGCATGGGTGTACTGTCGCGCATCAGACCGACTAACTCAGAGCGGCCCTGCGTGGGAGAAGTTGGCGCGGGGCTTGCGTCTTGAGGCGGTTGCGTCGCTGGTGAAAAGTGCGTCATGGCACCGCACGGTAGAGAAGGGGTGGGACATCGCTGAGGTGGCAGAGTTTCATTAGGGCGCGCAGAGGTGCCAAGATGTAGCGATGGGTCACGAGACAACAGACAACCGGGTGCTCAGCGGGCTGCGCGTGTTCGAGGTGTCCATCGCCGTCGCGGCGCCGAGCTGCGGACGGTTCCTCGCGTATCACGGCGCGGAGGTCATCAAGGTCGAGTCGAAGCACAACCCCGATGTCGCCCGGGCGTTCGGCTCGGCGTGGGCGCGCAAGCCCGAGCTGGCAGACGTCTTCTGCGACACCAGCCCGTACGTCGCGGAGATGTCTGGCGGCAAGCTCTCGCTCGGGCTCGAAATGAAAGAGCCCGCCGCGCTCGAAGCGGCCTACCGCCTGCTGGCGACCTGCGACGTGTTCCTCTCCAACTACGCGGCGCCGGCGATGGCCGAACTCGGCCTCAGCTACGACGTCGTCAAAGAGCACCAGCCCAACATCATCTACGCAGGCATGACCGGCTTCGGCGTCAACCCCGACGCCCCCTACTACAACTTCCGGGCGTACGGCCCCAACCAGGCGCCGCTCGTCGGGCTCGACGACCTGACCGGCTACCCCGACCAACCGCCCGCCGGCATCACATCGATCGCGCCGCCCGACTACATCGGTGGGCTGCACGCGTCGCTCGCCGTGCTCACGGCGCTCGCCCAGCGCGACGCCACCGGACAGGGCTGCTTCATCGACATCAGCCAGCTCGAAACCACCGTGTCGCTGCTGGGCCCCTGGCTCACCGCACACGACCTCGGCGCCCCGCCGCTCGCACGCAACGGCAACCGGCTCGACTGGGCGGCCCCCTGCGGCACCTACCCAGCGGCGGGCGACGACCGCTGGGTCGCCATCTCCGTCACCGACGACACCGCCTGGCAGCGCCTGCGCGCGCTCGCCAGCCTCGACGCGCAGGGCGACGGCTTCGCCGACTGCGACACGCTCGCCCGGCGCATCGAACGCCACGACGAAATCGACGACGCCATCGCCGCCTGGACGCGCGGCCGCAGCGCGCACGAAGCAGCCGCCACGCTCGCCGGCCACGGCGTCGCGGCATACCCAGTCCACGACCACGCGGGCGTCGCCGGCGACGAGCACGTCCGCGACCGCCGCTACTACGAGGTGCGCCCGTCGGCCCGCCTCGGGCGCGACCTGATGAGCGGCCACCCCATCAACATGAGCGCCACTCCCGCGCACCTAGAGCGCGCCGGGCCGAACATGGGCGAGCACACCCGCGAGGTGCTAGCGCGCCTCGGCTACGACGACGCCGAGATCGACCAGATGATCGCGAGCGGCGCGGCGTTTACCGACGCTCAGCCCGAACTCACCCTCGAACGCCCCTTCGACGGCTGGTACGAAACGATGGGAATCGCCTCGTGAGCGCCGCGTCGAGCAACCCGAGCGCGGCGCCCGCGCGCGGCCCCTGGGCAGGCACCCGCGTCGTCGACCTCACCGGCGTCACCGGCGCATACGGCGCCCGCGTCTGGGCTGCGCTCGGCGCAGACGTCGTCGTGCCCGAACCTCCCACCGGCAGCTGGCTGCGAACGCTCTCGCCGACGCACCCAGACGTCGCCGGGCCCGAAAGCTCGCTCTGGTGGGCGTACTTCGCCGCAGGAAAGCGCAGCGTCGTCGTCGACCCAGACGACGCCGCGGGCCAAGACCTCCTCCAACGCCTGCTCGCCTCAGCCGACGTCGTGTTCGACGACACGCCCGGCCCGGCCGACGGCCCACGCCACGACCTTCGCCGCCGAGCCCAGCAAGCCAACCCGCGCCTCACCTGGGTGTCGATCACGCCGTTCGGGCTCACCGGCCCCCGCACGAACTGGCCCGGCTCAGACCTCATCGGCTGGGCAGCGTGCGGCCTCGCGTCGACCGTCGGCTTCGCAGACGGCCCGCCGCTCGCGCCTGCCGCGCCAGCGCTGGTGCTCAGCCACGCCACCTCGCTCAACGCGGTGCTCGCGGGAATGCTGGCGCTCACCGCCCGCCGCGCAGGCACCGGCGGCCAGCACGTCGACATTTCCGTCCAAGAGGTCGGCCTCTCGCTCGCACCCGAAACCGGCGTGCCGCTCTTCTTAGACGACCAAGTGCCTCGCCCTCGCACCGGCAACCGCCGCACGGTCACCAGCCCGTTCGGGCTATACGAGGCGGCAGACGGCTGGGTGTCGCTCATCGTGCTGCAGCCCAACCACTGGCGGCCGATGGCGCAGTGGATCTACGACGAGACCGGCAACGAGGGCGTCTTAGACGACGTCTTCATAGACATCGCGATGCGCGCCGAAGCCATCGACGCCATCGACGCGTGGACGACCGAAGTCACGTCCGCCCACAGCAAGCTCGACCTGTTCCTCGAAGGACAGCGCCGGGGCATACCCATCACGCCGGTCAGCACGGTCGCCGACTTGCGGGTCGACCCGCACCTCGAGGCGGTCGGCTGGTGGCGCACCGAAACCCACCCCACGCTCGGCACCTACACCGTCGCGGGCTCGCCGTTCACCACCGGCGACGACTGGTGGGCGTGGGCGCGAGCGCCGATGCTGGGCGAGCACACCGAGCAGGTCGCCGCCGAGCTGGCGTAAGCGGCGCAGCCGTAGCGACCCGAACGGCGCGCCGCTTAGTCTGCGCCGCCATGAACACACCCTGTGGACACAAACACCGCTGCCTCTGCCTAGTCGGGGCAGCCCTGCTAGCGATCGGCGCCACCTCGTGTGGCTCCGACGACGACCCGGACGACCAATCCGGCGCTGTTGAGCAAGCCGCGCAAACGGTCGCACCGATGGTCGCGGTAACCACCGGCATCTGGGCAGACGTGGTCGACGCCATCGACTGCGACGACCGGCTCGACGTCACCACGCTGCTGGCCCGAGGGCAAGACCCGCACCTGAGCCGTCCCTCCGCGCAGATGCGTCGGGCGATTGAAGACGCAAGCGTGACCGTGGCTAACGGCTTCGGACTCGAAGGCGAGCTGGCCGCGGTGGTCGAAGACGCCGAGCACGACGGCGCCGCGGTGCTCAAGCTGTCTGACTACATCGACGACCCGCTCGATGCCGACCCGTCGCACTCGCATGAGCACGACGAGCACGACGACGAGCACGAGCACGAAGAAGAGGGCCACGACGAGCACGCGGAAGACAGCCACGACGAAGACGAGCACGACGACGAGCACGAGCAAGAAGAGGGCCACGACGAAGACGCCCACGACGCGCACGACCCGCACTTCTGGCTCGACCCCGTCCGCGTCGCAGACGGCCTCACCCAGTTCACCCATGACCTCGCCGGTGCCACCGGCCTCGAAGCCGACGACTTCGCCTGCACCGACGACTACATCGCCGAGCTGCGAGCCATCGACTCCTTCATCGACGAAGAGCTGGCCGACGTCGACGCCAACGCGAAAACCATCGTCACCGCGCACGCGGTGCTCGGCTACTTCGCCGACCGCTACGACCTCGACGTGCTGCCCGTCTACGCGTCTACCGACAGCCACGACGCTTCGGCCACCGCAGCGGTCGAGGTAGCGCACACGCTGCGCGATCTCACCGACGCCCGCGGCACCGTCAACATCATCGCCGCTAGCAGCGAAAACGTCGACCTCGCCCAAGACCTCGCCAGCTCCATCGACGGCGTCGAAATCGTCTCGGTCGCGCTCGAAGACCTGGGCCCCGACGGCAGCGACGCCGACACCTACCTCGGCTTGTTGCGCACGCTGGCGCGCACGGTCGCCGCCGAGCTGAGCTAAAAGGCGCAGCCACCCAGCCGACCGCCCACTCGCCAGCAGCCCATGGACGCACTCGCCGACCTAGTCGACTGGTTTGTCGCGCCGTTCGCCGACTACGGCTTCATGCGCGAGGCCCTGCTCGCCGCGCTCATCACCGCGACGGTCTGCGGCGTGGTCGGCACGTGGGTCGTGCTGCGGGGCATGAGCTTTCTCGCAGAGGCCCTCGGCCACGGCGTGCTGCCCGGCATCGCCGTCGCGCTGCTCGTCGGGTTCGACACCTCGCTCGGCGCGCTCGTCGCCGCGCTCGCGCTGCTGGGCAGCGTGCAGCTAGTCCGCGGCGTCACGCCGCTGCCGCAAGACAGCACCGTGGGCGTGCTCTACGTTGGCTTTCTCGCGTTCGCGGTCGTGCTGGTTTCGACCGGCTCTGGCGCGGTCTCAGGCGATCTCGACCGCTTTCTCTTCGGCTCGATCCTCGGCATCGATGGCTCGACTCTCGTCGCGCAAGCGGTGCTCGCCGAACTCGTCGTCACGGGCGCGATGTTGCTTCACCGTCCTCTGCTGGCGCTCACGTTCTCTCCGACCCAGGCGCAGCTGTGGCGCATGCGACCTCAGCTCACGACCGCCGCGCTAATGGCGCTGCTCGCGCTCGCGGTGGTTGTGTCTTACCGCTCGGTCGGCAGCTTGCTGGTGTTCGCGTTTCTGGTGGGCCCCGCAGCCGCCGCGTCGATGCTGGTGACCCGCGTGCGAGCGATGATGGCGCTGGCGGTCACCCTCGGCGCGGTCTCGGCTGTCGTCGGGCTGCTGGTCAGCTTCCACTACGGCACCGCCGCCGGAGCGACGATGGTGCTGGTCACTCTCGGCGTGTTCTTGCTCAGCCTGATGGCGTCGAAGCTGCGTGTCGGGCTGCCCCGTCTAGCCGGCGCGGCCACCTAGCGCCGTCCGCTAGCGCGGCTCGCCTACTTCGACAGGCTGATTCCCTCAAGTTCACCCGTCGACCGCCACTCATCGAGCAGCCGGAAAAACTTGATCGGCCCCGCCCCGTACATCCCCGCGAAGAACCCGTTGGGGTTGCCGAGCTTGCCCTCGTTGTTGTAGTAGCCGGGCGTGCACGCCTCGTAAAACTTGATGCCGAGCCGCGCCTTGTCGCGCATCTCGTCTTGCCACTCTTGCTCGGCCTCGGCGGTCGGCTCGATCACCGGCGTGCCGCGCCGCTGCGCCTCACCCAGCATGTAGGTGATGTGCTGGGCTTGCTCGCGCAAAGCGTGCGGCACGTTCACGGTCACCGCGGTCTGGGTGAACCCCAAGAAGAAGCAGTTCGGAAACCCGTGCGACGTCATGCCGAAGTGGGTGCGCATGCCGTCAGCCCAGTGGTCGCTCAGCGCTTGCCCGTTGCGGCCGATGATGTCGTAGCCCGCCCGCCGGGTGTAGGTGGTGCCCACCTCAAACCCGGTCGCGAACACCAGGCAGTCGACCTTGTATTCGACGCCGCCTACCACCACGCCATCTCGGGTGATCTGCTGCACGCCCTTGCCGTCGGTGTCGACGAGCGTCACGTTGGGCCGGTTGTAGGTGTCTAGGTATTCGTCGTGAAAGCAGGGGCGCTTGCAGAACTGCCGATACCACGGCTTGAGCGCCTCGGCGGTGTCTGGGTCTTCGATCACGTGCTCGGCTCGGTCGCGGATCGAGTTCATCTTCTCAAAGTCAGCCAGCTCGATCAGCGCTGCTCGCTCTGCGCCGGTGAGCCGACGCCCAGCCTCGCGGGCTGCGTTCTTCGCGGCGGTGCCGGTGAGGTTGCGGAAGATGTCTGTCCAGCCGTCCGACACGAGGTCTTCGTCTTGGTCGCCGCCGGCGGTGAGGACGTTGAAGTTCTCCATCCGCGCCTTCTGCCAGCCGGGCTCAAGCGACGCAGCCCACTGCGGGTCGGTGGGCTCGTTGTTGCGGTAGTCAATCGACGACGGGGTGCGCTGAAACACGTACAGGTGGTGCGACCACTCGCCCAGGTGCGGAATGGCCTGCACCGCCGTCGCGCCGGTGCCGATGATGCCGACCCGCTTGTCGGCGAGGTTGACGAGCCCGCCTTCTGAGTTGCCGCCGGTGTAGTCGTAGTCCCAGCGGCTGGTGTGGAAGGTGTGACCCTCGTAGTCGTTGATGCCCGCGATGCCCGGCAGCTTGGGCCGGTTGAGCGGCCCGTTCGCCATCGCCACGTAGGTCGCGCTGAACTCATCGCCGCGGTCGGTGCTGATCGCCCAGTGCCGTTCGGCGTCGTTCCAGCGCAGCTGCGTGATCTGCGTGCTCAGCAACGCGTCGTCGTAGAGGTTGAAGTGCCGGGCGATGGCTTTCGAGTGCTCGAAGATTTCGGGCGCGAACGAGTACTTGTGCTTCGGGATGTAGTTCAGCTCTTCGAGCAGCGGCAGGTAGCAGTACGACTCGACGTCGCACATCGCGCCCGGGTAGCGGTTCCAGTACCAGGTGCCGCCGAAGTCGCCCGCCTTCTCGACGACGCGCAGGCTCTCGTAGCCGGCCATCCGCAACTCGGCGCCCATCAGCAGTCCGCCGAACCCGCCGCCCACGATCGCCACCTCGACGTGGTCGAACACCGGCTCGCGCTCGACCCGCTCGGTGTAGGGATCGTCGACGTAGTTGGAGAAGTCGCCGACGACCTCGACGTACTGCTCGTTGCCGTCGTCGCGCAGCCGCTTGTCGCGCTCATACCGGTACTTGTCTCGCAGCTCGTTTGGGTCGTAACCCAGCTCGTCAGGCGTGACCCGCAGCGCGGGTATGACGTCCGCTTCTGGCGTAGCTGTCGTGCTCATCGTGTTTGTCCCCCTGTTGGTTGCGCTATTGGTCGCGCTACTTCAGGCTAGCCAAACTCCGCCACAGCCGCCGGTAGCCGGGCCACGTCACGGCGTCGGTCACGTAACCGTCGGCGATGAGCGCGTCGGTCAGTCTCGGCAGGTTGCGAAACGGGATGCCCGAGTCGACGTGGTGCGCCAGGTGATGTCCGACGTTGTACGGCACCAGCCACGCGCGGGTCAGCCGGCCTTGTTTGACGTGATGCGTCGTAGCTCGCCGGTCGTCCGAGCGGGTCATGCCGCCGTGCTCGGCAATCGCTCGCAGCCGGTTCAGCACCTGATAGACGCACGCGTAAGGCACCAGCCACAGCACCACGTACAGCCACGGCTGACCGGTCAGCCAGAACGCGCCGAACACCGCGAGCTGCCCGGCGTAGAAGCGCGCCGAGTTCGTCCGCTTGCCCTTCGTCGTGATGCCGGTGATGAGCGGTTTGGCTATGCGCCACGCGGAGACGCCGGCCCCGTCGCGCACCAGCTTGCGTCGCAGCGACTTCCCGCTGATCGGGTAGAACGAATACAGCAACAGGTCGGGCTCGGCTGGCCCGAACTCATCGCGGTGGTGCTGGGTGTGCACTCGCCGGTAGCCGTGCGTGCCCGACCCGAACGCCAGCCAGCCCAGCAGGTTGATGCCGACCACGTCGTTGACGCGGCGGGCCGAAAACAGCAGCCGGTGCGCCGCCTCGTGGTGCAGCACGAACATCCGCAGCTGCAGCGCTCCCATCACTAGCGCGCCCGCCGGCCACAGCGCCCAGCTGTTGATGGCCGCGGTTGCCCAAACCACGCCGACGATCGAGCCCAGCAAGACCGCTACCGCGACGGCGTTGGTGAAGTTTGGAATGCGGCGCAGCTCGGCTCGGAACGCCGGACGGGGCCGACCGTCGGGCCGCAAGCGCTCGCTGCCAGCGAAAGGCTCGAGCGGTTCGAAGCGCCGCGCCATCTGGCCGGTCATCGTCGCCAGCAGCTCGTCGTGACTCGCGGCACCAGCGTCGGAAGCTGGTGCGGGTGGTGCGTCTGAAACGGCGCTCATAGATGGCAAAATACTCAACCGTGCAACGAATGCTGGCTCTCGACATGGAAGGCGTCATCACGCCCGAGATATGGGAGGCCGTCGCGGCGCGCACCGGCGTCGACGATCTGCTGGTGACCACCCGCGACGAACCCGACTACGAGAAGCTGATGAAGCTGCGCATCGACGCGCTCGACCGTCACCACATCGGCATGTCGCTGGTGCTCGACGTGATCGATCAGATGGAGCTGCTGCCGGGTGCCCGTGCGTTCTTGGACGAGGTGCGCCCGCACTACGGCGTGATGGTTGTGTCTGACACGTTCGAGGAGTTCGCGCGTCCGCTCCAAGAGCGCATGGGCTGGCCGCATCTTTTGTGCCACCGCATCGAGACGCGCGGCGACCGCATCGTCGGCTTTCACCTGCGCATCGACGACCCCAAGCGCCGAGTGGTCGAGGCGTACAAGGCGCTCAACTACCACGTCACCGCGGTCGGCGACTCGTACAACGACGTCAACATGATCGCCGCCGCGGACGCTGGCTTCCTCTTCAAGGCACCTGAGCGGGTCATCGACGACTTCCCGCACCTCCGCGTCGCCAACAGCTACGACGAGCTGCTCGCCCTCTTAGACGGCGCGGCTCGTCCCGGCACCCACGCCGCCTAACCCCCGGCTGCTCCGTCACCCGCCGCCGCCCGACCCTCTTCTGCGTCCGACGCACCCACGCCGCCAGTAGTCCGCTTCGTCTTCGCAGCCAGACAGCAAGTTCGCTCGCCACGTCAGTCCAGTCGTCGCCGACCAGCCGCTCCACCAGTCGGCGGGTTCAGCTTCGGGGTCGACCTCCGCGAGCCTCTCCTCAAAGGCTTGCATCGCGAGCGCGATAAGCCACGCTGGCCCGGAGGTCTGCCAGTCGTCGTCCTGTTCGAGGTCGGCCGCGAAGTCTTCGACGAGTTCATCTAAGTCCCACGTGTCACGAGTTAGGAGGTTCAAGGTCGTGGTGGTAACCAGCGGCTCGGTCGTTGTCGTCGTCGCGGGTTGCTCGGTTGTCGTGACTGTCACGTCGTTCACGTTGGACGCGGGTGACGTGATGCGGTCACGCAGATCGAGCAACTCGCGTTCCAACTTCTCGTTCTCGCGCGCGAGTCGATCAACTTCACTCGCGGACGCGCAGCCCGGTGTCGCAAGCACCGCGAACACAACCAGCAAGGCCCAGCGGAGCGTCGTCGTCCCTCTGAAGGCGCGAGCGAAGTTGAACGCGCGGATCATCAGCGCCGCGCCGGAACTTCCTGATGGCTTCGCACTGCTCGTCAGACTGCCGAAAGCTAGGGCTTAGCTGCCGAAGCAGGCGACCCGCATCCGCTCAGCTTCCGGCTCGCCGTAGCCGATCTCGTAGTCACGCCATTGATGCCAATGTGGGTCGTCAAAGTTGTCGCCCGCATCTAGAAGCGTCAAGCATCTCAAGAGATGTTGCGTGTCGCGGTAGTTGGCACCTTCGCATCCTGCTCGTGCATGGGCGTCCTGCGCGGCTTTGCGGGATGGAGGCCGATGCGGGGCAGCAGGCAGCGGCGGGTGGGCGAGGGGGAGTGC
>CAYRJD010000013.1:0-10135 GCA_964424585.1 uncultured Acidimicrobiales bacterium | reverse complement strand
GCGCGAGCTGGGGCGCTTCGTGCCGCGCTCACGGCCGCCGGTCTCGGCGTGGGAGGCCTGGCGCTCACCGCCTGGCAGCTCGTGCCGACGCTGGCGCACCTGCGCACCATCGACCTCGCGTATCGCAACGACTGGCCGTTCGACTCCGCGCTGCAACCCAAGCTGGTACTGACGACCGTCTTTCCCAACCTGTTCGGCAGCTACGAGCTGGGCTTCGTCGATGCCGAGGTGACCTACTTCGACTACCAGTCGTTCTTGGGCGCAGCCGCAGCCGTGCTGGTGGCGCTCGCCTGGCGAAGGCGGCTGGTCATCGAACGCAGCTCGTTGGCGCCGCCCGGAACGGTCGGCTTTCTGGCAGCTACGGCCGGGCTGTGCGGGTTGCTCATCTACGTCGGCGGGCCGTTCCTTGCGGTGGTGCAACAAATTCCGATGCTGGGCGCGAACCGCATCGACCGGCTGCGTGCGCTGTTTTTGTTCGCGCTGGCTGTGCTGGCGGCGCTGGGTTTGTCGTCGGTCGTCGACCGCGACGCGCGCGCCGAGCCCCGTCAGCCGCCTACTGAACCGACAGCGCCCTCACGCGCCAAGTCGTTTACGGCCCGGTTCGGCCTCGCTGGCTGGCTCGCAGGTCGGCGTCGTGTGCTGGGCGTCGTTGCGCTGGTGGCGGTCGCGCTACCGCTGGCGGTTGGCGTCGCGCTCGCGCTGCGTGAGGCGCGCGCGGCTCACCAGCTGCGCACCGTCGGGGCGCTGGTAGCGGTCGCCGTCGTGTCCGCCGTAGTCGTAGCGGTCGCGATCACGGTCGCGCTCAAGCGACCCGCTCAGCTCAGCTCTGCTCGCAGTCGTGCGTTGCTGACTGGCGTGATCGCGCTAGCCGTCGCGACCGAGATCGCTCTGTTCGCCGCGCCGTTCTTTCCAAACACAAACACCGAGCACCACTACCCCACTACCCCCACGCACGAGTTTCTGACCGAGCCAGCCCACAGGCAGCTGCCACAAGGCGGCCGGGTCGCCAGTCACTTCCTGACCCTCTACCCGGGCACTACCGCGTACTACGAGATTGCCACCGTGTCGGGCCACGCCTTCCACTGGCCGACCTGGGCCGAGTTGGTCGAGCGCACGAGCCCCGGCGCGCTGCGCGACAACTCAACCTTCTCGGTGCTGGATTTGAGCGAACCGAGCCGCTGGCGTTCGCCGCTGCTCGACCGGTTCGCAGCCCGATGGATCGTCAACCGCACCGACCAGCCGCTCTCGGGCAATCCTGTTGCGCTCGACGTCGACGTGCGCGGCGAGCCGCTCGTGGGCGCGAACGCGACGGCGCGAGTTTCGGCACTGCCCAACCAGACGCTCACCCGACGTGTGCGGTCCGCGCCGCTGCGCGGCGTCTCGCCGTACTTCGCCGAGCCGCTCATCACCACCGACCCGCGCGCTCGCCTGCGAGTAGACGTGACCGGCCCCGACGGCGTCACCCGCACCGGCTGGCGAGCGGTGGGCGGCGAGCTGGGTCGCGGCGAGCACTGGATACCGGTTGCGGCCGAAGACGTTCCAGCGACCGGCGAGATGACCATCTCGATCACCCACGTCGCAAATGACGGCGAGGTGACGTTCGCGGCCAACGACGACGAAGAGGTGCTGCTGCTGGTGGCCGAGCCGATCGACGACGGCTTGCGGCTCGCGCAAACGCAGGGCGCGGCGGTGTGGGAGAACACCGACGCGCTGGCTCGGGTGCGCTTCGCGTCGGCTGGCTTGGTGATCGACGACGTTGCCGCCCGGCTCGACGCGCTGGCTGGCCCGCTCGACGCAGACGTGGTGGTGCTGTCGCAGCCGCCGTCGGCTGGCTCGCTTACCACCGACGCGCCCGCCGCGCTGATGTCGCACGCTCCGCACGAAGTCTTTGTTGCCACCAACGGCGCGGTGACCGACGTGCGCGACCGCCTAGACGAGCTCACGGTGACGGTTCAAGCCGACGAGCCGGGCTACGTCGTGGTCGCCGACGCGATGCAGCACGGCTGGACCGCCACCGTCAACGGCGAGCCCGCGGAGTTGCTAGCCGCCGACCACGCGATGGTGGCGGTGGCCGTTGGCGCTGGCACCAGCATCGTCGAGCTGGCTTACTCGCCACCTGGCCTGCGAGCCGGCTTGACGGTGACCGGCATTGCCGGGTTAGTCGCGCTTGTCGCGATGGTGGGCTGTGCGCTTGTCGCGATGATCCGCAGGCCGCTCGTTGCGGCTCATCGGCGACGCGCGTCGCGGCGAGCAGGCGCTCGGCGCGCTCGGGTCAGCGCAACCGACGACGCGGCGAACATCAGCATCGCCGGAAACAGCTCTAGCCGGCCGAACAGCATCAACGCCATCAGCACGCCTCGCCCCTGACGGGTGAAGGCGAGCGCGGTGTCGTGCGGCCCGGCGTCGCCCAACGCTGGCCCCATGCTGCCGAGCGCAGACACCGCGCCGCTGAAACCGGTGAGCGGGTCTGAACCCATCGCCGTCACCACCACGCCGCCGACGATGATGAGCGCGAGGTAGAGCAGCACAAACCCGATGGCCCGCGCGACGACCTGCTCGCCAACCGCCATCGAACCGAGCCGCACCGGAACGACGGCGCGCGGGTGACGGGCCCGTATCACCTCGCGGATGGCGTAGCTCGCGGCTAGCTGCAGGCGCATCACCTTCACGCCGCCGGCTGTCGAGCCGGTCATGCCGCCCATCAGCATCAGCAGCAGCAACACCATTTGCGCGCCGGGCACCCAGGCCGTGTAGTCGACCGTGGCGAAGCCGGTGCTCGTGCCGAACGACGCCACCCAAAACAGCGCGCCTCGTGCGCTGCGCGCGACGCCCAGCTCGGGTGAGTTGAGCATCACGATGACGACGAACGCCGCAGCGATGATGCCCAGGTACCAGCGCAGCTCGCCGAAGCCACGAAAGTTCCTGCCGCCGCCGGTGAGCAGGTGCCAGTGCATCGCGAAGTTGGCGCCGCAGTAGAGCATTCCGCAGATCACGATCAGCTCGACGACGAACGAGTCGAAGTAGCCAACCGAAGCGTTGTGGGTAGAGAACCCGCCGGTCGCGACCGTGGAGAATGCGTGGCCGACGGCGTCGAACGCGCTCAGGCCGGCGACCATCAGCGCGACGGTGACGACCATCGTTGCGCCGCCGTACAGCAGCCACAGGCGGCGAGCGGTTTCTGACACCCGCGGCGCGAGGCGGTCTGCGGTGGGGCCGGGCGCTTCGTTGGCGATCAGCTCGAGCCCGCCGACCCGCAGCGCCGGCAGCACCGCGACGGCCAGCACGATGAGGCCCATTCCGCCGAAGAAGTGGCTCAGCTGCCGAAAGAACAGCAGACCGTGCGCGACCGAGTCGATGTCGGTCAAGATGGTTGCGCCAGAGCACGTGAAGCCCGAGATGGCCTCGAACGCAGCGAGGTCGAAGTCGCGCCAGCGGATCGTGCCCGACAGCACGTACGGCAGCGTGCCCGCGAGCGACACCGCCAGCCAGCTCCACGCGACCGCCGCGAACGACAAAGCGGGCGCGCTGCTGGTTGACACCTGGGTGTTGAACAGCATCGTCGCGCCGACCGCGGCGGTGAGCGCGCCGGAGACGAACAGCGCGGCGCCGCTGCCGCCGCCATCGATGAGCGCGACCGCGGCGCTCACCCACATGCCCGCGGCGACCGCGACGAGCGACGCTCCGACGACGCGCGCAGGAGTCGACCGCAGCCGGCCCGTGGGGAGCTTCACGACTGGCGGCCCGACTGGCGTTCGGCGGCTCGGCTGCGGCTGCGCGCCCGCAGGTGGTAGCGGACGGCCGAGGTCATGGGGTAGGCGACGACGGTGAGCGCGACCAGCGCGGCGGTGACCGACACTCTCCCGGCCAGCATCAGCGCGCCCGACACCAGCCGACCAGCGACGCCAACTTCGGCGAGGTGAGCGGCGGGGCCTGCCTCGCCGAGAGCGGGGCCGACGTTTGAGGTGGCCGACACCACGAAACTCCAGGCGCCGAGGATGTCGAGCCCAGATGCGGCGAGCACGACGACTATCGGCACCGCCAACAAGCCCGACAGCAGCAGCTCGCCGGCGATGCGGTTGACGGTCGGCTCTGACACGGTGGATCGTCCGAGCCGCACCGGCGCGACCATCGTGGGGTGGAGCGCGCGCCGGAGTTCCCTGGCGATGTAGGAGATCAACGCCAGCAGCCGCACCGGCTTGAAGCCGCCGGACGTGCTGGCAGACATTCCGCCGACGAGCATCAGCCCGACCAGCAACACCTGACCGCCGCTCGGGAACGCCGTGATGTCGCTGGTCAGAAAGCCGGTGGTCGATGCGGCCGACACGGTGGCGAACAGCGCGTGGCGAACGCCGTCGCCGGTAATGGGATCGTTGCTCCAGGCCACGACGCACAGCGCGCAAAACGTGACCACCGCCGCGTAGAAGTTGAACTCGCTGCTGCGAAACAGGCGTAGCGGGTCGACGCGCCGGGCGGCGAGAAACATGAGCGGCAGGCTCACGCCGCCGGTGAACATTCCCACGATGGCGACCCACTCGACGGTGGCTGAGTCGAAGTGGCCTATCGAGTCGGCGTACGGCGAGAAGCCGCCGGTGGACAGCGTGGTGAGCGCGTGGATGAACGCGTCGGAGAGGCTCATGCGGGCGAGCGCATACGCGACGGCGCACAGCACGGTCGCGCCGACATACAGCGCCAGCAGTCGCGAGATGGTGCCAGCCCGGCTGGGCGCGAGCCTGCGGGCCGAACGAGTGACCACGCCGCCGTCGGCATCGACGCCGCCGGTGCCCAGGTGCGGCAGCACTCGCACGAGCACGACGATCGCCCCTGCCGCGGTCACCCACTGTCCGATGGCCCGGAACGCCGTCAGCCCGACCGTCAGTGAGGCGGGGTTGAGCGCGGACGCGTTGGTGCCGCTCACGGTGGCGACGGCTTCGACGAACGCGACGTCGAGGCGGTGCCAGCCGACCGCTCCGGTGGCTAGGTGCGCGACCATCGTGACGGCGACCGCCGAGAGCGCGGCTGCGACGAGCGCGGTGAACAGCTGACGCACGGTCATCGCCCGCTCGGGTCGGCACAGCCGCATCGCTGCCGCGCCGACGGCGCTGACCGCGCCGCCCGCGATCAGCAGCTCGACCGCGTCGTGGCCGCCGCCTCTGGTCGGCGTGAGCCAGTCGAACGCGGCGGCGGTGGCGAACAGCGGCAGCGCCATCATCGGCACGATGGTTGCCGTGACCGCGATGGTGGAGCGATAGGGGCCGCGCGCCCACGAGCGAACGAAGTTCTGAGACGTCGTCGCCAGGTAGGCGAGCACGGCGCGCAGCCACGTTGCGGTGCGTGTGAGCAGCGGTGCGAGCGTGACGTTCACCCGAAGATCTGCTTCACCTCATCCACCACTTCGGGCGTCACGAACGTGAGCACGTGGTCGCGGGCGCGCAGCGTGCTGTGGCCTCGGGCGATGCGAGCTTTGCCGTCGCGCACGACGGCGGCGAGGAGCATCTGGCCGGGCAGGTGCAGGGCGCGCACATCCGCGCCGTCGGCTTTGCTGTTAGTGATGACCTCTAGCTCGAGCGCCTCGACGTCGCCTTCTAAGAACGTCGCGACCGAGCTGACGCCGCCGCGCACCATGCGCAGCACGGTGTTGGCGGTGGCGGTGCGCGGCGAGAGCGCGGCGTCGATGCCGGCTTGCTCTAGCAGCGGCAGCAGCGACAGGCGGTGCACCACGGCGATGGCTTCGGACGCGCCTGCTGTCTTCGCGTAGAGGCACGCCAGCACGTTGGCGTCGTCTTCGCCGGTGGTAGCGACGACGGCGTCGAAGTCGCCGACGCCTTCTCGTTCGAGCAGGTCGACGTCTTGGATGTCGCCTTCGATGGCGAGGACGCGAAACTCGAGGCTGCCCAGGTGGACGCAGCGATCTCGGTCACGCTCGACGACCACCACTTCGACGCCGCGGTCGGCTAGCTGCTTGGCGAGCAGCTCGGCGGTGCGGCCGCCGCCCAGCAGCATCACCCGTCGCAGCTTGGACTTGTGCAGGCCCATGATGCGCAGCAGCTCGGGGCGACCTTTGCGCAGGCAGACGGCTCGCAGGTGGTCGTCGGCTTCGATGACGGTGTTGGCGCGCATGACGGTGGTTTCGCCGTCACGCTGGAGCACGCCGAAGATGAACGCCCAGTCGGGTTCGTAGGTCGCGCCGACCTGCGACATCGACATGCCGACGAGTTCGGCGTCGTCGCCGAGCCGGGCTTCGACGATCAGCAGCTCGCCGTCGAACATTTCGTGCACGTAGCTGGCGCCGCGGTAGTCGAGCAGCTCGATGATCGAGCTGGCGGTTTGCTCGTCCGGGTCGAGCACGAGGTCAACCCCGACGGCTTCTCTGATGTTCTTGCCTTTGGGGCCTCGGAGGTCGCGGTCTTCGAGGCGAGCGATGGTCGGGATGGGTTGGTCGCGCTCGACTTGCTTGGCGTGGAGGCAGGCGAGCAGGTTGACCTCGTCGCTGTCGGTGACGGCGACCAGCAGGTCGGCTCGCTCGATTGCGGCCTCGGCGAGCTTTTCGGGGTTGGTGCCGCTGCCGGTGACGGTGAGCACGTCGAGCGAGGTGCGCAGCGGTTCGAGGATGGCGGCATCGCGGTCGATGACGACGACGTCGTGGTCTTGGTGGCTCAGCCGTTCGGCGACGTAGCTGCCGACCTCGCCGGCGCCGACAATCAGCACTCGCACGTGTTCCACCGTAGTTTCAGCCTCGTGCGACACGACGCTACGTCTGCTGCGAGCGACGCCGCTGGTGGGGCAGCCGGCGCCGTCGTGGTGGCTATCGATGCGGGCACGACCGGCGTGCGGTCGATGGCGGTTGACGAGCGCGGCGCTGAGGTGGCGTTTTCGTATCGCCGCTTTACGCAGCACCTGGGTCGGCCGGGCTGGGTCGAGCACGACGCGAACGAGATTTGGGACGCGACGTGCGAGACGCTGGCGGAGCTGGTCGGGTTGCTAGACGACGGGGCGGCCAGCGACGGGTCGCGGGCTGGTGGGTCGGCGGGGGGCCGGCCGGTGGCGGCGGTCGGCATCACGAACCAGCGGGAGACGACGTTGGCGTGGAACTTGCGCACCGGTGAGGTGGCGCATCGGGCGATCGTGTGGCAAGACACGCGGACGGCGCGCGCGTGTGCCGAGCTGACCGAGGCAGGGCACTCGCCGTTGGTGCGGGCTCGCACCGGTCTGGTGATCGACCCGTATTTCAGCGCGACCAAGATGCGGTGGCTCGTTGACAACGCTTCGCTGCCGCCGTCGGGCGAGCTGGCGCTCGGCACCATCGACAGCTGGCTCGTCTACAAGCTCACGGGCGGGCCGAGCGGGTCGGGCGAGGGCGGGGCGGGTAGGAGCGGGCCGGGCGAGGGCGGGCTGTTCGTGACGGACGTGACGAACGCCTCGCGCACGTTGCTGTTCGACATCGGCGCGGGAGCGTGGGACGAAGAGCTGTGCGAACTGTTTGGGGTGCCGGTCGACGCGCTGGCGCAGGTGCGGCCGTCGTGCGGACGCGTCGCGACGACGGCCGATGTGACGGCGCTGGGCCCGGGCGTGCCGATCAGCGGCGTGGCGGGCGACCAGCAAGCGGCGCTGGTGGGTCAAGCGTGCTTCGCGCCTGGGTCGGTGAAAGTCACCTACGGGACGGGTTCGTTCGTGTTGATGGCGTTGGGCGATGCCCAGCCCTCGGCGCTTGCCGAAGACCAGCCTCCGGCGCTTGCCGAAGACCAGCCCTCGGCGCTTGCCGAACGCCAGCCTGCGGCGACCCAGGCACCCGAAGGCTTGCTGGTGACGTGCGCGGCGAGCACTTCGCCTGGCACCGACGTGGCTGGCACGCTCACCTACGCGCTCGAGGGTTCGGTGTTTTCGACCGGCTCGGCTATCGACTGGGCGCTCGCGACGCTGGGGCTGGCCGACAGTGCTGCGGCTCTCGACGCGCTGGCGAGCAGCGTCGACGGCAGCGACGGCGTGGTGTTCGTGCCGGCGTTCGAGGGCTTGGGCAGCCCCTATTGGGATCCGGGTGCTCGTGCGACGTTGACGGGCATGACGCGATCCACGTCGCCGGCGCACCTGGCGCGAGCGGTGCTCGAGTCGGTCGCGCTGAGCGTGCGTGACGTGACTGACGCGATGGTCGCGGTTGCTGGCCGCCCGCTGGCTGTGCTGCGAGCCGACGGCGGCGTCGCCAACAGCGACTTCGTGCTGGCAACGCAGGCCGACTTGTGCGGGGTGACCGTCCAGCGTCCGGTCTCAACCCAAGCCACCGCGATGGGTTCGGCGATGCTCGCTGGGTTGGCGGAGGGTGTGTGGTCTAGCGAAGCCGAGCTAGCAGCCACCTGGCACCTCGACGCCGAGTTCGTTCCCCGGACTCCCTCTCGATCCGGCGCGCGCGGCGCCGCCGCACGGCCCTCCGACGAACTCCACCGCCGCTGGCTCGCCGCCATCAACGCCACCCGCCAGCTCGCCGCCTCGCCGCCTCACCTGACAAGCGCCGAGGGCGAGGGTTAACCGCAGAGCTTGGTGAGCGTCGTGCGCAGCTGGCTGACGGCTTGGCGGATGCGGTGTTCGTTTTCGACGAGGGCGAAGCGGACGTGGCCTTCGCCGCCGGGGCCGAAGCCGACGCCCGGCGACAGCGCGACCTTCGCTTCGGTGACGACGTGCTTCGCGAACTCGATCGAACCCATCTGCGCGTACGGCTCGGGGATCGGCGCCCACACAAACATCGTTCCCTTGGGCGGCTCGATCTTCCAGCCCAGTCGGCACAGACCCGAGATGAGCGTGTCTCGGCGCGCCCGATACTCGGCGTTGACCTCGCGGGGAAACTCGGGCTCGGTTTCCATCACGACCGTCGCGGCGATTTGGACGGGCTGGAACATTCCGTAGTCGAGGTAGCTCTTGAGCTTGGCGAGCGCGGCGATCACCTGGGCGTTGCCGGCGCAGAACGCGACCCGCCAGCCTGCCATCGAGAACGATTTGGTCATGCTGTAAAACTCGACGGCGACGTCTTTGGCACCTTTGGCTGCGAGGATGGACGGCGGCTCGTAGCCGTCAAAACCCAGGTCGGCATACGCGAAGTCGTGGACTAACAACACCTCATGCGCGCGCGCGAAGTCGACGATGCGCTGCATGAACTCGGCGTCGACGCAGGTGGTGGTCGGGTTGTGCGGGAACGAGAGCACGATCACCCGGGGGCGTGGCCACGAGTATTCGAAGCGTTCGACCAGCCGGGCGAAGAAGTCTTCGCCGGTGCCCAGCGGCACCTCGCGCACGCTCGCGCCGGTGAACAGCGGGCCGAAGCGGTGGATCGGATACGACGGCGCCGGCACGAGGCACGCGTCGCCGGGCGCGAGCAGCGTCCACATCAAGTGCGAGAAGCCTTCCTTGACGCCGATGGTGTTGATGATTTCGGTGTCGGGGTCGAGCTCGACGCCCCAGTTGCGGCGATACATCTCCGCTGCGGCGAGCCGCAGCTTGGGCAGACCACGGCTGACCGAGTAGCGGTGGTTGCGCGGGTTGCGCGCCGCTTCGATCAGCTTGTCGACCGCGACCGGCGACGACGGGATGTCGGGGTTGCCGAACCCCAGGTCGATCACGTCGTCGCCGTTGCGGCGCAGGTCGGCTTTCAGTCCGTCGATGATCGTGAAGACGTACGGCGGCAGCGAGTTGATTCGTCGAAACTCCACGTTCCTACCTATACAGCACGAAGCGGGTCGTTCAAACCACTCGCGGGTGCGCGCGGGTCGGGGTGCGCTAGGCGACGGGCGCGACCTCCAGCATCTTCTGGAGGTCGTCGATGGCGGTGTGCGCGATGCGGGCTTCGGCTCGCCGCTTGATGAAGCCCGGCAGGGCGACGGCGAGTTCGATGGCGAGCCGGTAGCTGACGGCGGTGGAGCCCTCGTCGGTCTCGACGGTCTCAAAGCGGTAGTGCCCGTCGAGCTGGCGGAGGATGTCGCCCGAGATGAGCTGCCAGCCGATGCGGGCGGGCGCGTCGGAGTGGTCGTACGCCAGCGTGTAGGTGGCGCTGCGCCCGAACGCCGCCGCGCTGAACTTGACCTCGGTGGGCCGCCCGTGATCGTCGCGGGCGAGCACGTTGACGTCGGTGATGCCCGACGCCCAGCGGGGGTAG
>CAYRJD010000012.1:0-33858 GCA_964424585.1 uncultured Acidimicrobiales bacterium | reverse complement strand
GAAAAAGAGAACTACCTGGTCGGCCTGTTCGACCGAGTGGCCGAGCAGGCACGCAACGGTGTTCTGTTCTTGGTCGACGAAGCGCACAAGCTCGGCGTGGATGAGTTGCGCGAGTTTGGGCAAGCGTTTCAGGTGGCACGGTCGCGGGCAAGCAAACCGTTCGATGTCGTGGTGGCAGGCCTACCCGACCTGCTGGCGCAGGCGAAGTCGCCCCACGGCGCGACGTTTCTCTCGCGGATGCAGCCGAACGAAATTGGACTGCTGACTTACGACGAGGTGGCGCAGGCCTTTCGCCGGTCGCTGCAGATGATGGACTTGACCATCGAACTCGAGGCGCTCGACCTAATGACGCAACTGACCGGCGGTTGGCCGCACGTGATTCAGGTTGTCGGCTACCACACGGCCGAACGAGCGCGTGGCAGTCAGACGGTCACCGTAAATCACGTCGCAGCCGTTGCACCCACGGTCGCGGAAGTTGCCGGTCGCGACTTGCTGCTGTCGGTGTGGGGCACGCTCGCGGAGCCTGAGCGCGAAGCCTTGGGCGTGGCGGCACTCAGCGCCTCACCCGAGATAGCGGTTCGTGATCTCCGAGCGCACCTGGGGCTAGACACGTCGACGTTTCGTCGCCTGCGCAATCGGCTGGTCAACAGCGGCCTGCTGGCGCCGTCGAGCCACGGTCAGCTTGCGTTTCCGATGCAGTTCGTCCGCCTGTGGATCAGACGGCAGCGCTACCAACCTCGAACGGCAGTCGGGTAAGGCGCTAGCGGCGGGGGCCGCTAGTTTGAGCGCCTATGGCTCGCTTTGGCAGAGTGATACCGGCGATGGTCACGCCGTTTGCGGCTGACGGCAGCCTGGATGTCGACGCGGCGGTGCGGCTGGCGCACTGGCTCGTCGACCAAGGCAGCGAAGGCCTGGTCATCACCGGCACCACCGGCGAAGGCCCCACCATCACCGACGAAGAAGACTGGCACCTCTGGCGAGCCATCGCCGAGGCCGTCACCGTGCCGGTCGTCGCCGGCACCTCCACCAACGACACCGCGCACTCGGTCACCCAAACCCAGCGCGCCGCCGAGCTGGGCGTCGACGGCATCCTCGCCGTCACCCCGTACTACAACCGCCCGTCGCAAGCTGGCCTAGCAGCGCACTTCCGTGCCATCGCGCAAGCGACGCACCTGCCGGTCATCCTCTACGACATCCCGGTGCGCACCGGCCGCAAGATCGACACGCCGACGCTCATCCAGCTCGCGCACGAGGTGCCCAACATCGTCGGCGTCAAAGACGCGGCGGGCAACCCGGCCGAGACCGCCGTCGTCATAGACCAGACGCCCGACGACTTCGAGGTGTACTCAGGCGACGACGGGCTCACCTTGCCGCTGCTGGCGGTCGGCGCGGTCGGCGTCATCAGCGTGGCTGCGCACTGGTCGGCGCCACAGCACGTCGCGATGATGGATGCGTGGGCCAAAGGCGACGTCGCCCGCGCCACTCGAATCAACCAGACGCTGCTCGAGAGCTTCGCGTTCGAAACCGGCGACGCCGCCCCCAACCCGGTGCCCACCAAGGCGATGCTGCGAACGCTCGGCGTCGACGTCGGCGAACCGAGACTGCCGATGGGGCCGACGCCCGCCGGGCTCGAAGACGAAGCAAAGCAGGTCTACGCCAGGCTCCAAACCGCGACCGAAGCCCTCTGAACGCACCAGTTCGGGTCACCTTCCTCGGCGGGCTCGGTGACGTAGGCCGCAACTGCACGGTCGTCGAGACCAACGGCAAGTTGCTGGTCATCGACTTCGGGGTGATGTTTCCCACCGACGACATGGCCGGCGTCGAGTTCGTGCTGCCCGACACCACCTGGCTCGCGAGCCGGGCCGCCGACATCGAAGGCATCGTCATCACCCACGGACACGAAGACCACATCGGCGGGCTCACCTACCTCTTCGACGAGCTGGCGGCCGGCGGCGCGACGCCGCCGCTGTTCGCGTCGCCCTTCACGGTCGAGCTGATCGCGGACAAGCTCAACGCCAAACGCACCAAGCAGCTCAACGTGCTCGCAGACGGCGAGCGCCGACGCGTCGGGCCGTTCGACGTCGAGGTGCTGGCCATCACACACTCGGTGCCGCAGAGCCTCTGCGTCGTGCTGCACACGCCGCAAGGCCCGCTCATCCACACCGGCGACTTCAAGCTCGACCCCGCGCCGGTCGACGGACGGCTCACCGACCTCGCGCGCCTGCGCCAGCTCGGCGACGAAGGCGTGCGGCTGCTGATGGCCGACTCCACCAACGCCGACCTGCCGGGCCGCTCAGCGGCCGAAACGAAGATCGGCGAGACGCTGAGACGACTGATCGACGAGCACCCCAGCCAGCGCGTCATCGCAGCGTGCTTCGCCAGTCACATCCACCGCGTCCAGCAGCTGGCCGAAGCGGCGGTCGCCGCTGGTCGGGTGGTCGTGCCGGTCGGCCGGTCAATGGTGGCCAACGTTCAGATCGCCAAGCGGCTCGGGCTGCTCACCGTGCCCGACGCGCACTGGCGTGCCGCGCGCGACCTAGACGACCTCGCGGAGGGCGAGGTGCTGGTCGTGTGCACCGGCGCGCAAGGCGAGCCGTTCGCCGCGCTGTCGCAGCTGGCGACCCAAGCTCATGCTGACCTCGCGGTCGGAGACGGCGACGTGGTCATCCTCTCTAGTCACCCGATCCCCGGCAACGAGCGAGCGGTGCTGCGCGTCATCAACCGGCTGTGTCACTTGGGAGCCAAGGTCGTGCACTCGGCGCACGAGCAGGTCCACACGAGCGGCCACGCACGCCGCGACGAACTCACCGAGCTGCATCAGGTCGTTCGACCCGAGTGGTTCGTGCCCATCGAAGGCGAGCACCACATGCTGGTGCGACACGCCGAGCTGGCGCGAGCTGCCCGGCCTGTTCCAGCAGACGGCCGCGAGCCAGACAAGGTGCTGGTGCTCGCCGACGGCGATCAGCTCGAGATCACCGACGACGGCGCGGCGGTCGTCGACCGCGTGCCGACGCCGCATCGTTTCGTGCAGGGGCCCGTCGACGACGTCACCGCCGCGCTGTTGGCAGAACGTCGACGCATCGGCACCGACGGCGTGGTGTCGATTGCGGTGGGCATTGCGCGCCGCAAGCGAGGGTGGCAGCTGGCGAGCGAACCCGAGGTGCGCACCGTCGGCTGGGTCGACGCGCACCTCAGCGCAGCGCTGGTAGACGAGCTGGTGGCCGAGCTTGAGCGCACGGCAACAGGTGCCGCCGCGAAGTTGCGACGAGACGAAGCCGACGAAGCTGCGCGGCGCAAGGTGAGCAAGCGGCTGCGGCGCGCGGCCGGTGAGTTCATCGCAAACCGCACTCGCCGCAAGCCGACGATCACGGTGACCGTGCTGACGTTGCGGAGCTAGCCGCCGACCGTCGGTGCGACGAGAGCAACAAGAAATGTCCAGGCTTGTGCGCGGGGCGCATCGGTACCATCAAATGAGTGCCCGACTTCGGCGACGAAACAAGCGTTGCGGCCCAGCCCGCCGAGCCCGCGCAACGCAACGAACCAGCGCAGCCCGCCGAGCCTGACACCGAAGGCCTGGGTTTTTTCAGACGAGTGGCGGCGGGCCGCTCGCGCGAGATCATCGCGCTGGGCTTGTTCGTGCTGGCGTTCGTCGCTGGCTTGGGCCTCGTGGACGACCAAGCTGGCGTGGTCGGCGAGGCGCTCAACACGTTGCTGGGGCTCAGCGTCGGTGTGTTCCGCTACGTCGCGCCCGTCGTGCTGCTGTGGGTCGCGGTCGAGCTGGCGCTCGACCGCTTCGGCGACCGAACCGCGCACGTGCTGGCCGGTGCGGCGTTGGTGGCGCTCGCCGTCACCGCAGCTGGGCACCTGCGGGGGCCAGCCGAGGGGTTTGGCACCGACTGGGACGTCTACCGCGACTCGGGCGGGCTGCTCGGCTTGCTGGTAGCCGAGCCGCTCGTCGGCTTGGTAGCGACGACGGCGACCTGGGCGATCCTCGGTGCCGTCGCGCTGTTTGGGCTGATGCTGCTGCTCAACTTGGGCTTGCGGCAGGTGCTGGCGGGCATCGGCCGGTCGATCAGGTTCGTCGCACGTGGTGTCGCGAAGAAGGGTGCCGAGACCTACCGCCGCTTAGAGCGTGTCGGCGACGCGCACCGCGAAACCGAGCCCGCGCCGTCGCCCTTTCCTCAGCAGCCCGAGCAGGCTGGCGACTTCGGCGCACGCACCGAAGCCCCGTCTGCGTCTCCGCCGCGGCCGCCAGCCGTGCCACCAGTCGAGCCGCCAGTCGAGCCACCGGTCAACGAGCCCGTGCCAGTCGAGCCGCCAGCCGAGCCAGCAGTAGCCGGGCCGCCGCCCGTTAGCCGCAAACCCGTCAGCCCCAAACCCGTCAGGCGCAAACCCGCACCCGACGACGGTGAGTCGAAGTGGAAGCTCCCCCCGCTTCGGCTGCTGGCACGCTCGAGCGCCCGCGCAGCCGACCAGGCACACGTGTCTGCTGGCGCGGCCGCGCTCGAAGCGGCCCTCGCCAGTCACGACGTGCAAGCGCACGTCATCGGCGCGGAAGAGGGCCCGACGGTCACTCGGTACGAGCTGAGCCTCGCGCCCGGCGTGAAGGTCGCGAAGGTCACCAGCCTGCACGCCGACATCGCGTACGCGATGGCCGCAACCGACGTGCGCATTCTCGCGCCCATTCCGGGCCGCTCGGCCATCGGCGTCGAGGTGCCCAACGTCGACCGGCAGCTGGTGTCGCTGGGCGACGTGCTGTCGAGTGAGTCGGTCGCGGCGGCGAGCCACCCGCTCGAAGTGGCGTTGGGTCGAGACATCTCCGGCGCAGAGGTGCTGATCAACCTCGCAGCGATGCCGCACATCCTCATCGCCGGTGCGACCGGCTCGGGCAAGTCGTCGTGTATCAACTCGATCATCACGTCGCTGCTGATGCGAGCGACGCCGCAGCAGGCGCGGCTGATTCTGATCGACCCCAAGCGCGTCGAGTTGGGGCAATACGACCGGCTGCCGCACCTGCTGACCGGCGTGGTGACGAACCCGAAGAAGGCAGCCAACGCGCTCGCCTGGGCGGTCGGTGAGATGGAGCGTCGCTACGACACGCTGTCTGAAGCGGGGTTCCGCGACATCACCGGCTACAACGAAGCGGTCGCCGACGGCCTGCTCGATGAGCCCGACGCGAGCGGCGACTCGACCCTCGATTCGACTGACGACTCGACCAGCGACGGCGCGACGCACGAGGCGATGCCGTTCATCGTCGTCGTCGTCGACGAGCTGAACGACCTGATGATGGTTGCCGCCCGCGACGTCGAAGACTCCATCACCCGGCTCGCGCAGATGGCTCGGGCGGTCGGCATTCACCTGGTCGTCGCCACCCAGCGGCCGTCGGTCAACGTGATCACCGGCGTCATCAAAGCCAACATCCCCAGCCGGCTGGCGTTCGCCGTGTCGAGCCTCGCGGACAGCCGAGTCATTCTCGACCAGCCCGGCGCCGAGCGTCTAGTCGGGCGCGGCGACATGCTGCTGGTGGCAGCCAACTCATCGGTGCCGCGGCGCGTGCAGGGCTGCTGGGTGTCTGAAGCCGAGGTGCACCAGGTCACCGCGCACTGGCGTCGCCAAGAGCCCGAGGTCAGCTACACCGACGACGTCGACGGCGCCACGTCGCACCCGCTGTTCGGCGACACGCCAGTTGAAGAGGGCTCAGACGACGACCTGCTGGCGAAGGCGATGCAGCTCGTCGTCGAAACGCAGCTCGGCTCGACGTCGATGCTGCAGCGCAAGCTGAAGGTCGGGTTCGCCCGGGCGGGCCGGCTGATGGACCTGCTGGAACAGCGCGGCGTCGTCGGGCCGTCTCAAGGCAGCAAGGCCCGTGACGTGCTGATGACTCAGGAAGAATGGGACGCCGCGCACAACTAGGTTCGTTACCTATGAGTTTCTTTTCTGGCGACCACTTCGACACCATCACCGACGGGCTGGGCTTCCCCGAAGGGCCGGTCGTGCTGGCCGACGGCTCGATCGCGGTGGTCGAGATACAGCACGGACGCATCACCCGCATCGACCCGAGCGACGGTGCCAAAGACGTCATCGCCACGCCCGGCGGCGGCCCGAACGGCGCGGCCCTCGGCCCCGACGGCGCGCTGTACGTGTGCAACAACGGCGGCTTCGAGTGGATCGTCGTGCGCGGGCGCACCGTGCCGGGCGAGGTCGCGCACGACTACACGAGCGGCCGCATCGAACGGGTCGACCTTGACACCGGTGCGGTCGACGTGCTGTACGCCGACGTCGACGGCGTGCCGCTCAAAGGCCCCAACGACATCATGTTTGACTCGACCGGAGGGTTCTGGTTCACCGACCACGGCAAGACCCGCAGCCGCGACCGCGACCGCGGCGGGCTCTACTACGGGCGGGCCGACGGCAGCGGCGTGACCGAGGTGGCGTTCCCGATGGACGGCCCCAACGGCGTCGGCTTGTCTCCCGACGAGCAGCGGGTGTATGTCGCCGAGACCTTCCAGGGCGCGATGTTTTACTTCGACCTCGCCAGCCCGGGCACCGTCGCCGATGGCGTGCCGGCGCGCGGTTGGTTTCTCGCGCGCCCAGCCGGGCGCAAGTACTTCGACTCGCTCGCGATGGACGCCGAAGGTAACGTCAGCGTCGCGACCATCCTCACCGGCGGCATCAGCACGTTCACGCCCGACGGCGAAGAGCTCGAGTTCGCGCCGGTCGACGACAGCGCCACCACCAACATCTGCTTTGGCGGCGACGACCTCAAGACCGCCTACATCACGGCATCTGGCACGGGTCGGCTGGTGGCTGGAGCATGGCCTCGCGCGGGTTTGCGGCTGCCGTTCTAAAGCTGGCGGCGGCCGCGGCGCTGCTGGCTGGCGCGCTCGTCGGCTGTCGCACGCAGAGCCCAGCGACCTCGAGCCCAGCTGCGTCAAGCCCAGTTGCGTCAAGCCCAGTTGCGTCGCACGCGTCGCTAGCGGAGACCGTCGAGCCCAGCGTCGGCGACTCAACGCCGAGCCAGCCCGATGACGGCGAAACACCCGCCACGCAGCCAACGCAAACCGACGCGCAGCTCGTCGACCTCACCGGACCGACTACCGGATACTCCTTCGACGTCGAAGACTGGCGGGGCTATCTGCAGTTCTACGCGGCGCCCGACGCGTCGGCCGATCTGGTTGGCTTCCACGAACCCGGCGCTCGCGCCATCAAGACCACAGGTGAAGGTGCGACCGACGCGACGGGCCTCGCCTGGCGCGAAGTGGTGTTGACCGCTGGCCTCACCGGCTGGTTGCCCGCCGACGTCGCAGTGCCCACGGCTGGCGCCCAAATCGATTTTGCGGCGATGCCGTGTCGCACCGACGGCATCGCGGCCGGCGAAGTTGTGCTGGGCGGCGACGCACCTGCGAATGCCCAGCAGTCGGCTGGCCCGCAGCCCAATCGAGGCATCGCCATCGCGCAGATGTGGCAGGTGCGCGGGCCAGCCTGCGACCGCATAGCGCTGGTGTTCGCCGAAGGCGACTACTCACCCACCGGTGAGCTGCTGACTGTGGTGCCGGGGCAGGTAACGCTGTCGGCCAACGACAGTTCGGCGCGGCTGCGCATCGACGGCGTCAGCCAGGCCAGGTTCGCCGCCGACTACGACCTGGGGCGTTTCGACGACAGCGTCGCGGCGGTCACCGGACGCACGCCCGACGACGAGGTCGTCGTCGAGCTGTTCGCGCCGCGCAGCTCGACCTTCGCGCTCACCGCGCTGGCCGACCCCGCTCGCGTGCTGATCGACGTGGCGCGCGCCGCGTCAGCCGAGAGCCAAGCAGCTGGCGAGCCGAGATTTGGCGAGCCGAGATTTGGCGAGCCGGTGCCGGCAGCCATAGCGAACGCCTCGGTCACGTTGATCGTCGACCCAACCGACGGCGCGACGCTCACCGCGGATGGCACCATCGTCGTCGACGAGCTGCCAGCCACCTTGCGCGGCTACGCCCGCTGGTTTGAAGCCAACGGCTCAGCTCAGCTCGCGACGGCCGACCTCGAAGCTGTGACGGGCCGTGTCACCGGGCCGAGCGTGTGGACCGAACCGGTGGGCGACTCCTGGGGGCTCACCGTCAACGACTACGTCGACGCGCCCGGCAGCTTCACGTTCACGCTCGAAGAAGCGCCAGTGCAGGCGAGCTGGCTGTTCGTCGGCAGCTGTGGCGAGAACGACCCGACGCTCGAGCTGCCGAACTACCGGATGGTTCCTGGCGGTCGCTACTGCAACTACAACGGCGTGGTCGTGGCTGTCGAGGTGCGCAGCTAGCGGCCCGTCTATCTGGCCGGCCCTCTATCTGGCGGCCCTTCTAACCAGCCGACCCTCTATCCGGCAGATTGGCCGTCGTGCACCTTGAGACACGTTCCCGTCACGACCTCCGACGACGGCGACACCAGATACAAGAGCGAACTCGCGAGCTGGCTGGCCGTGCCCAGTCGGCGCCGCGGGAACGCCTTGGTGATGTCGCCCATGCGTTCCAGCATTCCGTCCATCATCTCGCTCTCGAACGCGCCCGGCGCAATCGCGTTCACGTTGATGTTGTAGCGAGCGAACTCTGCCGCCAGCACCTCGGTCATGCGAATGACCGCGCTCTTGGTGATCGCATACATCGCGGTGCCCACTGGCGCGCTGTATGCGGCCATCGATGAGACGTTGACGATGCGGCCACCCAGCTCGGCATCGATCAGCCGTCTCGCCACCTCACAGCACAGGTGAAACAGCGACGTGAGGTTGGTGGCGATCATCTCATCGACGAACTCCGGGCTCATCCGCAGCGCCAGCTGCGCGTCTGGCTTGCCGGCGTTGTTGACGAGAATTTGCACCGGCCCGAACTCGCTCTGCGCGCGCTCGACCGCGCCCAGGAGCGCGTCGGTGTCGGTCACGTCGAGCGTGATCGGCGCCACGTTCGCGTCGTTCGCGCGCAGCTCGGTGGCAAGCTCGTTCAGACGCTCGGTGCGGCGTCCGCAGATGACGACGTTGGCGCCGCACTCAGCCAACAGCGTGGCGAAGTAGCGGCCCAGCCCAGATGTCGTGCCCGTCACCAGCGCGGTTTGGCCCGTCAGGTCGGTGCTGAACGGGCCGCTCAACGGGGCAGTTGCGGTTGACATTTGGTCTCCCTCGTCGGAGTGTTAGAAGAAACAGCTAGCGCGACAGTCTTACAATCGCTCGTTACGACTATGGCTGATATCTACGAAATGATGAGCACCCAGCGCGCGGTGCGACGCTTGCGAGTTGACGCGGTGCCCGACGCCGTCATCCAGCGAGTGCTACAGGCGGCAGCGTGGGCGCCCACCGGAGGCAACCAGCAGCCGTGGCGGGTGATCGTCGTGCGCGACGAAGCGCGTAAGGCGGCGCTGGCGCGGCTGTATCGCCCTCACTGGTATCGGTTCGCCGAAAACTACAAGGCGGCGTTCGCGCAGATGTCTGACGACCAGCGAGCAGCCCAAGAGCGGATGCTCGCGGCGTGCGATCATCTGGCCGATCACTTGGCCGAGGCGCCGGTCATCCTCGTGTTCATAGCCGACCCGGCGCGCATGGCGATCACCGATGAGGGTCTCGACCGGGTGTCGATGATCGGCGGCGCGTCGGTCTACACCGCGGTGCAGAACGCGATGCTCGCCGCTCGCACCGAAGGGTTGGGCTGCGTGCTCACCACGCTGCACTGCTTTGAGGAAGCTGCGGTGCAAGAAGCCCTCGACATGCCGCCGAACTGGGCGACCTGCGCGATGGTGCCGCTCGGCTACCCGCAAGGCACCGGCTACGGGCCGATCAGCCGACGACCCCCGTCGAAGCTCGCGTATGCCGATTCGTTCAACACTCCCTGGGCTGACGTGCCCGCTGAGGTCGACGGCGCAGGCTCAAGCTGAACCTCCGCGTCGAACCCCGCGTCTGGCGGGTGCAGCCAGCAGCAACTCTCGCACCAAAGCTGGCACCAGAGTTCGCACCAGAGACAGAGCGACCCTCAACTCACGCGGCGCTGCCGCTGCTGGTGATGGGTCTCGTCGTCGTCAGCTGGGGCGTCGGGCCGCCGGTGTCGAAGCTGCTCACCGCCAACCCGATGGTGAGCGCGTTGATCAGGTTCGGCATCTCCAGCCCGCTGCTGCTCGGCGTGCTGGCGTTGCGAGGCAAGCACCTGCGGGCCAGCGTGCTGTGGCGCACCGCGTGGCCCGGCCTGTCGTTCGGCATCAACATGGTGTTCGTCTTCGCCGCGGTGCAGCAGGTGACGATCTCGGTGCTGTCGGTGATGATGGCGGTGCAGCCTGCGTTGCTGCTGCTGTTTGTGGGTCCGATCTTCGGCGACCGGGTCAGCTTGCGGCAGCTCGCCTTCACGCTGGTCGGCGTCGCGGGCGCGGTGATGGTCGTCGCCGGCGCGGGCGGCGAGCTGCGGGCGAGCCCGTTCGGGCTGCTGCTGGGCGTGGCGTCGGTGCTGACGTTCAGCGTCTACTTCGTGCTCACCCGTGTCGCGCAGACGGCCGGCGCGGTCGACCCGATCGAGTGGATGGCGGGCATCAACATCTGGTCGTTCGTCGCGGCAGTGCCGCCGAGCATCTTCTGGCTTGAGCTGCGCGACTTCGGCTCGTTCGGCGGGCTGGATTGGCTGTGGATCGCCATCGTCGCGTTCGTCACCGGCATCTTCGGTCACGTGCTGATGACGTGGTGCCACGGGCACTTCGAGGTCGCCCGCAGCAGCCTCTACGTGCTGGCGATGCACATCGTGGCGGTCGGGCTGGCGTGGGTCATTCACGACGAGCCGCTGACGTTCGCGCAGTTCGTCGGCGGAGCGGTGGTGCTGGCGTCGGTGGCGATGGTCATTCGCACGCCTGCCGCGGCGAAGAGGCGTTAGTGAGTTCAGCCCTAGTCTCATCGGTCGTGCAAGACGCGTTCGTGCCTCAGCGGCTAGCCGAAAGGCTGCTCGATGGTTTTGCACCGCCGTATGCGCACGTCACCGCCGCGGTCGCGACGGTCATGCGCGACGGCCCCGACGGCGTCGAAGCTCTGTTCATCGAACGGGCCAAGCATCCGGCTGACCCGTGGTCGGGGCACATGGCGTTTCCGGGCGGCCGCACCGATCCGGGTGACGACACCTCGTGGAGCACCGCCGTGCGCGAGACGGCCGAAGAGGTCGGCATCGACTTGTCGCACAGCCAGCTGCTGGGCCGGTTGAGCGACGTCGAGGGACGGCCTCGCGCGAAGCGCGGCCCGATGCGAGTGACCCCGCACGTGTGCTGGCTCGCGCACGACGCGCCCGCGCCGGTTCCCAACTACGAGGTCGCGCAGGCCCTGTGGGTGCCGATGGCCGAGCTCGCCGACCGCACGCGCTTCATCGACTACCGGCCGAGCGGCTATGAAGGCATGCGATTTCCCGGCATTCAGATCGACAGCCCCGACGGGCCACTGGTCGTCTGGGGCCTCACGCTGCGAATGCTGGAAGACTTGTTTTCGCGCGTCGGGCACCCGCTCGACGTTCGCTGACGAGAGAGAGGTTTGACGTGGCCGAACTTGAACTGCTGAGCAGCGGCTGGGGGCTGATCGAGGGCCCCCGGGTCGACGAGCACGACAACCTCTACTTCTCCGACGTGCCCAACGGCGGGGTGCGCCGCCGCACGCCGAGCGGCGACATCGAGGTGGTGATCCCCAAGCGGCGCGGCGTCGGCGGCATGACGTTCCACGCCGACGACGGCCTGGTGGTCAGCGGACGCAACGTTCAGCACGTGCGGGACGGCGACGTGCGGGTGCTGTTCGACCCGGGAGTGGGTGGCTTCAACGACCTGCACACCGACGCTGCCGGTCGGGTCTACGTCGGCTGCTTGCGCACCGACCCGTTCGACGAGACGGCGACGAACGTGCCCGGCGAGCTGTACCGGATCGAGCTCGACGGCGCCGCGACGCAGCTCTACGACGGCGTCCGGCTTACCAACGGCATCGGCTTCTCACCCGACGGCACGCGCCTGTACCACAGCGACAGCATCCCGGGCCGGGTGTGGGTGAGCGACGTCGATGGCGATGCGGTGACCAACAAGCGGGAGTTTGTGCGTTCGGCGCAGATACCCGACGGCCTCGCGGTTGACGTCGAAGGTGGCGTTTGGGTCGCGATGGCGGAGGGCGGCTGCGTTCAGCGGTTCTCACCTGACGGCACGGCCGACGTGACAATCGCGGTCGACGACCCGATGGTCACCAGCCTCTGCTTCGGCGGCGCCGACGGGCGTGACCTCTACATCGTCACCGGCGGCGCGACGTCGGCGGGCGGCTGCATCTTCCGCACCCGCGCGCCGGTCGCGGGCCTGCCGACGCCGCTGGCGCGGGTGTAGGCGCCCGCCGCGTGAGAGAACAGGTCGCGTGAAGGAACAGGTCGCGTGAACGAGCGCGCCGCATCGGTCCGCTGGGAGCGACACGGAGACACGGCGTATTGGACCGCAGGCGAGCCCGACGCGCCGGTGCTGCTGTGCCTGCATGGCATCGGCAGCAACGCCGACGCGTTCTTGTGCCAGCTGCCGCTGGCCGCGGCCACGGAGCGGCGACTGGTGGCGTGGGACGCGCCCGGCTACCGGCACTCGGCCGACCCGCCCGACGCACCTGGCGTAGCCGGTTGGGCGCGCTCGGCCGCCGACCTCGCTCGTTACGTCGCAGGCGAGGAAGAGGCGGTTGACGTGCTGGGCGTGTCGTGGGGCGGCGTGATCGCGACGCGCCTCGCGCTCGATGAGCCGCAGCTGGTGGCCTCGCTCACGCTCGCCGACTCGAGCGGCGGCGCTGGCGGTCGACCCGACACCGCCGACGCGATGCGCGCACGAGCCGACGGCTTCGTCGAGCTGGGCCCGGAAGCGTTTGCCGCGAGCAGGTCGCAGCTGCTCGTCAGTGACGGTGCGTCAGATGAGCTGCGCGCTGAGGTCGCCCAGATGATGGTGGCGTCGATCCGAATGCCCGCCTATCGCTGGGCGTGCTGGTCGATGGCGCAAGCCGACCACGTGCCGCAGCTCGGCGGCATCGCCGCGCCGACGCTGGTGGTGGTCGGCGAGCACGACGTCGTCACTCCGCCTCGCGCGTCGCAGCGACTGGCTGAGGGCATCGGAGGTGCTCGCCTCGAGTTCATCGCCGACGCGGGTCACCTCGCCAACCAAGAGCAACCCGAGCGCTTCAACGAGGTGCTGGCTGCTTTTTTGTCAAGTAGATGAGGCGCGGTGAAACTAGCGTGACCTAGTGAGCGCCCCGACGTCGAGATTTGCTTCCATGGCGATCCCGGCGTTCAGAGCACTCTGGTGGAGCACCACGTTCAGCTTCATCGCGGTGCAAATGCAGTTTCTCTTGCGCGGGCTGTTGGCGTGGGACTTGACCGAACGCGAGGGCAGCTTGGGGCTCGTCTACTTCGTGTTCGGGCTGGCGCTGCTCGTCTCCACGCCGCTGGGCGGCGCGGCGGCCGACCGGTGGCGTCGCCGTCGGCTGATGATCGTCGGCCAAGCAGTGCTGACCGTCGCTTCGTTCGCGATGGGGTTGCTGGTGCTGAGCGACGTGGTGCAGTTTTGGATGCTGCTCGTGTCTGGCGGCATTCAGGGGCTGATGTTTGGCCTCGTCGGCCCGGCGCGAGTGTCGTTCACCACGGCGCTGGTCGGCCGTGACCTGGTCGGCAACGCCGTCACGCTGCAGTCGCTGTCGATGAGCGGCACGCGGGTGTTCGCGCCGGCGTTGGCGGGCACGCTGGCTGGCGTCTACGTCATCGGCATCGGCGGGGCGTACGTCGTGTCATCGGCGTTCTCGGTGGTGAGCCTGGTGCTGCTGTTTCCGCTGCCCGACAAGCCAGCGCTGGGCGCGACGCACCGCAACCCGCTGCGCGAGATCGCCGACGGCGTGGCGTACGTCGCTGCTGCGCCGTACCTGCGAGGGCTCGTGCTGACCGCGACGGTCGTGATCGCGTTCGGCTTCAACTACATCGCGTTCATGCCAGCGCTGGTGGAAGGCACGTTCGGGCTTGACGAAAAGTTTGTCGGCTACGCCGCCACCGCGTCAGCCGTGGGCGCGGTCGGCGTTTCGCTGCCGCTCGCGCGCAGCGCGGACGGCCCGTCGGCTCGGCTGTTGCTGGCGACGTTCGGCACCGGTTTTGGCGTGACGCTGCTGGTGCTGAGCGCTGCGCCCAACTACGTCGCCGCGATGGCGATCGTCATCGTCGTCGGCGGCTGCTCGACCGGCTTCTTGGCGCTGTCGCAGAGCCAAGCACTGCGAGCGTCAGATGAGACGCACCAGGGCCGCGTGCAGTCGCTGGTGCAAACCTCGTTCGCGGCGTTCGGCATCATGGCGTATCCGCTGGGGCGTCTGGCTGAGTGGATCGGCTTGCGGTTCATGTTTGCCCTGCTGGGCGCGTCGATCATCGTGGCGACGGCGTCGTTCGCGGTCGCCCACACGGGGCGCTCGGAGTACGTGCTGCGCGCTAAAGCCTGAGCGTCACGTCGGCGTCGTCGAGGCTGGTTCGCACGTCGGTGTCGACGACCGCGGGCACGTCCGCGCACCACCGCTTCATCGCGTCGGCGAGCGTGCGGTGCACGACCTGGGCGACCTCTGACGCTTCGTCGGTGTCGCACTCGATCACGACGCTGTCGTGCACCGTTTGAACGCCCACCGCCCGGTTGAAGGCGCCGAGCCGCCGGTGCAGCAACCCGTAAGCGTCGAGCATCACGTCGGCGATGCCGCCCTGAATGGGTGAGTTGCGGTACGCGTTCGCGAGCTGCTCGATGCGCACCGTCAAGCCGCGGTTGAGCGCGTTGTGCAGCGCGTCGGTGCCCATCTGCGTGCCGACGCTGGCTAGCAGCTGACGCCGCAGGTCGCGCCGTTCGAGCACTCGGGAGGCTTCCGCTCGGCCCAGCGGCGGCTCGACGTTGGTCGCGTTTCGCGGCGGCTGCGGCACGGCTCGGCCGAGGCCGCTCAGCAGGTGCGCCCACGCCCGCTGCGGTGCGACCTTGTGCGACATCGCCACCACCATCGACGCCTCGCCCAGCACGCCGTCGGTGCCGATGGTGAACTGCTGGCGACGGTTCGCCTTTGTGCGCGAGCTGAAGCCGAACGGCTCGCCGCTCGCGTCGAGCACGACCGGCGCGTGAAACCGCAGGCACCACGCGGTCTCGGCGAGCGAAATTTCGGCTGGCCCAGACACCTCCGCGCCGCGCTCGGCGACCACGGCCGCCGACGTGGCCGCCACTGCCTCGTGAACCTCTTCGGCGCTGTGGTGGCCGCGCCGGTGCTCGCGCAGCTGCCGACGGGCGGCTTCAACTCGGCGCCACCTCTCATCTAGCGCCAGCGTCGTCGACCAGTCGACGTCGTGGCCGCCGTGCGCGATGTCGGCGACGAACCGGTCGCGCTCGTTCACCCAAGCCGCCAAGCCCGGATACGCGGTGAGGTAGGTGTCGATGAGGTCGTCGGCTTCGTCTGGGGTGGTCGGCACGCCCCCTTCGGTGAGCCCGCGCGCCAGCCCTGCTCCGCGCTGTCCGTAGAGGATGCCGAAGTTGATGCGTTTCGCCTTGGTGCGCATCGTGTCGTAGTTCTTCGGGTCGCTGTCGCGCAGCGCTTCCATGTCGACGCCGAACATCCGCTCGGCGGTCGCCAGGTGAATGTCGTGGCCTTGCGCGAACGCCTCGGTGAGCGCTTCGTCGCCCGACACCTGCGCCGCGAACCGCAGCTCGGCTTGGTTGAGATCGGCGTATACGAAGGTGCGGCCTTGCGGTGCCCGAATGAACGGCTTTACCTTTGGCGTCAGGTTTTGCGCGTTCGGGTTGCGGCTCGCGAGCCGTCCGGTGTGCGTGCCGACGATCTGTAGGTACTGCGGGTGCATGCGGCCGTCTTTGCCGACGTGCTGGCGCAGCCCTTCGCCGTAGGTCGACAGCAGCTTCTGCACGTCGCGATACGCGATCAAGGTTTCGCAGATTTCGCCGCCGATGTGAACGAGCGCGCTGGCGCCGAGCGAGTCGTTGGGCCCGAGCGGCCGCTCGACGCCGAAAGCGGCGCGGGTGTAGGCGGCGACCTCGGCGGAGGCGTGGGCGTTCAGCACGTCGCGCACCTGCTGCTCGCTGTTGGGGTTGAACGACGGCTCCATCTCGCCGCCGAAGAGGTTGGCTTGGCCGCCGCCTGTCAGGTGCGCTAGCTGGGCCAGCACTTGGTCGCGGTGGTGGCGGGCTGCTTCGAGCTCTTGCTCCCAGCCGTCAGAGTCGAGCGGCAGCCCCGCCTCGCGCATCTGCTCAAGAAACGGCCGGGCGTCTTGTTCGAGCGCGCACACTTGCTCTAGCTCGGCTTCGGCTATTCGTTGGCTGACTTCGTGCGCGACCCACAGCGTCGCGACCGCGTCGTGCGCGGCGTAGCGCACTTGCTCGTCGGTGAGCGGGTTGTCGTCGGCGTAGCTGAGCTGGGTGGTGCCCTTGCCTGAGATCGACAGCCCCAGGTACCTCTCGGCCGCCCACGCGAGAGAGTGGTAGAAGCCAAAACCTGACGCGCCCTGATGAAGGAGCGCGTCGGCCAGCATCGCGTCCCACCACACCAGCTGCGCGGCCGGGCCGAGCGCGCGCACCAGCACGCCGCTGTCGAAGCTGGCGTTCCAGCCGGCGACGCCGCGCCACGGCGCGTTGCCGTCGTGGTTGCCTTCTTTGTCGCTGAGCGTCGCGTGGCTCGTCGCCAACGCCGCGAGACACTCCGCTAGCTCGGCCGCATCGACGCTCCAGACGTCGACCACCCACGCTTGTTCGGCGCCGTCGGCGGCGCGGGTCGCGGCCGAAATGACGCGCAGGTCGCCGGGGTCGTCTGTGGCGTTGTCTGACTCGATGAACGCCGTCTCAGTGTCGATGGCGAGCGCCTCAGCAGCCGTCAGCGCGTCTGTGAAGTCGGCGAGCGAGCGGCCGTCGACGAGCGTGATGGCGACGTCGGCTAGCTGCCGGGTCGCGACTGCTCGAGGGTCGGCTATCGGTTTGGGCTCAGACGTAGGAGACATCGATGAGGTCGGCGCCGTCGCCATCTGCTTCGGCGCCTAGCAGCTCGACGAGGCGCTTGGTGACCGGGCCGACCTCGCCGTTGCCGATCTGGGTGCCATCCCAGCTGACCACCGGAAAAATGTGGGTGTCGCCGCCGCACACGAACATCTCGCGGATGCCGGCACGCCACGCCGCCGCGACCTCGACCGGCGCTTGGCGGGCGTCGCGCAGCAAGCCCTCGCGCACCAGGTGGCTCTCGCACAGGCGCAGCACAGACCCGACGGTCGTTCCCGCCAAGATGCCGTCGAACGGCGGCGTCACCAGCGTTTCGTCTTCGAGCACCAGGCACACGTTGAGCACGCAGCTTTCGGCGAGCATTCCGTCGGGTGTGACGTGGACGCCGAACGTGCCGCCTTTGTCGAGTGCCTCAAGGTGCATCAGCACGTTGAGCATGTAGTTGGTCGACTTGATCGTCGCCAGCAGCTGCGGCTTCATCGGCGTGTCGACGATGGTGGCTTCGGGTATGCCGCGCTCGAGCATCGCTTCGGCGTCGCCGATGACGCCGGCCGGGTCGAACAGCACGCAGTAGAAGCACGCCTCGGTGCACTCGTCGGGCGAGATGCCGAACCCGCCCGGGCCGGGCGACAGCCAGTAGCGCACCGACGCGTCTCTCACGCCTGAGACGGCGGCCGTGGCGAGCACCATCGCGCGCAGCTCGTCGCGACTCCACGGGTGGGCGATGCGCGCCAGCGAAGCGCTGCGCAAGAAGCGGTCGAGGTGAGCCTCGAGCCGGTACATCTTTCCGTTGGCGAGCGTGGCGGTGTCGAACACGCCGTGGCCGCGGTGAACCAGGTGGTCGTCGATGGGCAGCGTCATCAAGTCGGGGTCGGTGACGACGCCGTCCAGGTAGCTCGAGTACATCGCCAGCAGGCCGGTTTGGTCGCGGCCTTTGGCGGCCAGCGCAGCGGCCACGTCGGCCGCGGTGAGCAGCCGAGGCGCTGCAGTGGTGCTGCGCGGCGGCGTCATCGCGACCTCTCCGGGGCCTCGTGCTCTCTCTCGACGCGGAGGCGTTCCATCTCCTCGATCACCTTGACCCGCCGTTTTGCCATCGGAGGATGGGTGCTCCACATCAACGAAGTCCACCCGGGAGTCGATTCTGGCTCGCCGTAGTCAGTTTCGAGCGTGTCAAACGCAGCCAGCAGATGCGGTCCGTAGCGCAGCTGAACCGCGTGGCGGTCCGCTACAAACTCTGCTCGTCGCTTCATCCACAGCATGAGGAGCGCCGCTCCCTTCGTGATGCCGTAGATCACCCACGACAGCGCGACGAGCGCCCAGGTGGTCGCCCAGAGCAGCACTTGCAGTAAGAGCCCCACCAAGACGACCCAGCCGGACCGACCAAAGACATTCATCACGTTGGCCGCGAGCCATCCGAGCCAGTTTCCTACCGCCATCAACAACAGCGCTGCCCGTTGTGTCCAGAAGAGGGGCTGCTGCAGCCAGTGCCAGGTCAGCCCAGCGACGGAGTGAAAGCCGCGATGGTGCCCAAGTTCGTGCGCCAACACGCCTTCGAGTTCGCTTGCCGACAGGATGGTGAGTGCGGCTGTGGTTACGACCACCAGGTGCGCGCCGCGAGCTTCCGCGTTCAGGTCGGCGCTGTCGGTGACCCGCAGGCGGAGGCGGCTAGGCCTTTTGAGGTCTGCTTGCTTCAGCACGTTGCGCCACGCCAGGTTGAGCTTTGCCGATTCGTTGACGCTCGGATCACGGGTGCCGCTTCCTACGATCCAGAGCTGCAACCAGTGCATTCCGGGCAGCAGGGCGAGCGGCACGACGGCGTAGTAGGCGATGGAGTAGTGCCACCACACGCCCGGCAGAGGCGCGGCGATCAGGAAGGCGAACGGGACGATGCACGCCAGCGATATCGGAGCGAGCAACAAGAGCACGATCGCCGAGGCGACCGTTGGCCAGTCCGCCCGGAAGCGTCTCTGTTTGGTTTCGGTTTGGCGCGCCGGTAGCTGCGCGTCGTGGCGCGTGTCGGCCGCCGTCGGTCCTCTCGATCTAGGTGCCGGCGCGTGTTCCACGGGCTAGAGACTAGGTAAGGGGTCGGACTTCGCCGGTAGTTGGCGGTGCGCACGTTTACATTGACGGCCCGATGAGCGCTGCAGCAGCCGAACGAACCGACGCCGACCGGAGGGTGTACGGGCCGAGCGCGCTCGCCACGCCGGCGAACGCGGTGACGCTCGCACGCATCGCGACCACGCCGGTTTTCGTGGCGCTGCTGGTGCGGGCCGACGGTCCGTCGTGGGCGGCGTTCGGCGTCGGGTTCGCGATTGGCGCCACCGATTTCGTCGACGGCTACCTGGCTCGTCGTCACGGGCAGACCCGCTCGGGGGCGTTTCTCGATCCGCTCGCCGACAAGGTGCTCGTCGCAGGCGGGATGATCACGCTGGTCGCGTTGGGGTCGTTTGGCGTAGTGCCGGTTGCGATCATCGTGGCTCGCGAGCTGGCGGTGAGCGGCTTGCGGTCGCTGCTGGGACGACGCGGGGTGGCGGTGCCCGCGACGCGGGCGGCGAAGTACAAGACATTCGTTCAGCTGTGGGCGATCGGGTTCGCGGTGATGCCGCCGGTGGCGAGCAACGCTCACTGGGTGGCGACGCTCACGCTGTGGGTGTCGGTCGTGCTGACGCTGCTGACGGGATGGTCGTATCTGCGCGCGGCTGGCGAGCTGCGTGGTGGGCGCGACTTTTGGCGGGCAGCGGGCCGGGCTGGCGGGCGGGCAGAGGGCCGGGCTGGCGCATGAACTGCGAGGTCATCGCCGTGGGCACCGAGCTGCTGCTGGGTCAGATCGTCGACACCAACTCGTCGTGGCTGGGTGAGCAGCTGGCGGGTCACGGCATCAACTGCTTTCATCAGTCGAAGGTTGGCGACAACGCCGAGCGAATAGCGGGGGCTTTCCGCCAGGCCATCGACCGCAGCGACGCGGTGGTGGTTTGCGGCGGGCTGGGGCCGACCCACGACGACATCACCCGTGACGTGCTGGCGGAGGTGATGGGCGTGCCTCTTGGTTTCGACGAGGCCATTGCCGAGCGCATTCGGGCGATGTTCGCGAGCCGTGGTCGCACGATGCCGGAAAACAACCTGCGTCAGGCGATGGTGCCTGCGGGATGTCGGGTGATGGAGCAGATGCCGGGCACTGCGCCGGGCTTGATTGCTGAGGTGGAGCGGCCGGGCGGAGGGTCGGTGGTCTTCTACTTGGTGCCGGGCGTACCGAGAGAGATGATGGCGATGGTGTCGGGCACGGTGCTCGGCGACCTGCGTCGTCGAGCGGGGCACAGCGACGTGATTGCCAGTCGAGTGCTGCGCACGTGGGGCGAGAGCGAGTCGGGTTTGGCGGAGCGGCTAGAGGCTCGCATCGACGAGCTTGACCGGTCGGGTCACGCCACCTTGGCGTTGCTCGCGAGCGGAGTGGAAGGCATTCGCGTGCGCATCACGGCGCGGGGCCCTGACGCTGATGCGGTGCAGGCGGTGATCGACGACGAAGCAGAGCGGCTGAGCGCGCTGTTGGGGTCGCTGGTGTTTTCCGACGACAACGAGTCGATGGAGGAGGTCGTGCTGCGGCTGCTGGCCGAGCGGGGTTTGACGCTTGCCGTTGCCGAGGTCGGCACCGGCGGCTACGTCTCTTCCCGCCTGAGCGCCGCTGCCGCCCGGCCCGCCGCTGCTCAGCTCGGTGCCTCCCAGCCTGCCGCTGCCCAGCCCGCCGTCTCCCAGCCCGCAAGCGTCTTCGCCGGCGCGACCGTCCACGAACCCACCGCCGCCGACGTGCTGGCCGAACGCTCCGCGACGAGCTTCGCCGAGCAAGCGCGAAGCGACTTCGGCGCATCCGTCGGCCTAGCCCTGCGTCTCGGGCTCCCCGAGTCATCGGTGCGCCCGGTGGAGGTCGCCGTCGCCGGCCTCACCTCAGCCGGTGACACCGACGCAACCGTCACGTTCCGCGTGCCCGACGCCCTCGAAGGCGGCCGCCAGCTCGCCACCATCTCCGCCCTCAACCACCTCCGCCTCCTGCTGAGCGACCACCCAACGACCCACCGCTGACCGCAAGAGTTCCGCCGCAAGCTCCCCCGCCCGTACTCTGTAGCGTCATACGCTCTGCCTATCCTTCCAGCAGGCACCGAAGACCCCGCCGAGGCAACATGAGCCCACAAGCCACAGACAGCTTGAGTAAGACGCTGACCGCCAAGAACCGTGTCCACACTGTCGTGCCCGAGACCGCCCGCGCCGCCCGCGAGCAGGTCGGCCTCTCGCTCGAAGAAGCTGCACGCCGCTCCAAGCTGGATCACATCGCCGAGCTGGAAGCCGGCCAGTGGCACCCCACATACCGGGAGTTCGAACGCCTCGCGAAGCTATACATGGTTCCTTGTTGGGTGTTGCAGGAACAGGAGCTACCAAAATCACTTCAGTTTGACTTGCAGGTTCCCGAGTTTCGCAAGTTTGAAGACGTCGAGCCTGAGTTCGACTATCTGACGCGTCGTTTGCTCGTTCGTGTGGATTCAATGCGGGCCCTGACGATTGAGCTTGCCGAAGACCTCGAACTCGACATCGTAGCCTTCGATCCACCAGTGAACTTGCCAAGTGACGGTGACATTAGTGACGGCGACTTGGAGCTAGCAGCCGACAAGATTGTAAGCTGGTTGGGGCTTGACAATAGCGTAGCCAAATTTGAGGACCGTCGAAGTGCTGTTGAAGAAAGTGGTGTTCATGTATTCTGCACCAGCCCATATAGTCATTGGTCAAAGATCGACCGGCACCAATTTAGAGGGTTCGCCGTTCCGAAAGACCGTTTGCCGATACTTGTCATAAACGGAAGCGACCTTCCAGGCGATCGCTCGTTCACGCTGTTTCATGAGTTAGGGCACCTTCTAACGAAGACCGTGAGCTACGACAGTAGGCCAGTCGTAGATCACAGCGCGCCCAGCGAGGCAGTAGAAATCATGTGCGATCGTCTCGCTGCGTGTATCCTGTGGAGGAACAGTAGGTGGGACGCGCTCAGGCGAACGTTTGATGCGTCGAACATTACGGATGTTGTCGAATTTGAGGAGGAAGTTGCTAAGTATACGCGCAGGTGGGAGTTGAACCTTTGGTCGGCCGCCATTCGGCTCAAGTTAGCAACCAAGCTGACCGATCAACAGTTCGAGTCCTTGAATCACCATTATACTCGCGAGAGTCAAGAGCCCAAGCCTAAGGCGACAGGAGGCGGCAAGCGCGTCCGTCGTCGTGAGGTCGCGCGACAATTTGGTGATCGATATGTCAATACGGTCTTAGATGCCTACTATGCGGGACATATCAGTCTAGTGAAGGCCTGCAAGCTCACTGAGTTGAGCATCCAGCAAGTTTTGGCGCAAGATGCTTGAGATGGAATGCTTTGCGGACACGTCCTCGCTTGTGGCTATGTGTGTTGAGATGTATCCCTTTGATGTTTTCCCGAGTTTGTACCGCGAGTTTTCGCAGATAGAGATCACTGTAGTTTTGTTCCCTGAGGTCGAACAAGAGTTTAGAGAGATTTATCCTCGGGCCAAGAAAAAGGCACAGGCGGATCAGGCACCACTGGAAGCGTCGGAGAATGATGAGACAGAGGACGGCATCGACCAATGCTATGTCGAAGGCATGTATCCCCTAACGTGGTTTCGGCGGCAGCCATGCGTGCAATCTAGGGCACCGACGCGGGAAGAGTATGCGCGACGAGAAGAGCTAATGGGACTGTATGTGCCAGAGCCAAGGCACCAGGATGACGAATTCCGAGTTAGCCAGGTAGATTATCTATTGGTCGCGTCAGCGAAACTCGCTAGAGGTTTTGTGCTGTCAGAGGAAAGACGTCAAGGACAACTTCCAGCCAATCCCGTGAACTATTCGATTCCAACCCTTTGCCGACTGCAAGACGTGTTGTGTCATAGGATGATCAACCTCTTTCGAATGTCATCGATTCGCGTTTGACGCGTGCGAGGCATGATCAGTTGCCGATGGCAACGCTAGGGACTGGCCATTGAGAGAGTTGGCATTCGAGTGTGATGTGGTGAGCACGTCGAGTGCAGGGACGGTGGGCGAGCGCGGCGAGGGCGCGGTTGGGTATGGGGAAGTGTTTGCCGATGTGTATGACGAGTGGTACGGCGAGCTGGATGACGTGGAGGCGATGGTGGAGGCGATTGCCGGGTTGGTTGGGGGAGGAGCGGCGGAGCGGCGGGTGTTGGAGCTGGGCGTGGGGACGGGCCGGCTGGCTATTCCGTTGGCGGAGCGAGGCGTTTCGTTGGCGGAACGAGGCGTTTGCTTGGCGGAGCGGGGCGCGCAAGGGGACGAGCGGAGGGCCTTCACCGTCGAAGGCGTCGACAACTCGGCCGCGATGCTTGAGCGACTCCGGGCGAACGACACTCGCCAGCTGGTGCGGGCGACGCGGTGCGACATGTCGAAGGCGTTGCCAGCTGGCTCGTTTGAGGTCATCTTCGCCGCCTACAACACGTTCTTCAACCTGCTCACCGAACAGGCGCAGCGGGCGTGCGTCGCGCTCGCCGCACGACGGTTGAGCCCGACGGGCAGCTTGGTGATCGAGGCGTTCGTGCCCCGCGCCGACCTGTTGACGAACTGCGAACTCCAGGCGGGCGAAGGGCACACGAGCGGCGAGGTGGTCGGGGTTGGCGGCCCGACAGTTGGGGAGGGGCACGCGAACGAAGCGCAGCGAGCGGGGCGGCGCGTCAATCGGGTGGTCCGCTTCGGTCGCGACCAACGCATCGACGGCGAGATCGTTGTGCTCGGCGACGATGCCAGGCAAGACGAGATGCCCGACGTCAGGCCGTGGTCGATCCGCTACGTCACGCCCGATCAGCTCGACGTGATGGCGCGCGCCGTCGGGCTCGAACTCGCCGAACGCCGAGCGACCTGGCGCGGCGAGCCGTTCACCGCCGACAGCGCTGCCCACGTGTCGCGGTACATCAAGCCACCTCGCCCGGCCAGACCCCAGCACTAGCCCGAGTCGCCACCTCGAGGCCGTAGGCTGCGCTGCGCAACCGACGACCAACACACCACTAACGGAGCCACGCCATGCGAATCGAGGTCGTCATCGAGTTGCCATATCCGCCCGAGACGGTGTGGGACTACGTGAGCGACCTGCGCCGCGGCACCGAGTGGATGGCAGACGCACTCAGCATCGAACTCACCACGCAAGCCACGTCCGGCGTCGGCACAGCGTTCGAGTGCGTCACCAAGGTCGGCCCGTTCAAGACCACCGACGTCATGACGGTCACCGAGTGGGAACCGCCGCACGTGCTAGCGGTCGAGCACTCGGGCTCGGTCGCCGGAACCGGACGGTTCACCCTCGAACCGACCGACGACGGCACCCGCCTCATCTGGGCCGAACGGCTCGCGCTGCCGCTCCGCTTCGGCGGAACGCTCGCCGAACCCGCCGCCAAGCGAGTGCTGCGAAAGATCTTCAAGGGCGACCTCCACCGCCTGCGCGCCAAACTCATGGAACGAGCCGACACAGCCGACCAACCCGACGGCGAGCCCGAGCCAGGCCAGCTGCTCGGCAGCGGCCACAACTCCGAGCTACGCACCTACGGCGAGCGGGTCGTCCGCATCAGCGTCGCGGGCAACGATCTCGGCCACGAAGCAGCCGCGATGGAGCACGTCCGCAGCCACGGCTTTCCCGTCGCCGACACCTTCGGTCAGCCCGAACCCAACCAGCTGGTCATGGAGCGACTGTCGGGGCCGTCGATGCTCGATGAGGTGCTTCAAAAGCCGTGGCTCGTGCGCAGCCACGCCAAGGCGCTCGCTCGGCTGCATCGCCAGCTCGGCGAAATCGAGGCGCCGGCGCACTGGCCGCAGGTCAGCGACGGCACGTCGGTGTGCCACCTCGACTTCCACCCCAACAACGTCCGCATGACGCCCGCTGGCCCTGTCGTCACCCACTGGGAAAACGCTGGCCGCGGCAACTGCGCGTTCGATGCCGCGGTCACCTACACGATCTTGCGCACCTCGCCGGGGCCGGGCGGAGCGACGACCAGAGCGATGGTGAACGCGTGGCGACGGCAGTTCGCCCGGGCGTTCCTGGTGGCGTTCGGCGACGACGAAATACAAGATCAGCTCCGGCACGCCGCCGAACTCAGGTTGTTGTCGCGCGATCTCATGCCAGCCGAGCGCGAAGCCGTGTTCGCGCTGGCTCGCGGCGAGTTGGACTGAGAGCGAAGACAAGGCTCAAACCGAGCCGCCGCCTAGCCGAGCGCGGCCTCGACCAACGTCGACGCCGCTTCATACGGATCGACCACGCCAGCCGCCACCGACTCGGTCGCTGCAGCCAGCGCGTCGCCGTCTTGGTGCGCACGCACTCGCGCCTCCAGCATCCGCCACAGCACCTCGGTGAGTTCGTCGACCGCTCGCGTCCGCCGCCGCTCGACTAGCTCGCCCGAGCGTTCGAGATGCGCCCGATGCTCGTCGATCGCATCGAGCAGCTCGTCGATGCCGTCGCCGTCGGTAGCGACCGTCGCGATCACCGGCGGCGTCCACGCCAGCCCGTCCGACATGTCGAGCATCTGGCGAACGTCACGCACGGTGTCGTCGAGCCCGGGCCGGTCGGCCTTGTTGATCACGAAGACGTCTGCCACCTCCATCAGCCCCGCCTTGTTGGCCTGGATGGCGTCGCCCCACCCGGGGTTGAGCACGACGACCGTCGTGTCGGCCGCGCCGGCGACCTCGACCTCAACTTGACCGACGCCGACCGTCTCGATCAGCACCAGCGGCCAGCCGGCGGCGTCGAGCGTCCGCACCGCCTGGGGCGTCGCCAAGCTCAGCCCGCCCATGTGCCCCCGTGTCGCCATCGACCGGATGTAGACGCCTTCGTCTGCTGCGTGCTCGCCCATCCGCACTCGGTCGCCCAGTATCGCCCCGCCCGTGTAAGGAGACGACGGATCGATGGCGAGCACCGCGACGCGCTCGACCGGCTCGCGCTCGTTGCCGCCGCCGCGCAGCAGGTGCACCAGCGCGGTGGTCACGGTCGACTTGCCGCCTCCCGGCGCGCCGGTGATGCCGACGCTGTAGGTGGTGCTGCGCGTGCCGCCCACCTGCTCATAGACGACCGACCCGACCTGGCGCGCCGTCTCGCCGCCGCGCTCGACCAACGACAGCAGCCGCGCGAGCGCCAGCCGCTTGCCCGCGCGGGCATCGGCCAGCAGGTCGGTTGGGTCGCTTCGGTTCGACATCGCTGCCTAGGTGCGCTCGACGTTGGCGCCGAGACTCGCCAGCTTGCCGACGAAGCTCTCGTATCCCCGGTCGACGTGGTGCGCGTCGGCGACGGTCGTGGTGCCGGTCGCGCCCAGCCCGGCGACAACCAGCGCCGCGCCCGCTCTGATGTCGTGCGCTCGCACCGGCGCGCCCGACAGACGGTCGACGCCGCGCACCACCGCGTGGTGCGCCTCGGTGCGGATGTCGGCACCCATGCGCCGCAGCTCGTCGACGTAGCGGAATCGTCCGGTGAAAATGTTCTCGGTGACGATGCCGGTGCCCGCGGCGGTCGACAGCAGCGCCATCAGCGCCGGCTTGTAGTCGGTCGCCAGACCCGGATACGGCAGCGTCGACATGTCTGCTGCGCGCAGCCGCGCCGCAGCGTGAGCCGCGACGCCGTCTTCGCGTGCGTCGATCTCCATGCCCATGTCGCGCAGCTTGCGCACCAGCATCGCCATGTGATCCGCGCGGGCACCTCGCAGCACCACCTCGCCGCCAGCCATGCCGACCGCCGCCAAAAACGTCGCCGCCTCTACTCGGTCGGGCATCGTCACGAAGGGCCGCTCCGCTGGCTGCAGCCGCTTCACTCCGATGATCGTCACGCGGTCGCTGCCCGCGCCAGCCACCCGCGCACCCATCTCGTTGAGGAAGCGCGCTAGGTCGCAGATCTCCGGTTCGCGCGCCGCGTTGTCGACGACGGTGCGCCCCCTCGCGAGCACCGCCGCCATCATCACGTTCTCGGTCGCGCCGACCGAGGGGTAGTCCAAGATCAGCTCGGCGCCGACCAGCTCGTCGGCTCGCGCTTCGACGTCGCCGCCTCTCACCTTGAACGTCGCGCCCAGCGCGCTGAGCCCGTCCATGTGCATGTCGATGGGGCGAGGGCCGAAGTCGTCGCCGCCCGGCATCGCCACCCGCGCGAACCCGTGTCGAGCCAGCAGTGGCCCGAGCACGACGATCGATGCTCGCATCCGCTCCACCAGCTCGTACGGCGCTTGCGTCGTGACGTCGGCTGGCACCGTCAGCGTGAGTCGGTCGCCGTCGCGCCGCACGCTCACGCCCATCGCGCTCAGCAGCTCGGCCATGATTTCGACGTCCGCGATGTCGGGCACCCGGGCGAGCGTGTGCTCTCCCTCGGCCAGCAGGCACGCCGCCATGAGCTTGAGCACGCTGTTCTTGGCGCCGCCAATCGCCACCTCGCCCGCGAGCGGCGCACCTGCCCGCACCTTGATTGCGCCCGCAGTCGAACTCTGGGTCGCGCCGAATGAGCTGCTCACAACTAGCGCAGAGTACGGAATGGGTCTGCGGTTAGGTTGACTCTGTGACGGCCCGCAGGTGTGATGAGCCGCGCGTCGTCGAGCTAGTTGCAACTCACCTGCGTGTCAGCACGCACCAGCTCGCCACGCTGCTGCGACCACGCGCCGACCTCGCGCGGGAGCGGCGAGACACGCTCAAGCTGGCGGCGGGAGCTGCGTCGGCGACCTTCGCGCAAGCCGACGGGCCGTTCGTCTCTTACGAGCGGACGCTGTCAGCGACGCGCGCGACGCAGCCCGCGCGGCGCAGCGAAACGGTGGCTGCCGGGGTTGGCTGGAACGTCGCCGAGACGTTCCGCTACCGCCTCAGCGTCCCTTACTTTCGGTTTCTGGTGGCGCCGCTGGTGCGCCGCTCGTTGCGCCGCCCGAGCCGCACCGGTGCGAGCCCGTGGTGGACGCCGCCCGCTCGGTTCAGAGTCAGCCACGTGCGGGTGCTGTGCGCGCTGTGCGTGCTGGTGATGGCGGTCGGGTTCTGGTCGAACGCTCCAGCCGAGCTGCACACCTACGCAGCAGACGAGTTCGACGCCAGTCACCTCAGCCAGGGACTGCTCGGCGCCGTCGTGCGCATCGGCACGCTGATCGCCATCGGCGCTTCGGTGCTGGCCGACCGGCGCGGACGCAAGTTCGTGCTGCGGCTGGCGCTCGTCACCAACCTGTTGTGCAGCCTCGTCACTGCTGCCGCTCCGAACTTGGTCGCGTTCACCGCGGCGCTGACGCTCACCCGCACCGCCAACGCGGCGCTCGCCGCGACGATCGTCGTCATCGCGCTCGAAGAGATGCCCGCGGGCACCAGGGCGTGGAGCCTCTCGGTGCTGGCGCTCGCGAGCGCGCTGGGCGCGGGCGTCGTGGTGTGGCTGCAGCCCATCGCCGGCTTCGCGATCTGGACGTGGCGTCTCGTGTTTCTGGCGCCGTGGCTGGCGGTGCCGCTGCTGTTGCTGGCGCTGCGCCAGACGCCGGAGACCTGGCGGTTCGTCAGCGCCTGCGCGAGGCCGCGCGCCGCCGGCGACTCCGCCGGTCGGCCGCCGCTGCTGCGTTACTGGCGACAGGTCGTGCTGCTGGGCGTGGTGTTCGCGACGATGGGGCTGTTCTTGGGCCCGCTCGATTGGTTCCGCAACGAGTTCTTGCGCGACGAGCACGGCTTTAGTGCGACGCAGGTGTCGCTGTTCATCCTGACGACCGCGACTCCTGGCGGCGTCGGGCTGTACCTGTCGGGACGCATCGCGGATGTGCGAGGCCGGCGTCGTGTCATCGGCGTCGCCGCGGCGGTCGGGCTCGGCGCGGCGGCGCTGATGTTCAGCGTGGCGGGGGCGTTGCTGTGGCTGCTGGCGGTGATTGCGACCGTCGCCTCGGCTGGTCTCATTCCCGCGCTTGGGGTGTATCGAGGCGAGCTGTTTCCCACCGCGGTGCGGGCGCGAGCTGGCACCGTCGCCGCAGCGACCGGCGTCGTTGGCAGCGCAGTCGGCATCGTGGCGGTCGGTTGGTTGTCTGACGTCTGGAGCGGCTTCGGCTCGCCGATGGCGTTGCTGTGGCTGGGGCCGCTGGTGGGTGCCACCATCGCGGTCACTCGTTTGGGTGAGGGCGCACGAGCCGAGCTTGAGCAGCTGCATCCGGTCGACGCTCGGCGGGCCGCCTCAACCCGCTACCGCGCGTGACGTGACGACGCCCGCGGGCTTGCTGCTGTCGCCGGGCGCCGGCGGCACTCGAGACCACCCGACGCTGCTGGCGCTCGACGAAGCCGCGACCCGAGCTGGGCTCGCCGTGTGCCGCCACGACTTTCGCGCCGATGGCAAGCGACGTGGCGCGCCGCGCATCGAGCGGGCCGTCGAGCTGTTGCGTGACGAGGTCGAGCGCTTCGCGCGCCGTCTTGGCGTGTCGACCGCCGAGCTGGTGGTTGGCGGCCGTTCGTTCGGAGCACGGGCGCTGTCGATGGCTGCGGCGCGCGGGCTGGAGGTAGCGGGCTTGCTGTTGCTGTCGTATCCGTTGCGTCCGCCGCCGAAGCCGACGGCCAGCAAACAGTCGCAGCCGCGCACGGCCCACTTCGGCGACATCACGGTGCCGTGCCTGTTCGTGTCGGCGGCAAACGATCCCTTTATTGGGCCGCATATTGGGCCGCATATTGGGCCGACCCTCGGGCCTGCTGAGCGTCTGGCCGCTGCCGCCCAGCTCATCGATGCGCCAGTTCGGCTGGAGGTGCTCGCACGAGGCGGCCACGACCCTGCCAGTGCCTCCGCACGCAAGTTCATCTGCGACGTCGCGCTCGACTGGCTGGGCAGCCTGCGCGGCTAGCTGGCCCGTCGACGTCGGTTCGGCTAGTCGCCCAGCAGTTCGGCGGCTTCGTTCGCGATGTGCTCGCCGATGGCGAGGCTCGCCGTCGCGGCGGGGCTGGGCGCGTTGAGCACGTGCACGGTTCTGCCTTCGCGTCTGATCGCGAAGTCGTCGAGCAGGTCGCCTGCGTCGTCCATCGCTTGAGCTCGCACGCCTGCGGGCGCTCGCACGAGATCGTTCGGCGTGATCTCGGGTACGAGCCGCGCGAGCGCCCGAGCGAACGCGCCCTTGCTCAGCGACCGCCACACTTCGCCCGCGCCGGTTTTCCAGTAGCGCCGGGCGAGCCGCCACAGGCCGCGGTTGACGACGTGCTCTCGGAGCTGGCCTCGGCTGACGTCGCGCCACCGGTAGCCCTCTCGGTGCAGCGCCAGCACCGCGTTCGGCCCGGCGTGAACGTGCCCGTCGATGCCGCGCGTGAGGTGCACGCCGAGAAACGGAAACGCCGGGTCGGGCACCGGATAGATCAGCTGGCGCACGAGGTGCTGCGCGCTCGGCGCGAGTTCGTAGTACTCGCCCCTGAACGGCACGATGCGGTGGCCGTCGCGGGCGTCGACCATCTCGGCGATCTGGTCGGTCCGCAGCCCCGCGCAGTTGACGACGAGACGAGCTTCGATGTCGCCGTGCTCGGTGCCGACGCGCGCGACGGGCGCGTCTGGTGAGGTGGTCAGCGTGCGCACTCGCGTGCTCAACTCGATGTCGCCGCCAGCGGCAGCGACGTCGTTCGCCAGCGCGTGGCACACGCCCACGAAGTCGCACACGCCGGTCGAGCCGACCCAGAGGCCGCCGACCGCGACGCAGTGCGGCTCGCGCTCGCGCACCTCGGCGGGGCTCAGCCGCGTGGCTTCGACGCCGTTAGCCGCCGCGCGCGCAGCCAGCGCGTCGAGCCGCGCTAGCTCTGCGGCCGCGGTGGCGACGATCACCTTGCCGCACACCTCGTGCGCGACGCCTCGGTCGCGGCAGTAGGCGACCATCTGGTTTCGACCTGCGACGACGAGTTGCGCTTTGAGCGATCCGGGCCGGTAGTAGATGCCGGAGTGCAGCACGCCTGAGTTGCGCCCGCTCTGGTGAGCGGCGAGCGCGTCGGCGGCATCGAGCACGACGAGCTTGGCGGCAGGGTTGCGGCGAGCTAGCGCGTGGGCAGTCGCGAGCCCGACGATGCCCGCGCCGATGACGACGACGTCGGCCTGGGTGGTCACGCCCCGTTCAGTCGCCCACAGCCCGGTCGCCCCGCGGGTTCGCCAGCAGGATGTGACGGGCGGCGGTCAAGTCCGCGATGCGGGTGCCAGCGTTGTGGTGCGCGCCTCCGTGGTCGGGATGCGCGCGGCGCAGCAGCCTGCGCACGTGTCGTTGCAGCGCCCGTTTGTCGCCGTCGTAGTCGTCGAGGCCGAGCACGCCGAGCGCCCACTCGCTCGGGTCGACGAGGTTGTCGACGAAGCTGCCGCTGCGCGGGCCGCGACCGGTGAGGTAGCTGAGCAGGTCGGCGTGGCTGCCGCCTCGCCAGCGCGTCGCGGAGCGCAGCAGCGTGAACAGGCTGCGCCTGGTTTCGAGCGCGCACTCGCCGGCTCGGTAGATCGCGGCGAGCACTTGAGGTTCGTGTCGAGCGGCGGGTTGCAGCTTGAGCAGCAGCTCGCCTTCGCCGCCGCCGACTAGCTGGTGCGTCGTGCGGGTCAGTCCGACGAGGTCTTCTTGTAAGCGGTAACGCAGGCGGGGCTGGCTGATGCGCTCGCCGGCCTCGAGGTCGCGCATCAGCTCGAACAGCATCGCTCGGTAGTCGTCGTCGAACGTCACCGAGAAGGTGGCCACCATCGCTGCCAGCAGCAGGCCGCCGAAGCCTGGCGTCGGCTCGACCGGCAGCTCGTCGTCGCCCAGCGCGACTCGTCGTGTCGGCACCGACGCCCGCGAGTGCCACACGACCATCTCCGCCAGAAGCACGAAACGCAACGCTAGCTGGCTACTTTCATTAGTTGATGAGTGAGCCAGACAGCCCCGCCGCGCGCCCGATGAGCGACCGCCCCACGCAGACGCCCGACCGCAACCTCGCCATGGAGCTGGTGCGCACGACCGAGGCTGCCGCCCTGGCGGCGTCTCGTTGGATGGGACGGGGCGACAAGAACGGCGCCGACCAAGCCGCGGTCGAGGCGATGCGCATCGTGCTCGGGTCGGTGCCGATGAACGGCGTCGTCATCATCGGTGAGGGCGAGAAAGACGAAGCGCCGATGCTGTTCAACGGCGAGGCGGTGGGCGACGGCACTGGCGCTCGCACCGACGTCGCGGTCGACCCGATCGACGGCACCACGCTCACGTCGCTGGGGCGAGGCAACGCGATCTCGGTCATCGCCGTCGCACCGGAGGGCACGCTGTTCGACCCGGGGCCGTGCGTGTATATGGAGAAGATTGCCGTCGGCAAGGCGGCGCGCGTCGTCATCGATCTCACCAAGTCGCCGACGGAGAACTTGGAGGCGGTGGCGTCCGCGATGAACCGCAGCGTGCGCGACCTCACCGCGGTGGTGCTCGATCGCGACCGTCACTCGGAGGTGATCGCGGAGATCCGTTCGACCGGTGCGCGCATTCGGCTTATCCCCGATGGCGACGTGGCCGGCGCGATCTCGGCGGTCACCGGCACGACGGCCGACATCTTGTTCGGCATCGGCGGCACGCCCGAGGGGGTCATTTCGGCCGTGGCGATCAAGTGCATGGGAGGCGCGATGCAGGGTCGACTGTGGCCGCGCAACGACAAAGAGCGCAAGGCCGCGCAGCAGGCTGGCTACGACCTAGACGCGGTGCTGACGATTGACGACCTGGTGCGCTCAGACGACGTGTTTTTCGCGGCCACTGGCGTCACCGACGGCGAGCTGCTGCGCGGCATTCGCTACACCTCAGACGGTGCGGTCAGCGACTCGCTGGTGATGCGCTCTCGCAGCGGCACCGTCCGCCGCATCGAAGCGACGCACAACCTCACGAAGTTGAGCGAGTACGCCGCGGTCGATTTCACTTGACGTGATGTTTCCAGACGACCGCTTCGGCGCCTGCTTTGGCGCGTCTCGACGTGAGCCGCCGCAGCGTCGTTCGACGCGCGCTGGTTGACCGTCTCGCCGCACTATCGACACTGCGGCTACCTGGGCGGCGACAGCACCTGCTATCCGCGACCCAGCTAACCCGCTAGCGCCACACACGATCGGCTGCGTGCAGCGCAGCCGCACTGTTGGCTTTTGCTAATGGGTTCCTCCGCGCACTCCTTGTGGTTGAGACGACAAGCCGGACCTCAAGAGTAAGTGCGCGCCTGTATCCGGCAGAGGCAGGTCCGTCGGGCCAGGTGGCGGGCGGGCGCCGAACCTAAACGGCGACGCCCGCCCGCCGCGGCGTGTCGCGGTGACGAACGCAGGCGGCGCCGTCTCGTAGAACCAATGGTGACGAGACGCCGCCGCCTGCCGCGTGCGCGTTTCCACGGTCAGGGTGAACGTCGTCGCACAACGGCTCCGTGTCGGCGGCGCGTTCCCACCACACCCAGAACATGACGGTCTTGTGGTCGTGGCGTCCGGTGAGGTTGAGGCTGTTTTGTGTGGTGTAGTTGATGGAGCCGTCGTTGCGGTGCCTGCCTTGGGCGACGACTTCATCGGGTCGGTGCCCGGGCGTGCCTGGTGCGCCGCCGAGTCGTCCGCGCAGGGTGTGGGAGTTCGCGGCGACCCTTGCCACCTCGCGTGCGATACCCGCGTTGATGGTTGAGCCGTGCTGGTCGATGAAGTCGTCGTCGCCGTGATAGCGGTGCGTCGGCTGAGTGCCCGCCTCCGCGCCGGGCCCGCCGGAGTGGTGGTCGTCGCCGTCGATGCACGTCGCCTGGCCGGTGCTGTCGACGAACAGGATCGTGTTGGCGGGCTCGAACACCGTGCGATTGCCAGGTGCGCCTCTGGCGATCACCGCGCACCACGACGACACCACCTGCTCGTCCTGCGGGTGCTTCGGGGTGTTCCAGTGCGGATGGTGGGGCTTGTTGATGAGCCAGGGG